>CAYZHZ010000135.1:0-6903 GCA_964477625.1 uncultured Salinibacterium sp.
CGCGCCCATGGCGCTCTCGGAGCCAGCCAGGTACTTCAGCTTAGATTCCGCCCGGCGGGGGGAGGTGAGCTGCAGCGTCAGTCGAACATCGGGCCGAGAGGCGGGCGCCTGATGCCATGCCGCGATGTACGGGGTCGGGGTGTCGTAAAGCTCGTCGATGCCGCGCAGCAGCCGCAGGTACAGCTCAGACAGCTCGTCCCGCTCGGCCGCCGTCGTCGCGGCGAAGTCGGTGACGTGCCGGTGCGGCATGAGGTGCACCTCGATCGGCCAGCGGGCAGCGAACGGAACGTACGCCGTGAAGTGGTCGCCGCTGAGCACCACTCGCTCGGAGGACCGCTCGAATTCGAGAATGTCGTGCTGCAGCGATCCACCGTACTGATCGATCGACGCGAGCAGTCGCTGCGTGCGCGGCGTGATGTACGGGTAGGAGTAGATCTGCCCGTGCGGATGATGCAGGGTGACGCCGATCGCCTCACCCCGATTCTCGAACGGGAACACCTGCTCCACGCCCGGGAGCGCGGAGAGGAAGGCGGTGCGATCCGCCCACGCTTCGATCACGGTGCGAGCGCGGGAGCGCGTCTGGGAACCGAATGAGCCCTCGTGCGCCGGGCTGAAGCACACGACCTCGCAGCGACCGTGCGAGGGCTGCGTGCGCCCGAGCCCGATCCCGCTCGTCTCGACCGGCCCTAGATCGGGGCCGAACGAGGGGGAGCGGTTCTCGAACACGACGACGTCGTAGTTGTCGGGCACCTCGCTCGGGTTGTCGGGGGTCGCCGGGGCGAGCGGATCCTGGTCAGCGGGTGGGAGGAAGACGCGGTTCTGGCGGGAGGCGGCGATCGAGATCCATTCGCCCGTGAGGGGGTCCTGGCGCATGGTGGCGGTTGCGGGACGGGGATCGAGCGCGCGGGCATCCATGGCGCGCTCCGCGCTCAGCGTGGTGTCGGCGTCGTCGTAGTAGATGAGGTCTCGACCGTCGGCGAGGGTTGCGTCGTGTCGGGTGATTCCGCCCGTGAGGGTCGTGACAGCGGGAGCCATGACATTACGATATCGAAAGATACCCTTGTCTTTTCGAAAGAAAGCGAAAGTATGGCACAGGCGCGGCGGCAGCACCTCGTACGACTCATTGAGGAGCGTGGATTCGTGCGGGTCACCGACGCCGCCGATGAACTCGGGGTCAGTGACGTCACGATCCGCGGCGACCTGAGCGAGCTCGAGCGGCGGGGTGCGGTCGTGCGGGTGCACGGGGGCGCAATGCCGACGGCGGCCCTGCGCGAGCCTTCGCTCGAGACGGCCCTCGACCGCGATGCGGCCGCCAAGCGGGCGATCGGCGTCGCAGCGGCATCCCTCGTCGCGAGCGGGGAAAGCATCTACGTCGATGCCGGCAGCACCGGAATGGCCTTGGCTCGGGCGCTCGTCGCACGACGCGAACTACACGACGTAACCGTCGTGACGTGCGGATTGACGATCGCCCTTGAACTCGAGGCAGCGATTCCCCGCTTCACCGTCGTCGTCACGGGCGGCACCCTGCGCGCCCTGCAGCACTCGCTCGTGAGCCCGTTCGCGGCCCCGTTGCTGGATTCGGTGCGGCTCGACAGCGCGTTCATCGGCTGCAACGGCGTGCATCCCGCCGACGGCGTCACTAACGTCAACCTCGCCGAAGCCGAGATCAAGTCTCGCGCTCTCGCCGTCTCGCGCAGGCACGTGATCATCGCCGATGCGACCAAGATCGGTCGCACCGAACTCGCCGTCGTTGCACCGATCGCGGCGTTCGACACGCTCGTGACGGCGGGCGACGCGGATGATGCGAGCCCCACCCTGCGCGGTCTCGAGCGTCTCGGACTCGACGTTAGGCTGGCCGGGTGAAGGCAGCGACAGGCGACCAGTACACGATCACGTCCGGCTCGACGAGCGCGACGGTCACCCAGCTCGCGGCGGCGCTGCGCGAGTTCACGGTCCACGGCGTGCACCTCGCGGAGACCTACCCAGAGACGGCGCTGCCACCCTCGGGTTGCGGCATCGTGCTCGCGCCGTGGCCGAACCGAGTCGCCGATGGGCGCTGGAGGTTGGACGGCGTCGAGCAGCAGCTCGACATCACGGAGCCCGCGCGCGGCAACGCCCTCCACGGGCTGCTGCGCTTCACCGGCTATCGCCTCATCGAACACGCCGCCGACTCGGTCGAGCTGGGTGCCACGATCTTCCCGCAGCACGGTTACCCGTTCCGCGTCGAAACGACGGTGCGGTACACCGTGACTGACGGCGCTCTGCACGTCACCCACGGTGCGCGAAACGACGGCGACGCCAGGGCACCCATCGCCTTCGGCACGCACCCGTTCCTCACTATCGGCGACGCCGATCCTGATGAGCTCGTGCTGACCGTGCACGCCGACACGCGTTTCGACGTGGATGACCGGCTCAACCCGCTCGCCGAGGTCGCGGTCGACGGCGACTACGACTTGCGCCAGGGTCGCCTGGTGAGCGAACTGCAGCTCGACACGGCCTTCGGTGGCGTACACACCATCGACGGCGTGAGTGCGAGCCTCACCGCGCCGGATGGGCGTGCTGTTCACCTCGTTCAGGACTCGGCGCACGGGTACGTGCAGGTCTACACGACGACGACCTTCCCGAAGCGCAGCGGTGGTGCCGGGTTGCGCGACGGCGAGCCCGGGCTCGCGGTGGCGGTGGAGCCCATGACGGCACCGCCGGACGCGCTCAACTCGGGTGAGGGACTGAAGTGGCTGGAGGCCGGGGAGACGTGGAGCGTCGGGTGGGGCATCCGCTACTCTGGTAGCTAACGAAGGGGAGTAGTTCCCCCCGCGGGTTTCGATCCGTGGATGCGCGAGACATCGACATACTGGCCGTCACGACGACGGCCCGGTGCTCCACCCGACCGAGGTCGGGCGAACGAGACCTTCGGTCAGTGAGTGATCTGGCCGGAGCGTCGCGACCCCGCGTTTCTTCTGCCGGATCCGAGAACCGAAGGATCCGCACCATGCCGAACACCGTGGGCAATGCCGTGCCCCCCTCCAGCCCCGATGCCCGCCCTCGCACCAGGGCGGACATTCGCCGGTGGCGTCAGTACCTTGCCGATGAGCGCGCCGAGGCCGCCGTGTACCGCGATCTGGCGGCGCGTCGGGAGGGTGGCGAGCGGGAGATTCTGCTCGCGCTCGCCGAGGCGGAGGGTCGGCACGAGCAGCACTGGCTTGACCTGCTCGGGGATGATGTGGGCGAGCCGCGCCGGGGTGACCTGCGCACGCGCATCCTCGGGTTCTTTGCCCGTCGTTTCGGTTCGGTGTGGGTTCTCGCGCTCGCGCAGCGCGCCGAGGCGCGATCGCCATACGACACGGATGTTGACGCGACGGACGCGATGGCTGCCGACGAGCGCATCCACGGGGAGGTTGTGCGCGGGCTCGCCATTCGGGGTCGTCTGCGCATCTCGGGCACGTTTCGGGCCGCGGTGTTCGGCGCTAACGACGGCCTTGTCTCGAACCTCGCGCTCGTATTGGGTATCGGCGCGACCGGGGTGTCGACGGCGACGGTGCTGTTCACGGGTCTTGCCGGTCTGCTCGCGGGTGCACTGTCGATGGGGGCAGGGGAGTACGTGTCGGTGCGCTCGCAGCGGGAGCTCATCGATGCGGCCAAACCCGATCCGCAGTCGCACACGGCCCTGCCCGACTTGGATGTCGACGCCAACGAACTCGCGCTCGTCTACCGTGCTCGTGGGATGTCCGAGGCGCACGCGCAGGCTCGCGCGGCCGAGGTTCTGGGGTCGCTGCACCTGGAGTCGGATTCCGCCGTGGACGACTCGGACGACGAATCCGACACGGTCGGGACCGCCTGGGGTGCCGCTTTCGCGAGCTTCTGCTTTTTCGCGTCGGGCGCGCTCATCCCCGTCGTTCCTTACCTGTTCGGAGCGTCGGGTTTCACCGCTGTCGTGATCGCGTCGGCGCTTGTCGGTCTCGCCTTGCTGGGCACCGGTGCCGTCGTGGGTCTGTTGTCGGGGGCCTCTCCTCTCAAGCGGGCGGTGCGTCAGCTGGCGATCGGTTTCGGGGCTGCGGGCGTGACCTACCTCCTCGGTCTGGCGTTTGGCACGACGATCGGCTAGCGCTCACCGCATGGCTTAGTGGTGTACTGGTGGGATGCTGTCCGCCGAACTCGCTCGCGCTCTGCGTGACTCCGGTCTCGTGTGGCATCCGGCGGCGGGTGACGCCTTCCTCATCGACCGGGTCGAGGCCGACGACGAGGTCTTCATCCTCAGCGACATGACCGTGGAGGCACACGAGTACTCCACCGGCACCGTTCTGGGGTTCAACGGCACCACCGAGTGGGCGCTCGACTCGGTTGCCCTCGAGGACGCGCTGTGGCTACCCCACGAGCATCAATTGCGCGGCAAGCTAGGCGCGACGTTCCGGTCCCTCACTGCGCGTGACGAGCAGTTCACGGTCGACGTACTCATCGAGGGCGCCCAGCACTCCTTCGATGCGAGCAGCCCTTCTGCTGCATATGCCCGCGCGTTGCTCTTTCTGCTCGACTCGCTGCAGGCATAGCGCGCCGGCACCTGTCGGTCTCGCCCTGGGTGCCCTCGCGCCGCACAGTGAAGCCGTTGAGTTCGCCCAAGGTCAAGGACCCGACCGGAACCGTCGAAGAGCACGGGAACGAGTCCCACGCCTGCCAGCGAACCGGCGCCCTACACCGACAGCATCGCGACGGCGGCGATCACGGTGCCGGCGAAGTAGAGCCCGACCCCGCCTCGGATGCAGAGCGACTTCTGGCGGTAGGCCTGCGCTGCTGGCCACGCGAGCACCGGGCATCCGGCCCACGCGAATCCCGCGATGCCGAGCATTGTCAGGGCCGAGCCGACCCACCAAGCGGCGCCTGCGATGAGGGGGAGGTCGTGCGGCCTCCAGCCCGCGGCCAGCAGCCCGGCGAGGGGGATGCCTATCGCGATGATCGCGGCCGCGAACCAGATCGTGCCAGTGCGATTGATGCGCCGCAGTTCGACGGGGAGAGATTCTTCGTAGGCGATGAGCTCGTCGGTGCGGGGGTGGGGCGGGGCGTACTCGTATGCCGGGGACGCCGTCTTCTGCGCTGTGTCGGTCATTATTCCGGTTTACGCCCGGATGGCCGAGGTGTCAACCAGTTGACACTGGACAACCAGTTTGGGTACATGCTCATCCCCAGATGGCGAGCTTGAGACCCAGCCCGATCATGACCACAGCGATGATCGAATCGAGCACGCGCCACGCAGCCGGCTTGGCGAAAACGGGCCTCAGGTAGCGCGCGCCGAATCCGAGCGAGAAGAACCAGAGGATGCTCGACGCCATCGCCCCCGCGGCCCACACCCACCTCAGCTCACCCGGCTGCTGGTTGGCGACCGACCCGAGGAAGAGCAGCGTGTCGAGGTACACGTGGGGGTTGAGCCACGTGAACGCGACCGTCGTGAGGGCAACGGTGCGCAGGGAAACGGATGTCGCAGTCGCCACGCCCCCGCGAACAGAGCTACCGCCGCCCGAGTCGGTCTCGATCGTGAGCGCTTGCGGTCGCAGCGCCCGTCGTGCGGCCATGATCCCGTAGACGATGAGAAATGCGGCGCCGACGATGCGAAGCACGATGAGCGCGACGGGCACCTTCTCGACGAGAACTCCGATGCCGAGCACGCCCGCGAGGATCAGGAGCAGATCAGAGACGGCGCAGATCGTCACGGCGACGAGCACGGCCCGGGCCGGTCCCGTGATGCCCAGCCGCAGCACGTAGGCGTTCTGGGCCCCGATCGCGACGATGAGGCCGAGGCCCGTGAGCAGGCCGGCGAGTAGGGTGCCGATGACGACGGTGAGGGATGCATCCACGACGGTAAAGCTATGGCTCGCAGCATCCATAAGTCCAACTAAGGTTTCTGATGGAACATTAGGAGCGCTAATGCTGCAACTTCCGCATCTCGACACCATCGTTGCGGTCATCGAAGAAGGATCATTCGACGCCGCGGCCCGTCGTCTGCACATCACCCCGTCCGCCGTCTCCCAGCGCGTGAAAGCCATGGAGGCCGACGCCGGGCAGGTGCTCGTGCGGCGCGGCAGCCCCGCGACCGTGACCGAGGCGGGAGAGGTGATCGTGCGCTACGCCAAACAGGTGCAGTTGCTCGGCCACGACCTCGATCGCGGGCTCGAGCGGGCCGGCGCGGCTCCCGCACTCGCGGTGGGGGTGAATGCCGACTCCCTCGCGACGTGGTTCTTGCCTGCGCTCGCCGACGCGCACCGCACAACCGGGGTGCTCTTCGACATTCTGCGCGACGACCAGGAGTACACATCCACTCTGTTGCGCACGGGCGCCGTCGTTGCGGCGGTGACCTCCGAGCGGCGTGCGGTACAGGGCTGCACCAGCACTCCGCTGGGTGTCATGAGGTACCGCGCGGTCGCTTCACCCGAATTCGCGGCGGTCCACGAGCTGACTAATCTGAGCAATCTCGAGCGTGCGCCCCTCGTCGAATTCGACCGCAAGGACGGCCTTCAGCGAGGATTTTTGCGTGCGCGACTGGGGCGGGAGCCCGTGTCGCCGCGGCATTTCGTTCCCACCTCGGCCGAGTTCGCGTCCGCCGTGCTGCTGGGTCTCGGGTGGGGCATGCTGCCCGATCAGCAGTCGGCGGCGGGGCTGTCGACCGGGGATCTTGTGGAGCTCGCGCCCGGGCATCCGGTTGACGTGGCTCTGCACTGGCAGCGCTGGAACCTCGACTCTGCGCTGCTCGACGAGCTCACGCGCGTCGTGACGACAGCAGCCGCGGCGAGTCTCGAACCGTTCTCGGTGACGAGCTGACTACACGTAACGAAGCGCCCGAGGTGAGCTCGGCCTAGTACGGTGGACTTTCGAGGGTCGCTACGGCGACCCTGTTCCACGATGTGCCACCTCGCACCA
>CAYZHZ010000136.1:0-4235 GCA_964477625.1 uncultured Salinibacterium sp.
CTGCAGCTCGCGCACCGCGGTTTCCAGCAGGGCATCTTCGTCGCGGAGGAGATCGCAGGGTTGTCCCCTGTTGTCATCGAGGACGTGAACATCCCCAAGGTCACGTACAGCGACCCGGAAGTTGCGTCGGTCGGACTGAGCCAGGCAAAGGCCAACGAGAAGTACGGTGCCGAGAACGTCACCGCCTACGACTACAACCTTGCTGGCAACGGGAAGAGCCACATCATTGGCACGTCAGGGTCCGTCAAGGTCGTGCGCGTCAACGACGGTCCCGTGGTCGGCGTGCACATGATCGGTGCACGCGTTGGCGAGCTGATCGGCGAGGCACAGTTGGCGGTGAACTGGGAGGCCTACCCGGAAGACATAGCCCCACTCCTCCACGCCCACCCCACTCAGAACGAAGCACTCGGTGAGGCTTTCCTCGCGTTGGCGGGCAAGCCCCTCCATGCGATGTGAGCCAGAACTAAGCTAGATAACGCAGCAGCGTCATAAAGGAGCATCACTGATGAGCGAATCCGTCAACCTTCCTGCACTCGGAGAGAGTGTCACCGAGGGAACGGTCACCCGCTGGCTCAAGAAGGTCGGCGACCGGGTCGAGGTCGACGAGCCTCTGCTTGAGGTCTCGACGGACAAGGTCGACACCGAAATTCCATCGCCTGTCGCGGGCGTGATCGAGGCCATCCTCGTTGCCGAGGATGAGACTGTCGAGGTCGGCACCGCACTCGTGACGATCGGTGACGGGGCTGGTGCGCCCGCCGAGGCTCCGGCGCCGACTTCCGCTCCCGCCGAGGCTCCGGCCGCCCAGGCTCCGGTCGCCGAGGCCCCGGCGCCTACGGCCGCGGACGAGGCACAGGCCGCTCCGGTCGCAGAAGCCCCCGCTACGCCAGCCGAAGCTCCCGCTCCCGCCGAGGTCCCTTCCACCGAAGCGCCCGCGCCCCAGGAGCCCGCCGCCGCCGCTCCCCCCGCTCCGGCACCTACCCCCGACCCGGCACCCGCGCAGGAGGCCCCGGCAGCCCAAGGGCCCGCCGCACAGCCTGCCGCACCGGCGCCCGAGGCAGCTGCCGCCGTTCCGGCTACCCCGACCTCAGCTGGCGATGCGCACGCTGGATATATCACTCCGCTCGTGCGCAAGCTCGCGCACGAGAAGGGCGTCGACCTGGCGTCGGTCTCCGGAACGGGTGTGGGCGGCCGGATCCGTAAGCAGGACATCCTGTCCGCGGTGTCCGCGCCCGCTGCTGGCGCCGCTCCTGCCGCGTCGACAGCTAAGCCCCTCGAAGTCTCCGCGTTGCGCGGCACCAGCGTGCCGATGTCTCGCCTGCGTAAGGTGATTGCGGAGCGTGCTGTGATTTCGATGCAGTCGTCGGCACAGCTGACGTCGGTCGTCGAAGTGGATGTCACGCTTGTCGCGCAGTACCGCGACCAAGTCAAGGCGGCGTTCCACGCGAAGACCGGCACGAAGCTCTCGTTCCTCCCGTTCTTCGCTCTGGCAGCGACGGAAGCACTCGCGGCATACCCAATCATCAACGCAACCATTGACGGCGATTCCATCGTCTACCCAGCTCAGGAGAACATCAGCATCGCGGTGGACACCGAGCGCGGTCTGCTTACGCCGGTGATTCGGGACGCGGCGGCCCTCGACCTCGCGGGCTTCGCCACGCAGATCGCCGACCTTGCGGAGCGCACGCGCGACAACAAGCTCAAGCCCGACGAGCTCGCTGGTGGCACGTTCACGCTCACCAACACGGGTTCGCGCGGCGCGTTGTTCGACACCCCGATCGTATTCTTGCCTCAGTCCGCCATCCTCGGCACGGGTGTCGTCACCAAGAAACCCGTCGTCGTGAGCGACAACGGCGGGGACGCCATCGCAATCCGCTCGATGGTCTACCTTGCGCTTTCCTACGATCATCGGATTGTCGATGGTGCCGATGCAGCGCGCTTCCTCGTCGCCGTCAAGGACCGCCTCGAAGCCGGCGACTTCGCCGCCAAGCTCGGTATCTGACGACAGAGACGCGCTATTCCTCTAGGTAGTCCCTGATCCGCCAACCGGCCTCGCCCTTCATGAGAAGGAACGAGGCCGGTTCGCCGTCGTGGGGTGACTCAACGGCAACGAGAGCAGTCGCACCAAGTCGTTCGATAACAACGAGCCGATCAGTCCCGATCGGCTCGGCCACGACGATATTGCCCGCAGACAGCGAGCGGATGCCCTGGCGATCGATATCTAGCGCTGAAGATCCGGGTTGCGCGACCGCATCGAGACAGAGAATCGACTGATCCAGGTAGCACCTCTCCCGCGTAACGAGAAGTTCCGAGAGCGCCTCGATCGGATCATCCGTCGTCGCTATGTGCCGGCCCGTCGTATGGCCGCCGGACCGATCTCGCTGCCCGTCGGTTGCCGCAGCGTGTGTGGCGGGGCGCTCGGAGGTATCGGGCACCACGACAGCGAGAGCGACGACGAGCGCGACGACCACCGCTCCTGCAGTGATCCACAGCCGCCGGCGTACCCCGCGCAGTGATCGGAGGGAGCGGTGAATTACTGTGCGGGCGACGTCGGCAAGATCATCCGAAATGCCCAGTATGGCCAATCCGGGTGGTGCGCTCCGTGGGCGCGAAGCTTCCCGGTTGCGCGACATGTGTGGCGCGGCGGTCAGTGCGCGCGACGGCACCTCTGGCGCGGGTTCGCCTCGGGCATCCAGATCGATGGATGATGGTGCACCGAGTACGAACAATCGATTCTCAAGTTCCTCACACCACCGAGAATCCCGGTTCGCTGTGGACAGCCAATCGAGTAACGCGGCCGCGCCCTCGTCCTGGACGGTGAGAAGCACAGATCGAACGACATCGGCAAATCGATCACGGTCCTCAGCCACCGCGAGCTCCCCATCCAGTCGAGCCGCAGGCAGGTCGGACGGGAACAATCGCGCCGAACCGAAGCCGAGAAGCACCGGCCGTCCATCCCCATCGAACCTGATCGCGTCGGTACGAATCTTCCCGTGGGCGACGCCGGCACGATGCAGGCGCGCGAGTGCCCCCGAGAGCGGAGCAAGTACGGTGATGGCCTCCCCCACGCGCAAGCGTGCTCGCTCAGCGAGCAGACGTGCCAGAGAGATGCCCGAAAGTCGCTCTAGGACGAGGGCATGGCCACCGTCGAGGCCTGTTGCGAGATCGAGGAGTGCAACGCAGTGCTCTCCCGATGCGCGACTGAGCGCCTCGATTTCGGTCATGACGATGTCACCTGCAGTCTCCGGCGCAAATATCTTGACCGCGACAGGACCCGCTGGTGCCGAGTCGACGTCCGGGTAGGCGAGATACACCGTGGCGTGCTCGCCGTGGCCCAGTCGTCGAACCAGCCGGTAGCCGCCGTAGGTCGTCGGGGTCGACGGGGTCGACGGGTTCGTCATGGTGGTCACGCTCATGAAGACCACACTGACCCTCGCTGCCAGCCAGGTTCTTGGACGGTCCTGACGGTGTGGATACATCGCGAGATTCTCATGATGTGAGGAGTGGTGGTGCGCTGCTGGGGTCGGCATAGACTTCATGGGTGATCGACATCGTCGTCACGGGGCTAAGCGCCAACTCCGTGCCGTACATTCGAGCTCTCGAGCTTCAGCGCGCAACCCACCGTGCCGTGGTGGAAGGAACCTCCCCCGGCACTCTCCTTCTTCTCGAGCATCCATCGGTCTATACCGCCGGCAAGCGCACGGACGATTCGGAACGGCCCACCGACGGCACCCCGGTGATCGACGTCGACCGCGGCGGCAAGATCACGTGGCACGGTCCAGGGCAACTCGTGGGCTACCCGATACTGCGTCTGAGCGAGCCCGTGGATGTCGTCGGCTATGTCCGTCGATTGGAGGGCATTCTCATCTCCGTTCTCGCGCGACTAGGCGTAGAAGGCACGCGAGTGGACGGGCGGTCGGGCGTGTGGATCGGTGACGACAAGATCGCAGCAATCGGCATCCGCGTCGCGGAAGGCGTCACGATGCACGGCTTCGCACTCAATTGCTCCAACTCGTTCGAGCCCTACGAGAAAATCGTCGCGTGCGGAATCCGTGACGCCGGCGTGACATCGATCTCGCGAGTGCTCGGACGCGAGGTCTCGCCGAGCGATGTCGTACCGATCGTCAGGGAGTGCTTCACAGAAGATTTTACGGCGGTGACTCGTTGAGCCACGCGCCCGCGAACCAGGTCGGCGACCGAAAGCTGCTGCGTCTTGATGTGCGCAACGCTCAGACGCC
>CAYZHZ010000136.1:4245-6826 GCA_964477625.1 uncultured Salinibacterium sp.
TCCAATCCGATCAGACGCCCATCGAACGCAAGCCCGAGTGGATACGCACGGTCGCCAAGATGGGCCCCGAGTACCAGCAGCTGCATTCCCTCGTGAAAGACGAGAACCTCCACACCGTGTGCCAGGAGGCGGGGTGCCCGAACATCTACGAGTGTTGGGAGGATCGCGAAGCGACCTTCCTCATCGGCGGGAGTCAGTGCACGCGTCGTTGCGACTTCTGCCAGATCGACACGGGGAAGCCTGCTGAGTACGACCGGGACGAGCCGCGCCGCGTCGCCGAGTCGGTGGTTCGAATGAACCTGCGCTATGCGACGGTCACCGGAGTCGCTCGCGACGATCTCCCGGACGAGGGCGCGTGGCTGCACGCCGAGACGGTACGTCAGATCCACACTCTCAACCCGGGCACAGGGGTGGAGATACTCGCGACCGACTTCTCGGGCAATCCCGACCTGCTCGGCGAGGTATTCGATTCACGCCCCGAGGTGTTCGCCCACAACGTCGAGACGGTGCCGCGCATCTTCAAGCGCATCCGCCCCGCCTTTCGTTACGAGCGTTCGCTCGATGTCATCTCGCAGGCGCGGCGGGCCGGTCTCATCACAAAATCGAACCTCATCCTGGGCATGGGCGAGGAACGACGGGAGATCAGTCAGGCGCTACAGGACTTGCATGACGCCGGGACGGACATCATCACGATCACTCAGTACCTCAGACCGAGTGCGAGGCATCTCCCGGTCGACCGGTGGGTCAAGCCGCAAGAGTTCCTAGAGATCAACGAGGAGGCCGAGGAAATCGGGTTCCTGGGAGTGCTGGGTGGACCACTCGTACGCTCGAGTTATCGAGCGGGCCGCCTGTGGGCACGCTCAATGATCGCCAAGGGGTTGACGATACCCGACCACCTCTCACACCTCGCAGACGAGTCGCTCGGCTTCGCTCAGGCGGTCTCGCCTCAGGCCGTATCCTAGGTACATGGCACGAACCCAAAACAGCACCGCGGTCGCTCCGAAGGAGCCAGGTCGGCTGAAGCAGATGTACCAGGTCTTCAAGATGACCATCCGGTACGACAACCTGGCGATCTGGTTTTTCCTGCTCGCCTTCCTGCTGCCAGTTCTCGTGGGTGTCGTGCTCGCCTTCCTGCTGTCGGCCGACCAGGTGCTCGGATTCGTTCTGTACATCGTCTCCGGCCTGCTGGGCGGCATACTCGCGTTCCTGATCGTGCTGGGTCGTCGGGCTGAGAAGGCTGCCTACTCGCAGATCAGCGGGCAGCCGGGGGCAGTGGGTGCGGTGCTCAAGAGTTCCCTGCGTCGCGGCTGGACCGCGAGCGAGATGCCCGTCAACGTGAGCCCGAAGACTCAAGACGCGGTCTACCGTGCGGTGGGTCGCGGGGGTGTTGCCCTGATCGGCGAGGGGCCGCGCAGCCGTACCCAGCGCATGCTCGAGGAAGAGCGCCGCAACGTCGTACGCATCCTCCCCAACGTGCCCGTCAACTTTGTCTACGTGGGGCCAGACGCCGACTCGGTACCTCTCTACAAACTTCCCAGTGAGCTGCGTCGGCTCAAGTCGGTGCTCCGCAAGCCGGAGGTCATCGCGGTGTCCAACCGCCTGAACTCCCTCGGCAAGAATGGCCTCCCGATTCCGAAGGGTATCGACCCGTACAAGGCGCGCGCGCCGCGCCCTCGCTGACCGACGGCTAGCGTCGCACGAGCACGGTGCCGATCAGGCGATCGTGCATGCCACGCTGGTCGCGGTCCCAAATGACAGCCGGAATGACGAGGCACAGCAGGATGGTGCGCGCGAACGGCCGCCAGGCACCCAGGTATCCCCCCGCCACCGGCACTACTCGCATGCCGAGGGCGATGTGCCCCACCGAGCCGTTGAGCGTGAGCAGAAAGACGAACTGCGCCACCGCGAATACGGCGAGCGTCGCCCACGCCTCGTAGTTGAAGAACACGATGGAGATGAGCACCGCCGAGCCCCAGTCGATCGCGAGCGCGACGAGCCGCCGACCGAATCGCGCTATCGAGCGTGGTCCTTCGGCGGGGAGACCGAGGTGCTGGCCGGGCCACGCCGGTGCGGGTGCGGGCTGGTCGGGCATCCGCCAATTCTACCGAGCGCCCGCACTCGTAACCTGCGCGAAACATTTGCGGAACAGTCGCGAAATCCTCTCCGCCTAGCCTCGTGAGTGGCCGCGACTGCAGCCATCCGCACCACGCCCATTGGAGTTCCGTCACATGTTCAGTGATTCTTCCGAAGTGCTCAAGTTCATCAAGGACACCGACGTCAAGTTCCTTGATATCCGCTTCACCGACCTTCCCGGTGTACAGCAGCACTTCAACATCCCGGCATCCACCGTCGACGAGGAGTTCTTCTCGGTCGGACAGCTGTTCGACGGCTCGTCCATCCGCGGGTTCGCCAACATCCACGAATCGGACATGCAGCTGATCCCTGACGTGACGACTGCTTACGTCGACCCATTCCGCACCGAGCGCACGCTCATCATGGTGTTCGACATCTACAACCCGCGTAACGGCGAGATCTACAGCAAGGACCCCCGCCAGGTCGCCAAGAAGGCAGAGAAGTACCT
>CAYZHZ010000137.1:0-6655 GCA_964477625.1 uncultured Salinibacterium sp.
ACATCGTCGCAGCAGACTAGGTATTACGCGGCTGAGCCGCAACTCAACCGGCGGGGAGCGGGCTTCGGCTCGCTTCTTCGCTTTTAAGCTCAGAAGTTGGGAGAACATCATGGCGACGTTCGTCGACCAGGTGACACTCCACCTGCTTGCGGGTCACGGCGGGAACGGCTGCGTCTCGGTCAAGCGCGAGAAGTTCAAGCCGCTTGCGGGGCCGGACGGCGGCAACGGGGGCAACGGTGGCGACATCGTGCTGGAGAGCGATCCGCAGGTCACGACGTTGCTGGGGTTTCATCGAGCGCCCCACCGAAAGTCGGAACACGGACAACCTGGTCAGGGCGATCACAAGAGTGGCACCTCAGGCCACGAGCTCGTGCTCTCCGTTCCCGTTGGCACGGTCGTCAAGGATGCCGAGGGCACAGAGCTCCTGGACATGGCCCTTCCCGGCATGCGTCTCGTCGTCGCCCCCGGCGGTCAGGGCGGACTCGGCAATGCTGCGCTCGCGACCACGAAGCGCAAGGCTCCCGGGTTCGCTCTCCTCGGCACCCCCGGATTCGAGGGTGACATCAAGCTCGAGCTCAAGACGGTCGCCGACATCGCCCTGGTGGGCTACCCGTCAGCGGGCAAGTCGAGCCTCATCGCCGCGATGAGTGCCGCGAAGCCCAAGATCGCCGACTATCCCTTCACGACCCTTCACCCCAATCTCGGCGTGGTCGAGTCGGGGGAGACACGGTACACGATCGCCGATGTTCCCGGACTCATCGAGGGCGCGAGCGAGGGCAAGGGACTCGGGCTCGAGTTCCTGCGGCATGTCGAGCGGTGCACGGCTCTGCTTCACGTTCTCGACTGTGCAACTCTCGAACCAGGGCGTGACCCGCTGACCGACCTTGACGTCATCCTGGGTGAGCTCGCCGCATATCCCGTGCCCGCGGGGCAGGTGCCGTTGCTCGAGCGCCCCCAGCTCATCGCACTCAATAAGGTCGACATCCCCGAGGGTCGCGAGCTTGCCGACCTTGTGCGTCCGGACCTTGAGGCGCGCGGTTACCGG
The DNA here is from genome assembly GCA_964477625.1 of uncultured Salinibacterium sp. Lineage (GTDB taxonomy): Bacteria > Actinomycetota > Actinomycetes > Actinomycetales > Microbacteriaceae > Rhodoglobus. The sequence continues at coordinate 1,046 of CAYZHZ010000137.1, forward strand.
GTGTTCGAGGTATCGGCAGTGTCACGAGCTGGCCTCCGAGAGCTCTCCTTCGCCCTCGCCGATCTTGTGCGTGCCGACCGCGAGGCGAAGGCGCTCGAGCCCGTCGCGCAGCGCATCGTCATGCGTCCGCGCGCAGTTGATGAGAAGGACTTCACCGTCAAGGTCGTCGGTGGTACCTACGGCGATACCTTCGAGATCCTCGGCGACAAGCCCGAGCGTTGGGTCTACCAGACCGACTTCGAGAACGACGAGGCCGTCGGCTTTCTCGCTGACCGTCTCGCGAAACTCGGGGTGGAGGACGAACTCTTCAAGCACGGCGCCGTGCCCGGATCATCCGTCACTATCGCAGGTCGTGTCTTCGACTGGGAGCCGACCCTCTCGTCTACCGCCGAGCTCATTTCGAGCCCGCGTGGCACCGACGAGCGGCTCGGAGAACGCACCCGTGCCACCTACAAGGAGCGCCGTCAGAGCTACCTGGAGCGGATGGACGCGAAGGCGGCCGCTCGCGCCGAACTTGAAGCGGAGCGCGAGGCCGGCGTGTGGGTTGACGACGAAGGATTCGCCGTCAGGAAGGACGAAGAGGGTGGCGAATAGCGTCACGTCGCGTGCGGACATCCCGCGCGCCCGACGAATCGTGGTCAAGGTCGGATCTTCTTCGGTGAGCGGTGCCAATGTGGGCCAGATCGGTGCCCTCGTGGATGCCCTTGCCGCAGCCCACGGACGGGGATCCGAGGTCATACTCGTGTCGTCCGGTGCCATCGCGACCGGTATCCCGTACCTGAAGCTCGACGGCCGACCCACGGATCTTGCGACGCAACAGGCTGCTGCAGCGGTGGGGCAGAACGTGCTCATCTTCCGGTATCAGGAAAGTCTCGATCGCTATTCCATCGTCGCGGGTCAGATTCTGCTCACCGCGGGCGACATGGAGAACCCGACCCACCGAAGCAACGCCCAGCGCGCCATGGAACGCCTGCTCGGGCTGCGCATTCTCCCGATCGTCAACGAGAACGACACTGTCGCAACGCAGGAGATTCGCTTCGGCGACAACGACCGCCTCGCCGCGCTCGTCTCGGTGCTCGTCGCGGCCGACGTGTTGGTGTTGCTGTCCGACATCGACGCGCTCTACACGGCGCCTCCGTCAGAGCCAGGAGCTCGCAAAATCGAGACCGTAGCGTTCGATGACGACCTCGCCGAGGTGACCTTCGGGGACATCGGGGCTGCGGGGGTTGGCACAGGAGGAGCGGGTACCAAGGTCGCCGCGGCCAAGGTCGCCGCAGCAGCGGGAATCCCCGTGCTTCTCACCTCGACCGGGTCGGTAGCGGATGCCCTCGCCGGCGCCGATCTCGGCACCTGGTTCGAGGCTGCTTCGGTAGGCTCGCAGAGTGCCTGACATCGTTCTCGCTCCCGCCTTCACCGACAAGCTCTCCGCCGCCCGCGGAGCTGCACGTGTTCTCGCGACCGCAACAGCTGGCCAGAAGAACCGTGCCCTCGAGGCGATCGCCGATGCGATCATGCGAAATGAGAGCCGGATCCTTCCCGCCAACCAGCTCGATCTCGCGAACGGTCGCGAAAACGGGCTGAGCGATGGCTTGCAGGATCGGCTACGCCTTGACGAGAAGCGGCTCGCCACGCTCTCCACTGCGGTGTTGGAGATCGTCGGCCTCACGGACCCCGTGGGTCAAGTCATCCGCGGCTCAGTTCTACCCAACGGTCTCAACGTGAGCCAGGTGCGCGTGCCGTTCGGCGTCGTCGGTGCCATTTACGAGGCACGACCCAATGTCACGATCGATATCGCCGCGCTCGCCCTGAAGAGCGGCAATGCCGTGGTCCTTCGTGGGGGCTCTGCGGCGGAGAACACCAACCGGGTGCTGGTGGAGGTTATACAGTCGGCCCTCGCGGAGTCTGGTCTGCCCATCGAGTCCGTACAAACGATCGACGAGTTCGGCCGCGAAGGAGCCACCGAGCTCATGCGTGCACGGGGTTTTGTCGATGTGCTGATCCCGCGCGGCAGCGCGAATCTCATCAACTCGGTCGTCGCGGAGTCGACAGTTCCCGTCATCGAGACGGGAGCGGGCGTCGTCCACGTCTACCTCGATGAGTCCGCTCCACTCGAGACGGCGGTTGAGGTTGTCCACAACGCCAAGGTCCAGCGTCCGAGCGTCTGCAACGCGCTCGAGACTCTTCTTGTGCACGCGAGCGCAGCGGAGCGACTGCTGCCGTCGGTGCTTGGTCGTCTCAGGGACGCTGGCGTCACCATCCATGCGGACCCTCGAGCGCGCGCGCTGTTCGCCGATTCCGTGCCGGTGACCGAGGATGACTGGTCGACCGAGCACATGTCGCTCGACATCTCCGTCGCGGTCGTCGACGACCTGGATGCCGCACTCGAGCACATTCGCACTTACTCCACCCACCACACCGAGTCCATCATCACGAACGATCTAGAGCGAGCCGAGCGGTTCCTCGCCGAGGTGGACTCGGCGGTCGTCATGGTCAACGCGTCTACACGGTTCACGGACGGCGGCGAGTTCGGTTTTGGAGCGGAAGTGGGTATCTCCACTCAGAAGCTTCACGCGCGCGGCCCGATGGGGCTGCCTGAACTCACCAGCACCAAGTGGATCGTGCGCGGCAGTGGGCAGGTGCGCGGATAGTATGGAACAGCCCTTCGAACGGAGTAAATGATGTCGCTGCTTCTCCAGGTTCTGACCGAGACCGAGGAACTCGCCCCGCTGATCATGCCTGCGTGGGCCTTCGCTGCGATTGCCGTCGCTTTCTTCGTCGTCCTCGGATTCGTCACGTGGAGCTACCGTGACGTCTCCAACCGGCACAGCCACAAGACGGGTTCCCAGAGCCACGACTCCCACGGCGCGGGTCACTGAGCTAGTAGCCGGGCATGGCTGAACAAGCACAGAGACGTGCCCGTATCGGGGTGATGGGTGGAACCTTCGACCCGATCCACAATGGGCACCTCGTCGCCGCGAGCGAGGTTCAGCAGCAGTTCGATCTCGATGAAGTGATCTTCGTGCCCACGGGCGAGCCCTGGATGAAGCGCACCGTCACCGAGGGTGAGCACCGATACCTCATGACCGTTATCGCGACGGCCGCGAATCCGCGCTTTACCGTCTCGCGCGTCGACATCGAGCGCAATGGCCCGACCTACACGGTGGACACCCTCAAGGACATCCGCAAATCCCGCCCAGACGCTGACCTGTTCTTCATCACGGGCGCCGACGCCGTCGCTCAGATCATGGAGTGGAAGGACGTCAAAGACGTCTGGAATCTCGCGCATTTCGTAGCAGTTTCACGGCCAGGTCACACCTTGGCCATTAGTGGATTACCCGAGCAGGGCGTAAGCTCGCTAGAAGTGCCGGCGTTGGCGATATCCTCCACGGATTGTCGAAGCAGGGTCAGTCGGGGGTTCCCCGTCTGGTATTTGGTTCCCGATGGTGTCGTTCAGTACATCGCCAAGCACCACTTGTATCGGAGTATTCAACAATGACCACATTCCAAGACCCCCAGCCGCACTCGCGGCGGGTGGCTCGGCAGAGTGAGCGCAGTGAGAGTGCAGAATCCACGGTCGGATTCACCCAGTTCCCCACCACTGAGCAGCCGCCTTCCCCGCAGACCTACCCCGCTTCATCCGCGCCCGTCGACATGTGGGACACGACGTCCCGCCGCTCCGCCCACATATCTTCCGCTCCCGCATCGCAGGAGCAGCCCGCGCCGGGTCGTCGCGCAGCCCCGGCTGCGCCGGGCACTGCCGCCGAGCCCCTCACGTACACGACCCAGTCACGCCAGCCCGTGCCGACCTATGACGGACCGACCTTCGCTCCGACTTCGGTGACCCAGCTTCCGCCGACCCAGGCGATGCCGCAAGCCGAGCAGCCGGCATACCGGGTTCGAGACTTCAGCCCTGAGGCTCGCCGTGCGGCACCGTCGGTCGAGCCCGTGTGGCAGGCACCCACGAGCACGCCGACCGACCTCGACTATCACACTCAGGGTCGCGTGGAGCCCCAGCATTCTCAAGCGGTCGACGATCTTCCCGAGCAGACGCTCTCGCGTCGCGAGATGCGCGCAATGCTCCAGGCCGAGCAGGATGCTGCGCTCCAGGCGACCGCTCAGTCGGTTACCGCGATGCAGCAGGCACCCCTTGTGCCCCCGCTCGTCGAGCCGATGCCCGTTTCTCAGCCTGGGGCGGCGCAGCTGCCTCCGATGCTGCCCGGGCCCGTACAGGATGCTTTCCCCCAGGTTTCCGAACCAGTTGCCCCTGCAACCCACGCTCCCGAACCGGTCGACACGCACGAAGAGTCCGTGTTTCCGTTCGCCCTGTTGCAGTCGACGCACGCTGAGCCCACGCCAGCAGGTCCGACACTCCCGCCCATCGCGCAAGAGGCACCCGTCACGCCACCTCCGGTCGACCCACGACCAGATCCGACCCATGGTATCGACGACCTGTTCAGTTTTGGACGCGCGCCCGAACCGCACGTCAACACGGGGCTGACGAACGCCATTGCCGAGTTTGACTCGCTCACAGCACAGCCCGAGCAGCCCGTCGAGCAGACGTTCGCCCAGCCCGAGCCGGTGCAGCCCGAGCTTGCACAACAGACGCTCTCCGATCCGATCCAGCATTCCGTTCAGCCGCCGGCTCCGAGCACTGCGACACCGGAGGTAGCTGGCACCGGGGGAGTGTGGACGCCTCCCGTCGGTCACTGGTCCACGCAGGCGGATCTGGACGACGAGTCGCAGGTCTACGAGAACACCCTCAACCGCACGATCGGCACTGGGAGCGTCACCACGAGTGCGCTCGTTCTGCCGTCGGTGCCCCAGGGCAGCGACATCCGCGGGGCTCTCACGGGCACCGGCGAGATCATGCTTACCGGGTCGATCGACTTGCCGCACAGCCTCGGGTCCTCTGGCACGTCGGACCGTTTCGAGCACGGCGGTATCGACTCGCTCTTCGATATGAACGACGCAGACGTGGTTTCCACCGACTCGGCTCCCGTGCGGGCGATTCGTGCGGTGAGCACCCACAACACGTCGGGTCACGGCGTGACCCACACGCAGAAACCGAAGGGCACCCGCGCCCTCACGGCACTGCTCATCGCCGCCTCGTCTATGGCAGTCGTCGTCGCGGGGCTCCTGATCGCGGCCTTCGCCTTCAACGTCTTCTAGACCGTGACTGGCACTCTTCGCTCCACCCACCTGAGGATCATGTGACTGCATCAGCGCGCGCCCGCGAGCTTCTCGACATTGCGGCTCTCGCTGCCGACTCCAAGCAGGGGGTCGATCCCGTTGCGCTCGACGTCTCCGGCCCGCTTCCACTCACCGACGTTTTCTTTCTCGTGTCCGGGCGCAACGAGCGCAACGTGCAGGCGATCGCGGGTGAGATCGAGGACCGTATGATCGACGCCGGCGTCAAGACGATTCGACGCGAGGGGCGCACCGAGGGCCGGTGGATCCTTCTCGACTTTGGCGACCTCGTCGCCCACGTCTTCCATGAGGAAGACCGTATGTACTACTCGCTCGAACGCCTCTGGAAGGATTGCCCGACAATACCGCTCGAGATCGCTGCGACCGAACCGGCAGAGTAGCGTGGTGGCGATGACATCGTCG
>CAYZHZ010000138.1:0-6567 GCA_964477625.1 uncultured Salinibacterium sp.
GGGACTTGAACCCGCGACCTCCGCCGTGACAGGGCGGCGCGCTAACCAACTGCGCTACAGGGCCTAGCTATTCAATTCATCATTACGGTGGATTACCCGCCGGAACCGTGACCCCAACGGGATTCGAACCCGTGCTACCGCCGTGAAAGGGCGGCGTCCTAGGCCACTAAACGATGGGGCCTCGAAGCAGAACTTCTTAGCTACCGAGGGTCAAGCATAGGGGCGGCATGTCGAAAAGCCAAACGGAGCCTGCGGGAGCGGGCACTGCCCGGATACCGCCAAACCGGGCAAATGTCCCGAGGGATTCACGACCCCGGAGGTAGTTTCAACTCGTTGTTGAACCTTTACGCGAGTTCGGCAGCGCAATAACTACTGGGCAATCGCACAATCTGTTGTTACTGTGAACACTGTTAACAGTGTTACTAACGTGATTAGTCGCGATGGTTACACGAATCGGGGACCAATGACTACCGCACGCATTCGCCAGGGGAACGGCCGTCTCGGCCTGCGCTCGGCCAGGATTCGCCTGGTCGCTGTCGGCGCTGCCCTCACCGTGCTCGTCACCGGATCACTGCTCGGCGGCGCACTGCAGCCCGCCTGGGCCAATGACTACCCCACGTGGGGTGATGTCGCTGCCGTGCGCAACGATGAGGCCGCCACCAAGAACCAGATCGCGCAGATCGAGGGACTGCTCGCCGGCCTTGAGGCCGAAGCCAAGCGCACCCAGGCGGAGGCCGAGGCGAAGGGCGTCATCTGGCAAGCCGCCGACCTCAAGTTCCAGGTCGCCGCCGATCGCGCGCAGACGCTGCAGTCTCAGGCGGACGCCGCGAGTGCCAAGGCCACGGCATCCGAGCAGAAAGCCGGTCAGTGGGCCGCCCAACTCGCACGCTCAGGTGGCGGTGACATGACCGCGAACCTCTTCACAGCCTCCGGCAACGCCGACAACCTGCTCTACGGGCTCGGCATGTCGAGCAAGATCTCTGGTCAGGCCTACGCGATCTACGAGAACGCCCTTCTCGACCGCAACACCGCTCAGGCGCTCACCGACCAGGCCGATGTCGCGGCCAACGAGCTCAAGGCGCTGAAGATGGAGGCCGAGAAGGCGTTCCAAGAGGCTCAGGCCGCCTCCAACGCCGCCGCGGCAGCGCTCAACGAGCAGCTTGACCACCAGGCAGAGCTGCAGCAGCAGCTCGTCGTGCTCAAGGAGAAGCGCGCCGCGACCGAGGCCGACTACCTCGCGGGTGTGCGTGAGCGCATTGGCAGCGGCGCGAGCCTCGAGGCTGGCGAGATCAGTCTGAGCGGATGGGTGCGCCCCGCCGCCGGCCCCATCACCGACAACTTTGGGTACCGCGTATCCCCGACTTCGGGTGCGTCGACCTACCACCAGGGAACCGACATCGGCGCCTACTGCGGTGCCCCCATCTACGCGGCGTCCGGCGGAACAGTCGTGTACGCGGGCTGGAACGGCGGCTATGGAAACTTCGTACTCATCGACCACGGCGGCGGCGTGCAGACCGCGTACGGCCACATCGTCAGCGGCGGAATCCTCGTCTCCTATGGCCAGTCGGTCGACGTCGGCCAGCAGATCGCTCAGGTCGGTACGACGGGGACGTCGACCGGCTGCCACCTGCACCTCGAGGTTCGCATCGGCGGCGTTGCTCGCGACGCCGTCACCTGGTTCGCCGGGGAGGGCATCCGCATTGGTTGACGCAGTAGTGAGAGTGATGAGGCGGTAGGTGCGTAAACATCTCCGCTCCTTCGGAGCACTCACTACTGTCGTTGCGTCAAGCCTCCTGCTGACTCTCGTCGTCGCGCCTCCGGCGTTCGCCGACGACTACCCCACGTGGGACGACGTGCAGGCGGCGCGCTCGAACCAGGCCGCGACCGAGGCGACGATCAACAAGATCGAGACGATCCTCGCCGACCTCGAGGCGAAGTCGGCCGAGCTGGGTCGGGCCGCTCAGATCGCGGGGGAGAAGTACAACTCGGCGGTCGCCGACCTCGATGCCGCGTCGGCTCGTGCTGAGAAATTGGATGCCCAGGCCGATGATGCCCAGCGTCGGGCATCCGTCTCGAGCAAGCGCGCGGGCCAGTTGATCGCTCAGGTGGCGCGCACGGGCGGCGGTAACGTGAGCATCGGACTGCTGCTCGCACCCGAAGCCGGCGACTTGCTCTCCACGCTCGGCACGATGACCAAACTCACCGAGCAGTCGACCCTCATCTACCGTCAGGCGATCACCGACCAGAACCTCGCGCGCGCTCTCACCGACCAGGCAAAGGTCGCCGAGCAGCAGCGGAGATCTCTTGCGGATGCCGCCAAATCAGCGCTCGCCGAGGCGAAGGCAGCAGCGGATGCCGCTCTCGCGAAAGTCGAGGAGCAGCAGGCCGCGGCCGACCAGATGTACGCGCAGCTCGCGACCCTCAAGGGCACCACCGCTGCCGTCGAGGCGGACTACCTCGAGGGGCTCACCGCGGAGAAGGAGGCCCAGGAGGCCTCACCGCCGCCGACTCCGCCGACCGCCCCGAATCCTCCGCCGCCGGCACCCAACACTTCGGCGGTTCAGGGTGCCCTCGCGTTCGCCTACGCGCAGATCGGCGACATGTACCAGTTCGCTGGCTCGGGTCCCGACCGCTGGGACTGCTCGGGCCTCACCAAGGGTGCCTACGCCTCGGTCGGCGTGTACATCGGGGCTCACCTCGTGTCGAGTCAGTACTACACGATGGGGGCCCAGGGGCGGCTCGTTCCGCTCGGCTCGATGGTGCCGGGCGACCTGATCTTCTACGCGAACGGCGGGAGCCCGAGTGGCGGTTTCTATCACGTCGCCATGTATGTGGGCGGGGGTCAGATGATCGAGGCACCACGTGAGGGCATACCCGTTCGTGTCACCGCCGTGAGATATTGGGACATTCTTCCCTACGCGGGGCGTCCGACTCCCTAGAATGCGAAGAGCATTCAGATGAGCCAAACTCAAACCTAGAGGTGACAATGTCGGTCGCGCGCATAGCTACGATCGCGGTCTTTGCCGTGGGCGCACTCGCCGGGTGTGTCCCGTCGACTCCCGCCCCCGTCGACTCTCCCGAAATGTCGAACACCCCGCAGGCGACGGAATCAGCGGCACCCACGCCCACGGCGAGCATGCCGGCGTTCGCCGACGACCAGATCGTGCTCACGATCTCCGCGACGGCAACGGCACCCAACGGGGCGTCCCTCGATCTGGTCATGCAGACCTACTATCCGGTCGCCGCCGACAGCCCCGAGGCCGCCCAAATTCAGGACTATCTCGCCTCGGTGGGCAACGTCAGCGACGTGGCCGATCCCGCATTCACAGAGGCCAAGAACGCGATCATCCAGGTCACCAAGCTCACAGCGACAGCGACGAGCGGATCGTGGCCGGCTGGCTCGGGAGTGTTGCCCATGCTCGGTCCCGGGGCGACAGACACGATCATCGACATGCCCGCTGGCCCGATCTCCGGCAACCGCCTGAGTCTGACCGGTGCGGGCAATGGATTCGGCGTCGCGGCGATCTACAACGATGACGGTTCGCCGCTCGACCTGGCCAACTGGGCCAACCGGTTTACGTCATACGGGTTCGCGGATGCGTTCGCCGGTTCGCGGCTCTCCAACTGTGCCCCGTCGCTGACGGCCCTCGGGTCTGGCTCACCGGGTGTGAGCGGCTGGTCCAGCCACAACTGCTACTTCGGCCGCGGCGACTGATCCTGGGTTAGTGATCCTGGGCTAGTGACCCTCTTCGGCGAACTTCTTCAGCCCCGCCTGCACGACCGCCTCGGCCTCGGCCGCGTCGCCCCATCCGTCGACCTTCACCCATTTGCCGGGCTCGAGGTCTTTGTAGTGGGCGAAGAAGTGCTCGATCTCCTTGATCGTGAAGTCGGAGATGTCGGCGAGGTCCTGGATGTGCGACCAGCGCGGGTCTTTCGCCTGCACGCAGATAACCTTCGCGTCGCTGCCCCCGTCGTCGGTCATGTTGAAGACGGCGACGGGTCGCACCGAGATGCCGACACCGGGGAAGGTGGGAGCGTCGAGCAGGATGAGCGCGTCAACCGGGTCACCGTCGAGTCCCAGTGTCTTCTCGAAGAATCCGTAGTCGGTGGGGTACTGGAACGTCGTGAAGAGGTAGCGGTCGAGGAACACCCGACCCGTCTCGTGGTCCACCTCGTACTTGTTGCGGCTGCCCTGAGGAATCTCGACGATGACGTCGTACGCGGCCATGGTTTCTCCTTGGTGGATCGGGCGGATGCTTCGGCATAACGTTATCGGATGACGCCGAGCCGCCCGCGCCTCACCCCGGCCGTCGCCGACGTGCGCCGGGCGGTGCGCGAGGCCCTCGCCCCCTTCCGAAATGACGGAGATTCGGCCGCGCGCCCCCCGCTCGACTCGCATCCACGGGGGCGGATGCCCGCATCTCCGTCATTTCGGAACGCGAGCGTACTCGTCGCGCTCTCGGGCGGCCCCGACTCGCTCGCGCTCGCGGCCGCCGTCGCGTTCGAGGCACCTCGGGCGGGCATCCGAGCGGGTGCCGTCATCGTCGATCACGGACTTCAGAGCGGTTCTGCGGATGCCGCAGCCACCGCCGCGCGGCACGCCACCGACCTCGGGTTGAACCCCGTCTCGGTTCGCACCGTCACCGTGGGCACCGTGGGCGGCCCGGAGGCTGCCGCGCGTACCGCGCGTTACGCGGCTCTTGCGGATTCGGCGAGCACCGCCGGTGCGGCCGCCGTTCTGCTCGGACACACGCTCGACGACCAGGCCGAGACGGTGCTCCTGGGGCTGGCGCGCGGCAGCGGCCCGGCGAGTCTGGGGGGGATGGCCCCGGTGAACGGTCTGTGGGTGCGTCCACTGTTGGGCATCCGCCGTGCCACGACCGTTCAGTTCTGCGCGGACTCGGGTCTCGAGCCGTGGATCGATCCGCAGAATGACGATGCTGCGTTCGCGCGCGTGCGGGTGCGCACTGTGGTGTTGCCGGTCATGACGCGAGAGCTCGGTCCGGGCATCCCTGAGGCCCTCGCTCGCACGGCCGACCAGTTGCGCGAGGATGCCGCGGCTCTCGACCACTTCGCAGCGGAGATCGCAGAGGACCTCGCCGAACATTCTGAGGCCGGCATCTCGCTGCCCGTGAAGTCCCTCGCGGTTCAGCCGGCGGCACTGCGTCAGCGGCTCATCCGGCTGGCGGTGTCGAGCGAGTTCCACGTCTCCTTGAGCCGCGCGCATACCCTGGAGGTGGCCCGTCTCGTGACCGACTGGCACGGGCAGGGCGCGCTCGACCTGCCCGGCGTTAGGGTGGAACGGCAGGGGGGTCTCCTCCTCTTCAGCGCACCGCACACCCCTGAAGGGCACGATGGAATTCAGTGACGTCGAGAGCGACCTCTCCGAGATCCTCCTCACCGAGGACGAGATCCACGCCAAGATCGCCGAACTCGCCCGCCAGATCGAGGCGGATTATGCGGGCGAGAAGCTCCTCGTTGTCGGCGTGCTGCGTGGTGCCGTCATGGTCATGGCTGACCTCGCGCGCGAACTCAAGCTCCCGGGCCTCGAGATGGATTGGATGGCCGTGTCGTCGTATGGCTCCGGAACCGAGTCCTCGGGTGTCGTGCGTATCCTCAAAGACCTCGACTCAGATCTCGCGGGACGCAAGGTGCTCATCGTCGAGGACATCATCGACTCTGGACTGACCCTCTCGTGGCTGCGCGCCAACCTCGAGAGCCGCGGCGCCGAGTCGGTCGAGATTTGCGCGCTCCTGCGTAAGCCGGATGCCCTCAAGGTCGAGGTCGACGTGAAGTACGTGGGCTTCGACATCCCGAACGCCTTTGTCGTCGGCTACGGACTCGACTACGCGGAGAAGTACCGCAACCTGCGCGGAGTCGCGGTGCTCGCACCCCACGTCTACGCCTAACGCCCACGGCGAACACGCAGCCCGGGCACAGCACGGGACCGGTAGCCTTGCGGGTACGTTTCTTCGGCAGGAAGGTGACGGGTCTACGCCCGGAACATCATGGATTTCAAGCGAATATTTCGTGGCCCGATCATCTACATCATCATCGCGATCGCGGCGGTGTGGATCGGCTCGACGCTCCTGACCGGAAGCGGCTTCCGTGAGGTGAGCACCCAGGAGGGTCTCGCGCTGCTCAAGGGCAGCAATGTCGAGTCCGCGAAGATCGTCGATGGCGAGCAGCGTGTCGACCTCACGCTCTCGAAGGCCGACGGCGACAACGGCAAGCAGGTGCAGTTCTACTATGTCGCCCCGCGTGGTGCCGAGGTGGTCGCGGCCATCAACGACGCGAACATCAAGTTCGACGACGAGGTTCCGCAGACCAACTTCTTCACGAGTCTGCTCGGCATCCTGCTGCCGTTCCTCATCATCGGTGTGATCTTCTACTTCCTTCTGAGCCGGATGCAGGGCGGCGGCAACCGCGTCATGCAGTTCGGCAAGTCGAAGGCCAAGCTCGTCAACAAGGATGCGCCGAAGGTCACCTTCGCCGATGTCGCAGGTTCCGACGAGGCCATCGAGGAACTCGAGGAGCAAACCATCACCGAGGCGAAGCGTCTCGACG
>CAYZHZ010000139.1:0-6413 GCA_964477625.1 uncultured Salinibacterium sp.
GTGAAGAGGAAGAACTGCGTCGCCGAGAAACACAACACGAGCAGCATGTGGCCCGCGACCATGTTCATGAGAAGACGGATGGAGAGCGTGACCGGCCGAAGGATGAAGGTCGAGAGGAACTCAATCGGGGTCACGATGAAGTAGAGCGGCCACGGGACACCCGAGGGGAAGAGCGAGTTCTTGAAGAAGGCACCCGGGTGTTTCTTGATACCGGCGTACATGAAGGCGATGTAGGCGACGAGCGCAAGCACGAGCGGAAGGCCGAACACGGCGCTGCCGGCGAGGTTGATGCCTGGGATGATTCCCGTGATATTCATTCCGACGATGAAGAAGAACATCGTCATGAGCAACGGCAGGAATCGCTTGCCGTCCTTCTCGCCCAGCGCGCCGTAAACGATCTGGTCGCGCACGAATCCGTACCCGAACTCGAGAATGGACTGGCCCCGCCCGGGAACAATCTTCATTCGACGCGTGCCGAGCCAGAACAGCAGGAGGAGGAGGGCGACGACGAAGAAACGGATCAGGATGACGCGGTTGATCTCGAATGGCGTGTCTTCGAAGAAGATGACCGGTGGGAAGAAATCGTCGAGGGTAGGCCCATGGAAGCCCCCGTCGCCTCCGTCATCGGTGGCGCGAGGTGCAAGAAGGGTGAGAGCGTGATGTAGCAGCGCTATCTCCAGAATCGGGGCGTGAAGTCACGCGGCGATGAAAAAGTGGGGCTAACGGGTTCAACCCTATCAAGACTTTTACGTCTCGTAGAACACTCTCCTATTACTCAGTGTCGCTGCGCTCGTCGACGGTGGGAAGCGGCACGTTCCCGACGTACGGCACGCGCGACCGAAGGAACGCGACGACGTCGACGACGAGGCTCCCGATTACCGCGGCGAGAATCGCGAAGAACATCACGAGCGGCTCAAGGAACGGAGCACTGCGCAAGAGCACGAGTATGACGATGAAGACCACGAACTTCAGCAACCACATTCCGAGCACGATCCCGAAGAAGAGCGTGGAGGACGGCTCGTCCTTCGTCACCCGTGACGCGATGACGATGCTGAGGGCAGTGAAGCCCATGAAGAGGGCGGTGAGCCCCGCCCCAATGAGTGCGCTGACGAGACCGGGAGTGCCCGCGACGAGGAATCCGATGAGGGATCCGACGACGGCGATAGACACCGTCAGTATGGCGCCGTAAACGAGCGCGCGTCCGAGTACGGATGCCGTCTTCACGAGCGCTCCTTCTGGGTTGTGGTGTGGTCGAGATCGGACTCGGATGCCGCATCGAGACCATCGAATCGCGCGACCTCGGGGGTTTCGACCTCCGGTGCCGCGAGTTGCGCCGCTGACTCGAGCGCTTTGCGCCTGCTGAGCGGAGAAAGCGTGACGACGGTGCAGACGATGAGACCGAGGACGATGAGAAGGGTTGCCCAGTACCAGGGCATGACGGTGTAGCCGAGGCATCCGAGCGAGACCACTAACGTCCAGGCATAAAAGATGAGCACCGCGTGCAGGTGAGAGTGCCCCATGTCGAGCAGTCGGTGGTGCAGGTGCTTGCGGTCAGCGGTAAATGGCGACTTGCCTGCGCGCAGACGGCGGATGATCGCGAGGCCGAAGTCGAGCAGAGGGATAACGAGCACCGCGAAGGGCAACAGGATCGGGATAAATGCGGGAACGAAGTACGCCGAGAACACGTCGGGCTGGGCCGCGATCCCCGGGTCGACCTGTCCCGTGACCGAGATCGCCGAAGCCGCCATGAGCAAACCCACGAGAAGCGCACCGGCATCGCCCATGAAGAGCTTCGCGGGATGGAAGTTGAGCGGGAGAAAGCCGACGCACGCACCAATGAGTACGGCCGTCGTGAGGGACGCGAGGTTGAAGTACTCGGTCTGCGCAGACGCCTGCAGCATGTAGGTGTAGATGAAGAAGACGCCGTTGGCGATGAGAGCGACGCCCGCGACGAGACCGTCGAGACCGTCGATGAAATTGATGGCGTTCATGACCAGCACGATCGCGAATACCGTGATGATGAGCGAGAGGTAGGGCGAGACGATCGTCTGACCGCCGATCGGAAGGGTCGAGATCTGCACCCCCTGCCAGGCGAGCAGGCCTGCGGCGATGATCTGGCCAGCAAGCTTGGTGAGCCAATCGAGGTCCCACAGGTCGTCGGCGACACCGATGAGGACGATGATGAGGGCGGCTCCGAGAAGTCCGAGTACCTTGCCCGGTTCCGTGAACACGAGGCTCAGTTGCGGTATTTGCGATGCCGTGGCGAACGCGACGACCATGCCGAGGAACATGGCGACGCCACCGAGCCGTGGCGTCGGTCGCGTGTGGACGTCACGCTCCCGGATCTTCGGGTACAGCCGGTACTTCGTACTGAGACGCCAGATCAGCAGCGCAAGACCGTAGGTGACAACAGCAGAGATGCCCGAGACGAGGAGATAGAAGACTATTCGCACCGCTCGGACCCCACGACGTCGCGGATCTGCTGCACCGAGATAGCACCCTCACGCACGACGCGCAGAGTGCCGCCATCGGCTAAGCGTGTCGCATCCACGATGGTGGATGCGACGGTCCCCCCCTCCCCATCGTCGAGGTAGACCGCAACGGCGTCTCCCAACATCGCCTCGGCTCCCGCCGCCGTCGTGGCCGGAGGCTGTCCCGTGAGGTTGGCGCTCGAGACTGCCAGAGGACCGGTCTCGGAGAGCAATTCGAGAACGATGCGGTTAGACGGCATACGGAGGGCGACGGTTCCATTGGTGTCGCCGAGATCCCAGGCGAGAGAGGACTGTGCCGGGAGAATGACGGTGAGCGCACCCGGCCAAAACTCGGCCACGAGGCTGCGAACCTCATCAGGAACGTGGGCGGCCAGGGCATCCAGAGTGGGGATCCCGGGAATGAGCACGGGAGGCGGGGACTGGCGTGTACGTCCCTTTGCCTCGACAAGCTTCTGTACTGCGCGTGGGTTGAACGCGTCGGCCCCTACCCCGTAAACCGTGTCGGTGGGGACGACCACGAGATCGCCGCGACCGATCGCCGTTCGAGCGAGGCGCATGCCAGTGAGGAGCTCAGCCTCGACCGAGCAGTCGTAGATGGGGGCCATGTCACATTCATGGTACTGGGCGTGACTGGGGGTTGGACGAATCGGTGGGAGACTGGGAGGCCCGTGGACATCTACTTCTTCGACCTCGACAAGACGCTCTACTGGTACGACTTCCGGCGGCGACTGCCCGAACTCAGCCGACTGAGCGGAGCGAGCCAGTACCGGCTCGCGAGTTCGTGGTGGGCGGACGGGTACGAGGCACGCGCCGAGGCAGGCGAGTGGCCGACCGTCGAAGGTTACCTCGACGAGTTCGCGAAGGTTACGGGTGGCCGGCGGCTGCTGCTCGAGGAGTGGGTCTACGCACGATCCCTCGCCATGACACGAATGGACGGGAGCATCGAGGCGCTCCGTCGGGCATCCGAGCTCGGCACGGTGTCGCTACTCTCCAACAACCCGGCGCCGCTCGCGGCCGCGCTGCCGCAGCTCGCACCCGACGTGAGCGAGATACTGGGCGGAAACATCCTGGTCAGCTGCATGCTTGGTGCACGCAAGCCCACCCGCGAGTTGTATGAGCGCGCCGTCGCGCACTACGGCTGCCGAGCGGAGGATGCGTTCTTTGTCGATGACTCCCCCGCCAATGTCGCGGGGGCCCGCGAGGTCGGGTACACGGCGCACCACCTTGTCACGGTCGATGGTGTTGCACGGACGGCCGATCTGTTCGACGCAATCGACCGATTCGCAGGCAGACAACGATGACCCTGCTGTTCATCTTCGACATGGACGACGTGCTCTACGACTACGACTGGCGAGCGCGCATGATGGGGATGTCTGAACTCACGGGCATCGAGTTCGATACCCTGCGCGAGCTCTGGTGGAACGAACGCGGCGAATGGGCCGCGGAGGCCGGGGTGTACCGCACTGCCGAGGAGTATCTCGACGCGTTCGAATCGGCTATCGGGATGTCCATTGACGAGCAGGAATGGGTGCGGATCCGTGGCGGCGCCATGACTGTGTGGCCTGAGTCAATCGAGGCCGTGCGGCGGGCATCCGAACTCGGTCGGGTGACGTTACTGACCAACAACGGCGCCCTCGCCGGAAAGCATCTCGCCACCCTTGCGCCCGAACTCGTCGAGCACTTCGGGGAGCACCTGTACACATCGAGCGCATACGGAGCCCGCAAGCCCGATCCGGTCGTGTTCGAGCGGGTGCTCGAGAGGTATGGAGTCGCCGCGGAGAACGCCTTCTTCGCGGACGACCTCGAGATCAACGTCGCGGGCGCGCGAAGTGTGGGGATCACCGCCCACCGATTCACGACGTCAGCGCTCCTGCTCGCCGCGGTCGAAGAGTTCGCCGCGAGCAGGAGCTCGGCGTAGGTCGGCGACGGGCGGTCAGTCGTCAGCGCGGATCGACCCGACACCGTCGATCGACTGGGTGACCTGTGGCTTGCCGGAGTAGCGAATCGAGCCCGTACCGCTGATTGACGCGTCGAGCGTCGACGTCGCATGCACTCGGATGTCACCGGAACCGTCGATCGACACGACGGCGTCGACCGCGATGAGGTTCTCCAGGTCGATATCGCCCGAGCCGCTGATGGATGCATCGACATTAGCGGTGGACCCCTGGAGCTCCAAGTCACCTGAGCCGTCGATCGCCGCACGCACCGATCTCGCATCGATGCCCGATCCCTCCACGTCGCCCGACCCCTCGATCACAATGTCAATTGAGTCGGCTCCCGCGAAATCCGCCGTCACGTCTCCCGCGCCAGAAACCGTGAGGGACTCCAGGGTCGGGAGGGTGAGCTCGTACGTCACATCGCCGCGAAAGGCAGCGATACCGCGCTTCGTTCCGAGGTAGAGCACCCCGTCGCGCACCTCCGTGGTGAGGGAATCGATGACCCCCGAGCCCGCCGTGACCGTCAGGGAGGGCTCGCCGCGCGAGACCGTGAGGTCACCGAGGGATTCGAGCGACACCGCGGTCACGGCGTCGATGGGGCGATCGTGACTGACCATAGGGCCGATCGGGGCCAGCACGCAGCCCGCGAGAAGCGGCAGTGTGGCAGCGGACAAGACGGAGAGAATCATGGTTCGGCGCATGATTCGAGCCTAGGGACGGCCTTGAATCGACGTCAGGGGGCTAGCCCCCGAAAGGCTCGGGGGGTGCCTCAGCGCAGTGCGGTGGTCGCGCGATCACGGCCTAGCAGGTCACGGTGCGACGCTATCGCGCGCCACCCGTCCGCCTGGAGGAGTGCAGCGATCTCGGCGGCTTGGAGCTCGCCGTGCTCGATCACGAGCGTGCCGCCGTCATGAAGGAGACGTCGGGCGGTAGTTGAGACGGTGCGCACGACGTCGAGACCGTCCTCGCCCCCGTAGAGAGCAATGCCCGGGTCGAACAGGCGCACCTCGGCATCGCGCGGGATGGCCGCTGCCGGGATGTAGGGCGGATTGGAGATAACGACATCGACGGTGCCGTCCAGTTCGGGAAGCGCGACCGCGAGGTCGATCAGTATCGGCTGCGCATTGCCCTGCGCGATGCTCGCGAAGTTCTTCTTCGTCCACATCCACGCCTGCGGTGACACCTCGACGCCGTAGACCTTGGCATGGGGCACTTCGGTGGCCATCGCGAGCGCGATCGCCCCGCTCCCCGTGCCGAGGTCGACCGCGACCGGCTCGGGAGTCGCGGTAGCGCGGAGAGCGTCGATGGCGAACTGCGCGACCTGTTCGGTCTCGGGTCGTGGCACGAAAACGCCGGGGCCGACCGCGAGCTCGAGGCTGCGGAATGCCGCGAATCCGGTGATGTGCTGGAGGGGTTCGCGAGCGGCGCGGCGCTCGATGAGTTCGGCGAACGTCACGGCGTCGTCGACGCTGAGTGCGGCATCCATCGCGACCCTCGCCTGCACTCCCCCGCGGCTCATGCCGAGCACGTGCGCCGCGAGCAGTTCGGCGTCGACGCGTGGGGTTGACACGCCTGCTGCGGCGAGGATTCCTGTGGCGCGGTCGAGCGAATCGGGAAGGGAATTCATGAGGGGCGGCGACGCGCTAGCTGTCATTCCCCAGGTCGGCAAGGCGAGCCTCTTCGTCAGCGTCGATGCACGACCGGATGACAGGCTCGAGCGCCCCGTTCATGACGGCATCGAGGTTGTACGCCTTGTAGCCGGTGCGGTGATCGGCGATGCGGTTCTCGGGGAAGTTGTAAGTACGGATGCGCTCCGAGCGATCCATCGTGCGGATCTGCCCCTTGCGGAACTCACTCGCCTCCGCGTCCGCAATCTCCTGGTGGTACGCGAGAATTCGTGCGCGCAGCACTCGCATGCCCGCCTCACGGTTCTGGAGCTGGCTCTTCTCGTTCTGCATCGCGACGACGATGCCCGTCGGGATGT
>CAYZHZ010000140.1:0-6398 GCA_964477625.1 uncultured Salinibacterium sp.
CGATGGTACTGCAGGGGGGACCCTGTGGGAGAGTAGGACACCGCCGGACTTCTTTGTAAAGTGGCCACCCACTCTGTTTGAAAAAGCAGAGCAGGGTGGCCATTTTGCGTTAACGGAAGTCGTAGTTGAGAACCAAGAGGAGAGCAGTCGTGACCGATTCGTCAGGCCGAGACAAGCGCCCAGACGGCAGCCGACCCACTGGCGGCCGTTCCGGCGGAGGCCGTCCGCCGGTAGGGCGTCCGTCTGGCGGACAATCTGGCGCGGGTAGAAGCGGTGCTGCGCGGTCGCCCCGAGGTGAACCTCGGGATGAGAAGCGCCTCTGGACAAAGGGTGGCGCTCCGGCACGGGGTGATCGTTCCGCGCGTGAGCGTGAACCTGATGTCGACCGTGACCCCTTCGGAACGAAGTCCATCCGGTCACGGCACGACGATCCCGTCATTCCCGAGGACGTCACGCCGGCAGATCTCGATCGGGTGGCGCGCAATGAGCTGAAGACTTTGAGCAAGGAGAACGCCGAGGGTGTGGCGAAACACCTGGTGATGGCTGCTCGACTCATCGAGTCCGACCCGGCGTTGGCGCATCAGCATGCCATTTCCGCTGCACGGCGGGCCGGCCGTATCGGTGTCGTCCGTGAGACCTTAGCAATTACGGCCTACGCCACCGAGGACTACGCGCTCGCTCTTCGTGAGCTGCGCACCTACCGCAGGATCACGGGACGCGACGATCAGCTGCCCATGATGGTCGACAGCGAGAGAGGGCTCGGGCGACCCGAGCGTGCACTCGAGCTCGGGAGATCCGTTCCCCGCTCGGCGCTACCCGTCCCGGTACAAGTCGAGCTCGCGATCGCGATGTCGGGAGCGAGACTCGATTTGGGGCATCCGGATGCCGCACTCGCGGAATTGCAGATTCCGCAACTTGACCCCACGACTGCGTATTCGTTCAGTCCAGCCCTGTTCGACGCGTACGGCTTGGTGCTTGAGGAGCTCGGCCGGATGGCGGAGGCCGAGGAGTGGTTCCGCCGCGCCGATGTCGCTGCCGATGCCCTTCTCGAGTCGGAAGGTGACGACGATGTGATGGAGATCGTGGAGGAGGAGCTCGACGATGAGTAAAACTATGGGTGAGCATCCGCTCGTCTCACGTTTCGACACCGTACTTGCTGATCTGGACGGCGTCGTATATCGAGGGTCGACTGCGTTGCCATATGCCGTTGAGAGCATAAATGCCATCGATTCATCGATTCGTGTCGGCTACATCACGAACAACGCTTCTCGGACCGACGTTTCCGTGGCTGAACATTTGCGAGCGCTCGGGTTGCACGCAAGCTCGGATGATGTCGTGACGTCTCCGCAAGCCGCCGTCGCGCTCCTGTCGACTCTGGTGCCCCTGGGGTCGACGATCCTCGTGGTCGGGGGACCCGGGCTGGCCGAAGTTATCGAAGGCGGGGGGTTCGAGGTGACGCGCTCGGCGCTGGATCGGCCCGCAGCCGTCGTTCAGGGATTCTCGCCCGAAGTCGGCTGGACTCAGCTGGCTGAGGCCGCCTTCGCGCTGGGCGGCTACGAGGCCACGACGGAGATTCCTTGGGTGGCGACGAACACCGACTGGACTATTCCGCAGGCGCGCGGGGTGGCCCCGGGTAACGGGACACTCGTGTCTGCGGTGCACACGGCGGTAGGCCGGCTGCCCGTCGTCGCGGGCAAGCCTGAGGTCGCGATTTTCCGGGCCGCACTGGAGAGATTCGGTTCTACGAACGCCGTCATGGTGGGGGATCGACTCGACACGGACATCCTCGGCGCCAATCGTGCCGGTATCGCCTCGGTGCAGGTCCTCACTGGTATCGATCAGCCGAAGCAGCTACTTGCGGCGCAGCCGAACGAGCGTCCCACCTATATTCTTGAGGACTTGCGGGGGCTCTTGGAGCCGTACCCCGAGACGGTGGTGGCCCAGGCTGGGGCATCCGTCATCACGACGGTAGGTGACGCGTCGGTGAGCCTCACGGGTCAGACCATTCGTATTGAACGCGGTTCTGGCGTCAATCTAGTCAGGGCAGGATGCGCGACGATCTGGAACTCTGGCATGGCGATCTACGCGCTTGACGTTCCCGCGGAACTATATTCGTGAGCATGGAAGAGTCTTCGGTCGCTGACGCCCTCATCTCCCGCCTGAGAGTCATCGAAGATCAACCGCTCGATTCTCGCGCAACTGCATTCGCCCAGGTGCACGACGAGTTGCACGCTCGCTTGGAGGGTGGCGACGCCCCCTCGACGTATGCCTGACTCTCGCCTCGACGCGGCTATTTCTGATCGCGGTCTGGCCAGATCCCGCACGCACGCGGCCCAACTCATTGCGGATGGGCTCGTCACAGTCGACGGCGCTCCGGCTGTCAAGCCATCGATGCGCGTGAGCGACGATCAGCACATTCATGTCGCTGCGACAGATCATTACGTGTCACGAGCCGCTCATAAGCTGCTGGCAGCCCTCGACGCATTCACGGTAGATCCCAGCGGGCGCCTTGCCCTCGATGTCGGGGCCTCGACGGGAGGGTTCACCCAAGTGCTGCTGGAGAGAGGGGCGCGGCGTGTCATTGCCCTAGACGTAGGGCATGGACAGCTCGCGGAGCCGGTGCGATCGGACCATCGAGTTGTGGTGATCGAAGGTGCGAATGCTCGCTATCTGACTCGGGATTCGCTTGCCGCACAGGCCTCGATCGACGAGTCGCCATCGCTGGTCGTTGCCGACCTCTCATTCATATCCCTCACCACTGTCTTGCCTGCGCTCGTCGCGACGGTCGGTACGGGGGCGGATTTCATTTTCCTCGTCAAGCCGCAGTTCGAGGTCGGTCGTACGGGCATCCGAGAGGGTATCGTGCGATCGACGTCGCTGCGCGAGGATGCCGTCACCGGTGTTCTCTGGGCGGCGTGGGATCTCGGGCTACCGACAGCGGGTGTCATCTCCTCCCCAATTGCGGGAACCAACGGCAATCACGAGTATCTAGTCTGGTTAAGCGCCCACGTCGGCAGCAATCCGTCAGAATGGATGTCGCAGGTCTCCGCCCTCGCATGACCGCCCGACCACCATCACGACCAACACCACAGACGAAGGGATGCGCGTGACGTCTGATCGCCACATCCTCGTCGTCGCTCACACGGGAAGACCTGAGAGTCTCGACGCCGCCATTACCGTGTGCCGCCAACTCATCGCAGGCGGCCTCGCGCCGGTGCTGTCAGAGGACGAGTACGCCTCAATCATGGCGGCTGCGCACGACCTCGAGCCAATCGTCTTGCTCGGAGACTCCGTTCCGATCGGAGACCTCGAACTCGTGATCGTGCTCGGCGGAGACGGCACGATTCTGCGCGCGGCGGAGCTTACGCGCGGGTGTTCGGCGCCGCTACTGGGAGTCAATCTCGGTCACGTGGGGTTTCTCGCAGAAAGTGAGCGCGAAGACCTTGCTGCAACCGTCGCGCGCGTGCTCGCGCGCGACTATCTGGTCGAAGAGCGCATGACGCTATCCGTGCGGGTGAAGGTCGATGCCGAGGTCATCTACGAGACGTGGGCCCTCAACGAAGCAACGGTCGAGAAGGCTAGTCGCGAGCGTATGCTTGAGGTCGTCATCGAGGTGGACGGACGACCGCTTTCGTCGTTCGGCTGCGACGGGGTCGTTATGTCGACTCCGACAGGATCGACGGCGTACTCGTTCTCCGCAGGGGGACCCGTCGTGTGGCCGAGCCTGGATGCACTCCTGCTCGTGCCGCTGAGTCCGCACGCACTCTTCGCCCGACCCCTCGTCGTCGGCCCCAATTCTGCCCTCGCCGTCGAGGTGTTGGATCGTACTCAGGGCACGGCGGTGCTGTGGTGCGACGGTCGCCGCACCCACGACTTGCCCCGCGGCGCTCGCGTGGTTGTTCGTCGATCGCCCGTCCCCGTTCGACTCGCTCGTCTCAGCCAGGGGCCGTTCACCGATCGGCTCGTGAACAAGTTCAATCTGCCCGTGTACGGGTGGCGCGGACCGGCCGGCGACGAAGGGACCCGCCAGTGATCGAGGAGATCTCGATTCGCGATCTCGGCGTTATCGGAGAATCGCGGTTGCCGCTTGGTCCTGGCTTCACGGCGATTACGGGAGAGACGGGCGCCGGCAAGACGATGGTGGTCACCGCCCTCGGCTTGCTGCTCGGGGATCGCGCCGACAACACTGCCGTACGGTCCGGACGTGAGCAGGCCGTCGTCGAAGGTCGTTGGCAGATCGATCCACAGGGGGCTGTCGCGGAGCGAGTGCGCGATGCGGGTGGCGAGATCGAGGGCGGGGAGCTTCTGCTCGGCCGCTCGATTTCGCTCGAGGGCAGAAGTCGCGCCGTAGTCGGCGGACGAAGTGCACCCGTGAGCGTCTTGGACGAGATCGGCCACCAGCTGGTGGTGGTGCATGGGCAGTCCGAACAAGTGAGACTCAAGTCTGCTACGGCCCAGCGCGAGGCGCTTGACCGTTTCGCTGGCGCACCTCTCGCGACTCTTCTCGAGAGTTACCAGGCAGTGTTCCGGCGTTGGCAGTCGGCTCAGGGTGAGTTCGATGTGCTCGTCGCCGAGCGCGACCGCCGCACGCGGGAGGCCGAGGACCTGCGTATTGCGATGGCTGAGATCGAGGCAGCCTCCCCCCTGCGCGGCGAAGACCGAGAACTCGCCGATCGCGCTGACAGGCTCACCAATCTGGAAACCCTCCGGCTGGCGGCAGCAAGTGCGCACGATCTGCTGTCATCCGACGCCGGTGATGACTCGCCTGACGCGATCGGGCTCGTTTCGGACGCGCGTCGCGAACTTGAGCGCGGCGCCGCCCACGACGCAGCACTCGTGCCCATCGTCGAGTCGCTCGCAGCGGCATCCTTCGCTATCTCGGAGACGGCGCAGCAGATCGCAAGCTACCTCAGCAGTCTGGACGCCGACGGGGGGCGAGAACTCGAGGCCGTCAATGAACGACGTGCGGCCCTGTCGGCCCTCGTGCGTAAGTACGGTCCGGACCTCGACGCGACTATCGACTACCTCGACTCAGGTAGCAGTCGCTTGCTCGAGCTCGACAACGACTCCACACGCATCAGTGTGCTACGTGAGGAGGTCGAGGCAGATCGAGCCTCCGTCATCGATCTTGCCGCGCAATTGAGCGCCGCGCGCGCAGCCGCGGCCGACCATCTCTCTCGTCAGGTGACCGCAGAGCTCGGCGCGCTCGCGATGCCCCACGCCGTTGTCAGCGTCTCGGTGGAGGATCGTGCCGACTACTCGCTGTCAGGCAAGGACAACGTCACGATTCTTCTCAAGCCGCACGCCGGCGCCGAGTCTCGTCCCCTCGGCAAGGGGGCCTCCGGAGGTGAACTCTCACGCGTGATGCTTGCGATCGAGGTCGTGATCGCCGGCACCGACCCGGTTCCCACTTTCGTCTTTGATGAGGTTGATGCGGGGGTGGGCGGTGCGTCGGCAATTGAGATCGGCCGAAGACTTGCGCGTCTGAGTAAGACGGCGCAGGTCATCGTTGTC
Source organism: uncultured Salinibacterium sp. (assembly GCA_964477625.1). Lineage (GTDB taxonomy): Bacteria > Actinomycetota > Actinomycetes > Actinomycetales > Microbacteriaceae > Rhodoglobus. The sequence goes on from CAYZHZ010000140.1 coordinate 5,515, forward strand.
ACACATTTGGCCCAGGTCGCGGCTTTCGCCACCAATCATCTGCGCGTACTCAAAGACAACGACGGCTCCGTGACCGCATCCAGTATCGAGAAGCTCGAGGGCGACGCGCGCATCGCCGAAATGGCGCGACTGCTTTCGGGCCTGCCCGATTCCGACAGCGGGCTCGCGCACGCACGCGAACTCATCGAGACCGCGAGGTCACTCGGCAGCTAGCGCTGCACCTCGACCGCGTAGTCTTCTGCGCCGGGAATGTCGAAGTGGATGTCCACGATAGTGGAGGAGTCGCGATCGATGCCCGGCGGAATTCTGAATTCGTGCGTTGTGGGGCCGATGTTGCCCTGACACGGGGTGTTGGGCGATTTGACGAAGGTGAGCGCGATCGTCGTGTCGTCCGTCGCCGTGATGGCCGTGGGGACAGGCGTGCACGCCACAATTCCCACCGTGATGAGGGCGAGGATCGTTCCGCCATGCACCCACACCGCGAGCGGTTTGGCGCTGATGAGGTTGACCTCCTGAGCGAACCCATTGGGTACCGACGGATAGGTATTCGACGCCACCGAGATTGGTGCCCCAGCGGAGCATCCGCCGAGTGCAAGGCTCGCAGCGGCGACGACGGCGATCGCGAGGCGAGGAATCATGACTGAACCTTAGCGATAGGTGCACCCCGATTGCTTCGGACGCACGTCGAAGTCAGCGAGTCGGGGCGATGTGTCGCTGAGCCGCGATAGGATGAAACCCCGTGGTGAACAAAACGGATTCGACAGTTACCAAGCACATTTTTGTCACCGGTGGAGTGGTCTCATCTCTAGGTAAGGGCCTGACGGCGGCAAGCCTCGGTAACCTCCTGACGGCTCGCGGTCTGCGAGTCGTCATGCAGAAGCTCG
>CAYZHZ010000141.1:0-6179 GCA_964477625.1 uncultured Salinibacterium sp.
CCAGATCATCTTCACCGCGACATAGAGACTGATGATGAGGCCGACATAGGCGATCCAGCGATGCTTGTTCAGCAGCCGCGCGACGAACGTCGCCGCCAGACCCATCAGCAGCACCGAAAGGATAAGGCCGAACACCAGGATTTCGGGGTGGTCGTGCGCCGCGCCCGCGACCGCGAGCACGTTGTCGAGCGACATCGACACATCGGCAACGATGATCTGGATCACCGCGTCACGCAGAGACTTCTTCTTCGCCACCGAATGTCCGGCGATCATGCCGTCGCCGTCGATATCCTGGCCGGTTATCGCTTCCTCGTCCGTCTTGTGCGGCGTGCGCAGCTCGCGCCACATCTTCCAGCACACCCACAGCAGCAGCACGCCGCCGGCGATCAGCAGGCCGATGATCCCCAGCAGCACGGTGGTCATCAGCGCGAAGATGATGCGCAGGACCGTCGCCGCGATGATGCCGATCAGGATGGCCTTGCCGCGCTGTTCCTTGGGCAGGCCGGCCGCTGCCAGGCCGATGACAACCGCGTTGTCTCCAGCCAGCACAAGGTCGATCATGATGACCTGCAGGAAAGCCTGCAGCGCTTCCGGTGTAAGGAGATAGCTAAGGTCCACGATCACTGCACTCCTGCGGCCGGGCGCCCGGCAAGACAAGGCGCCCACATCTGCGATTTGCGTCCGCATTTCAAGTGCATGCGAAGGCGGGTTGTGGCCTGCGGCGGAAACCCGATCGTTCCCCCGCCCTCCGGTTGTCAGTCTCCGGTCTCTTCCTGTGTCATGCAGCCAGCTTCCACAAGTAGCCTGATCGCAGGATCGAGGGCCGGGCGATAGCGTTTCCACCGCGCGAGCGCCGATGTGTAGAGCGGCTGGCGCACCTGGGCTGCGCTCGCCGTAGCGACAGGTCCGGCATTCTCGTGGAAATCGAGGCAGGCCTGTTCGAAAGACAGCCCGCAGAAATTCAGCAGCGCGCGCACGCACGGCTCGAAATCCGTGACCAACCCCTCATAGCTCACGACACGGAACCGGTCCGGCGGGAGGGTAGCTTCGAAATGCCGGACCATCGTGTCGAACTGCACGAAGTAACGGGCAGTGTCCTCCAGGCTGAAGGCATAGGCGTAATAGGAGAACTGGGTCGAAAACAGCTGCCGGTAGTTGGCCAGAACCGTATCGGCCGGATGACGCCGCATGCAGATCACGCGCGCCTCGGGCAGGGCGCGCAGGATGTGCGCCGCCACGAACGCGTTCAGCGGCATCTTGTCCACGAACCGCCCGGTCAACTGCAACGTCGTGCGCACCCGGCTGACATAGGCCTCGCCCATCTCGGCCGCATCGAGCCCCGCCGCCACGTCCAGCGTCTCGGCGTCGAGCACATAGGGCGAGGCCGTCTTTGCCATGCGCTTCATCACCAGCGTGAAATCACTGAGCTCGCCGGCCGAGGCGACCTCGCTATGGCTGGAGAGGATCCGGTCGACCAGTGTGGTGCCGGTGCGCGGCATCCCGACGATGAAGATCGGCGCGGCATCGCGATAGCCGTCCGCCGGCGGCAGCGCGGCGCTGCGCATCGCCGCGTCGAACAACGCCCTGTCGAAGTCCGCGCGATAGGGCTGCGCCACTCGCCGCTTCGATTTTCCCCGCTCCAGCCACGCCATCGCCGAAGCTGGATCGCCAATATCCTCGAACGACTTCGCAAGCGCATGGCCAAGGTTCAACGCATCGTCAGGCTTGTCGGCCTGCGCCGCGAATGCAGCCTCAAGCGCGGGAATGTCGTTGCTCTCTGGCGTCGCGCGCGAGATCTGCGTCAGGCTTGACCACGCCTGCGCATGGTGCGGCGCCTTCGCGATGCACTTGCGATAGGCCGCCTTGGCCGCCTCGAAGCGTCCGAGGAACTGCAACGCAGCGCCAAGATTGTAATACTGTCCCGCCGTTCCGCCCGCCGCACCCTGTGCGGCGACAGCGCGCTCATAGAATGGCGTTGCGCGTTCATGCAGGCCGGCGCGCGAATACACCACGCCCAGCATGTCCAGCGTCTGCGCATCGCGCGGCTCAAGCGCCGCCGCCGCGTCGGCGATCTCCAGCGCATCTTCCCGCCGGTTCAGCGCCGTCAGGTTGCGCGCCTTGAGCGCCATCGCCAGCGAACGCGTCCGCGCCGGCGACAGCGTAATCGCGCGGTCCAGCAATTCGATAGCTTTCGCATGGTTCGCATGATCGCCTGCGATCACGCCCAGCAGCATAAAGGCCTCACCAGACTCAGGGGATAGCCGCAAGGCCTCCATGCACGCGGAATGGGCATCCTTGTAGCGGCCTGCAGCAACGTGATTGCCGGCTGACGCAAGGGCGGCGGCGAGTTCTTGGGCGCCGGGTGGTTGAGGACTAGGCATGGCCGGATTTAGCAGGGTGAGTGGCTAGCAAAACGTTCGCTTTTCGCCGTGTTTGGCGTTGCGTGTGGCCAATCCGCGATTTCTGATCGGGTCAAGGTCAGGAAGGATCCAACGGGAAGTCACACATGAAGAAGCGACTATTGAAGCTTTCGTCCAGCACGGCAATCCTGACGATTGCGGCGCTGCAGACATTGCCGGTCGCCACGGCGCAGACGGCAGCGACGCAGGACGATGATCGTGACGTTGTCGTCGTCACGGCGTCACGCCGCGAAGAGAATGTGCAGGACACGCCCCTCAACATCGCGGCCGTCGGCGGCGCGCAGATCGAGGAGCAGGGTTTCTCCGAGATCGCGGACGTGCTGGCCTATGTGCCGGGCATCAACATCGTCGATCGCGGTGGCCGGCAGGGCAACCCGATCATCGTGCGCGGTCTCAACGCCGACCCGATCGGCCCCGGCGACGGCGACAACAGCGGCGGCGGCACGGTTGCAACCTATCTCGGCGAGATTCCCATCTTCGTCGACCTCAAACTGAACGACATGCAGCGTGTGGAGGTCCTGCTCGGGCCGCCTTGCCGCGCGCTGGCAGCCGTTCGACTGGCTCGACGGCACGCTGACCTACTACCACCAGAAGAGCGACATCGGCGCACGCCGGATTTCCAGCGCACGCGGGCCGATCCCGGCAGGTGAATACGAGAACACCAAGCGGGTTCTCGAGCCCAACCACATCATGAACGACCTGCTGGCGCTGGAAATCACGGCCGACCTCGGCTTTGCCGAACTCACCTCGGCGACGGGCATGAGCCGTTTCAAGGACGATGGCCAACGCGACCAGACCGACCTGCTGATCTCGCTCGAATACAGCTACGAGGCGTTCCCGACCTTCGCCGCCTACACGCACGAGATTGGCAAGGAAGAGACGTTCAACCAGGAAGTCCGTCTCGTTTCGAAAGGCGAGGGACCGTTCCAGTGGATCGCCGGCGCCTTCTACAACGAGTTCGACAGCCACGCGATCTCGGCGGAATTCACGCCGGGCTACGCCGCCTTCGCCGGCTTCAACCGGCCGGATGATCTCGAATACTACCAGCAGTCGCGCAACAACCTCGTCGAGAGCGCCATTTTCGGCGAGGTGTCCTACGCCTTCATGGACTCGCTGGTCCTGACCGTGGGCGCGCGCGCCTACGATTACGACCTGAAAAGCGCCAGCGCGATCGACTTCCCGCTGTTCGATCCAGGCTTCATTCCGCCGTCGCTGGACGAGGTGTCCAACCTGCCTTTCGACGATCCGACGCTTGCCCAGCAGGACGACGGCGTGCTCGGCAAGGTGAACCTCGCCTGGGACGTGAACGACGACCTGCTGCTCTATGCAACGCTCAGCCAGGGCTACCGCATCGGCGCCTCCAACGGCGTCGGGCCATGCGACGACTTCGATCCCAACGCACCGGTGCAACAGGGCGCCTGCGCGCTGGCGCCGGGTCAGGTCTACTTCCCGGGCGGTCCGGGCGACGTCTCCACGCGCGATGAACGACAGTTCCTCGCCGACAAGACCAACAACTACGAGATCGGGGCGAAATCGACGTGGCTGGGCGGCGACCTCATCCTCAATACGGCGCTCTACTACATCGAGTGGGTCGATCCGCAGGTCGCCTCCGCAACGGTCAACGCCAACATCCCGATCACCGTCAACGCCGAAGGCGCGGAGTCGACAGGCTTCGAGGTGTCCGGCGACTGGCGCGTCACCGACCAGTTCAGCGTGCGCGGAAGCTACAGCTTCACGGACTCCAAGCTCACGGCGGATGTCCCCTCATTGATCCGCACCATCGTGCCCGGCGGCGGCTTCGCCACGGCGTTCGAGGATGGCCAGTCGGGGGACCGTCTGCCGGGATCTCCGGAAAACCAGTTCTCCGTGTTCGCCACCTATGAGCAGCCGTTCTGGGAAGGCGATCTGCAGTGGAATTTCGGATACGCATGGCAGGACGACGTGCTCTCGCGCGCTGGCGGCCGCGGCGACAGCCTGACGCTCGATGCGTTCGGCATCGCCAACGCCTCGGTCGTCTATGACGCCGGCGACTGGAAGGGCACGCTCTTCGTGAACAACGTCTTCGACGAGTTCGCCGAGACGGGCGTCACCGGCACCGAGCTGTCGAACCAGATCATCAACGGCGCCAGCGTCCGTTCGTTCTACACAAACGTCCTGCCGCCGCGTGCCATCGGCGTCCGCTTCAGCTGGGACGTGTTCTAGCAGCGCGCCGTGTCCCGGTTGTTTCGACCGGGACGCGGCGGGCGGCTCAGCAAACAAAAAAAAGCGGCGCGTGCGGTCACCACGCGCCGCTTTCCATTTGATGGCTGACTGGCCTAGCGCTTCGGCTTGGCGGCGGCTTCTTCCGCCGCCCATTCCTTCACACGTTCGCCAAGCAGGATGCCGGGCAGGGCGTGGTTGCCTTCATGGCAGGCGTATTCGTACAGCGGCTGGCCGAGCGGAGCGAACTCGTACTCACCGCCCCACGGCGCGGCCCAGAACGTCGGATCTTCGACGGTGAACGCGTAGTGGACCCGCTCAGGCCCGACGCGCGTGAAGCGCTCGGTGACTTTCAGGTTCTCCCACGAGCCCATGAACTGCTGCGAGCGCGGAATATGGGTCGTCTCCACAACCAGCGTGTCGCCATCCCACCAGCCGATCGAGTCGCCGAAATACGGACGGACATCGTCGGTGCGGTGCTTGGAGTTGAGGCGCACGATGCGCGCGTCATGGTTCATCTCGACCGTGATCACCACGTGGTCCGGCGACTGAACGATCTGGTAGTTGTTGTTGTAGAAGCCGTTCGCAAACATCGGCGGACCGCCATTGCGGCCGAACGAGACGATGCAGCGCTCGCCAGCCGAGCGGCGCTCATAGCTGTCGAAGGAGTTGGTGTTCGGCGGCATCGCCGGCGTCGGGCCGGTTGAAGCGCCCTCGATACGCGCCGGCGGCATGCCGTTCGGCGTGGTCAGGATCGAGGTGCGCGGCTCGCCGCGCACGCGCATCACATGGTTGCCCGGATCGAGCCAGCCACGGTCATATCCGCCGACCGCCCCGCCGGCCGCCTGGAATTCCGGACGGGTGACAGTCGAGGGCGCGACATAATCAGCCGGTGCGTTCGGATCGGTCGGCGCATTGCCTTCCTCGATCTCGATCAGCACGTTGCCTTCCAGCTTCTTCACTTCCTCTTCGGTGTAGACCAGCCGGTCGCCAAGGTCGCGCGGGCGGGTGAGCGTCGTCAGCGACGCGTTGGACCAGACGCCCTGAAGGTCGGGCTGGCCAAAGGAAAGGCGCGGCGCCTTGTAGGGCGCTTCGGCCGTGGCCGGAGCCGGGGTTGTCTGTGCGTGGGCTGCGAGGGCGCCACCCGACAGCGCGGTTCCAAGAATGAGGGCTATTGCAAGTCGCAAGGCGGGCTCCCGAGTTATCCGTGATCCGCTTCTGTGAGCGGCATACCGGGTGTTCTAATGCCGTAACGGCACCCCCGGCAATGCGGCTGACCCGCTGCCCGTGGTCACAGGGGCAGGCATCCAGTCACTTTGGCTTGACTTGGAGGGCATAATCCTGTTCTTGCCCGCTTCCGCGCCCGCCAACCCTGTTTTTGGGGAGGGCCGGAAAATAACGGATGATGCGAAACCGCCGTTGAGATCGCGTGGGCCATAGGGGTCCCGCCGGGACGCATCGAAGAAGAGGCTACCATGTCCAGGCGCCAGAACGCCAAGTACAAGCTCGACCGCCGCGTTGGTGAAAACGTCTGGGGTCGTCCCAAATCCCCGATCAACA
>CAYZHZ010000142.1:0-6159 GCA_964477625.1 uncultured Salinibacterium sp.
TGTTGATCGGCGTGATGGTGATGCCGGGCGATTTCATATCGACGAGGATGAACGAGATCCCGTTCTGCTTCTTCTCTTCCTTCGAGGTGCGGACGAGGCAGAAGATCCAGTCGGCCCACTGGGCGTAGGTCGTCCAGGTCTTCGACCCATTGAGGATGTAGAAATCGCCCTCGCGTTTCGCGGACATGGAAAGGCTGGCGAGGTCCGATCCCGAGCCCGGCTCGGAATAGCCCTGGCACCACCAGACTTCGGAGTTGCGGATCGGCGGCAGGAACTTCTTCTTCTGTTCCTCCGTGCCGAACTTCATGATGACCGGCGCGCACATGCGAACGCCCATCGAGCTCATGCGCGGAGCGCCCGCGAGCGCCATCTCCATCTCGTAGATGTATTTCTGCGTCTGGTTCCAGCCGGGCCCGCCATGCTCGACCGGCCAGTTGGTGACAAGCCAGCCCTTGTCGGCCAGCTTTTTCTGCCAGGCTTTCTGGTTCTTCTCGTCGAGCGATCCGTTCTTCGACAGCGCCATGCGCTTCTTGAGGTCGTCGGTGTAGTTCTCCGCGATCCACGCGCGAACCTCATCACGGAACTTCAGTTCCTCGGTGGTGAATTCCAGATCCATCTGATCCTCCCGAACCCTATTTGACCTTGTCCATGCGCGTAACCACGGGCGGCCCCTCGATGAACGGACCGAGCGCGCGGCCGAGGCGCTTGAAGTGTTCGAAGCCACGATGCGCTTCGACGGCGGCCGCATCCTTGTACTCTTCCATGAAGATGTACTTGTTGGAGACGCCCTGCACCTTGAACAACCTGTAGAGGCTGACGCCTGGCTCATTGGCGTTGACGGCGGCTTCCAGCTCCATCGCCACCTTCTCGAACTCGGCCTGCGAGCCCTCCTTCACCGTCAATTCCGCGACAGCACCGATCATCCGCTTCCTCCGTCTTTGAGAGCCAGAATAGGGGTTGCAGCGCGCTTGTCATCTGTCAGCTTGCCGCTGCAAAGCCCATGGGACGGAAGGGAAAGCGTCATGAGCAACGATCTGGCATCCCGGCGGATTGAAACCGTGAAGCGCCATATGGCCCTCGAGATCACCCATGAATGGGACGAGGTGATCGCGACCTTTGACCATCCGCGTTACGAGATGCATGGCGGCGGCCAGGTTTTTGATGGCGAAGAGGCTGTGCGCGCCTACTTCGCCGCGTCCAGAACGCCTTTCCCGGACCAGGGGAACGAGATCATCGCGATCGCCCATGCGGACGACACGGTTCTTGTCGAATTCTGGCTGACGGGCACGCATCTTGGCCCGCTGAAGGTCGGCCGGCAGGTGATTGAACCCACCGGCAAATCCTTCAAGGTGCGGATGGCCGCGACTTTCGAGTTCAAGCCCGGCTCGGACAGGATCATCTGCGAGCGCCCGTATTTCGACCAAGGCATGGTCGTCCGGGCACTGGGGCTGGGGTGAGCCTTACTCCCCCTCGTCCGCGTAGTTCACCTTGCCGAGTTCCTCGTTCTTCCGCGCGCCAGCGAGGATGCCGGGCATGGAGTGGTTGCCTTCATGGCAGGCGTACTCATAGGCCGGCTGGGGCGAGCGGTTGAAGACCATCTCGGCGCTCCACGGCGCGGAGAACAGCTTCGGATCAGTGACCGTGAACTTGTAGAGGATCTCGGTGTCGCTGACGCGATTGAAGCGCTCGACCACGACGGCGTCGGGCGAAAGCATGTAGGAGTTCTGGAAGAAAGTGCGCAGGCTTTCGCCAGGGTGAAAATTCGTGGTCTCGACAACCAGCGTGTCGCCTTCCCACCGGCCCTTAGACCGCCCGAGCCATTGCGGCAGCTCCATGTCGGCGTCGCCGAGCGGGATGATGCGTGCGTCGTGGTTCATCTCGACATTGATGAGGACGTAGTCCTTGGTCTGAACGAACTGGTATGTGTTGTTGTACATCACATTGATCATCGGCGGCCCGCCGGTTGAACCGAAGCCGACGAGGCAACGCTCCGCCATCGGGCGCGATTCCGGGCCGTCGAACGTGTTGCGCACAAAGTGGAGGCCTGCTTCGAACGCCATGCGCCCCTCCTCGTGATAGGGAATGCGGCCGCTGGGCGGATCGACGATCCAGGACGAGCGGATCTCGCCATTGATCTTGGCGTAGTGCGTCCCGGCATCGACATAGAAATTGTTGTAGCCGCCGACATCCTGCCCGGCTCTCGGCGCGCCGGAATTCGGATCGGTCGGCTCGCCTGCGCGCCTGTTGGCGGCGGCGCGGGCCTTCTCGATGCGATCGGCCTCCTCGGGCGGAATGACCAGCGACTTGAAGTTGCCGGGGCGCTCAAGGCTGGTGAGCGACACATTGCTCCAGAAGCCCTGCAGGTCCGGCTTGCCGTCGGCGGCCCGCGGCGGCTGGTAGTCTGAGGACTGGGCGAGCGCGGCAGGCGCCAGCATGAGGGTGATGGCCAATGCCGCGACCGTGCAACGGACGGTATTCATGGTGTCTCCTCCGGAAAGTCCTGCGCTTTCAGCGTCGTTTGGCGGCAGGATAGTCTGCCCGGGGGAAATGTCACCGGGGCCGGTAGTCACGGTCGCGGGAACTATCACCGCGCCGCGAAGTTGATGCTCCGAATGGGAGCCCCCGACATGAACATTTTCGACCGTATCAAGCAGGATCACGACGAAGCCCGCGAAGTGATCGAAAAACTCAAGGCCACCACGCCCCGCGCCGAAAAGACGCGCCGCGAGCTATTCGACAAGCTGAAGCTGGAAATGTGGGTTCATCACAAGGTCGAGGAAGCTGTCTTCTACTCCTTCCTGCGAGATTCCAAGGACATGCATGGCGAGGCCATGGAGGCCTACAACGAGCACCACATGGCCAATGGCGTGTTCGAAGAGCTGGACACTTTCCCGGTCGATTAGGAGGAGTGGGGCATGAAGTTCAAGGCCATGTCCGAACTCGTCGAGCATCACATGGACGAGGAAGAGGAAGACTTCTTCCCGATGGCCAAGAAGATAATCAAGGCTGATATGGCCAAGCTGATGGGCGAGCGGTTCGACGCCCGCAAGCGCGTCGTGCTGGCCGCGCTTCAGCCGCTGGATGTGAAAGCGGAGATGGAGAAGGCGTAGAGCGCCCTACTCCCCCGTGAATTTCGGCTCGCGCTTTTCGAGGATCGCGGCGACGCCCTCCTCGTGATCCTTCGTGTGATGCATCAGTCCTTGGGCGGCGGCCGACATTTCCATGATGGTGTCATAGTTCGCCTGCGTGCCGTGACGCAGCAGCTGCTTGGCGACGCGCAGCGAGTGTGGCGGCTGTTTTGCAATCGACTGGGCGAGCGCCATGGCCTCTTCCATCAGCTTGTCGCCGGGGACCACCTTTGAGACGAGCCCCCATTCCTGCGCCGTCTTCGCGTCGATCAGGTTGCCGGTGAACAGCAGCTCGCAGGCGCGGCTCATGCCGATCACGCGCGGCAGCAACCAGGCGCCGCCATCACCCGGGATGAGGCCGAGCTTGAGGAAGGTGACGCCATACTTTGCATTGTCGGACGAGATGCGAATATCGGCCATGCAGGCGACATCGCAGCCGAGACCAACCGCCGCGCCGTTGACGGCGGCGATCAGCGGGATTTCGAGATTGTAGAGTGCGCGAACGATCATGTGCACGCCGGTCTTGTAGTTGTCGCGCACCTCGGCCGGGTTTCCGGCGAACGAGCCGACGCGGTCGCGCATCGCCTTGACGTTGCCGCCGGCCGAGAAGCCCTTGCCGGCGCCCGTGAGGATGGCGCAGCGCAGAGACTTGTCTGCGTTGACCTGGTCGCAGACGTCTTTCACGGCCTGACCATCGCCCGGCTCGCCCAGTGCGTTCATGGCATCCGGACGGTTCAGCGTCAGGATCGCGATGGGACCTTGTTTCTCGAGCTTGATCATGGAGCCGCTCTCCCGCCGGCATGTTGAATCTGCCGTAGCGCTTAGCGGCCAAAACGACGGCTGTCATCCGTTGTCGCGCGCACGTGACCCTCGGATGGCCGCGTCAGGATATCAGCAAAAGTGAATAGGTGTGTCAGGCGCAATGATAACAACCCGATCAACTGTGCTACTGCAGCCACCCTCGCTGCCTCTCATCTCGCCGAAACCGGTCTGGCATGTCCAGCCAACATGTCGCGGCATGGCCAAACGGAAATGGCTGGCGACCCCTTCAGCGGGAACGGATACGTGCCGCCGTTCTCCGTCGAGATCCATCGAGCATTCAGCAGCACCAATATCGGATCGAACCTCAAAGCTGAAATTCACAGGCCCAACGATGCGGAAGGTCATGATGCCGGCAACTGTGGTCAGCCCCGCAAACAAGGTCAGCTTGAACAGTTTTCCCCAGTTCATCGTCTGAGCATAGCACAGGGTATCCACTGAATTGAAGGCGCACGTGGCGATCGCGCGTCAGGATGTCAGGGCGTAGTCCATGTCGAGTTCATCGGCGGCATGCTGTAGGCGGCGTTCGACCGACTCGGAAACGAGCGCACGGTATGGCGCGGCAACCTTCAGTGTCAGCGTGTCGCCGTCGCACGTGAGCCGTGAATGCTTCAGCAAGCCCGCCGAACGCCCCGAAAAGTCAGCAGCGAGCCGCATGAGCGCGCCGAGCGCTCGCGCCCGCCCCGCGAGGTTGGGATCGAGCAGCTTGTCGCTGACATCGTTGCTGACACCACGCTTGAAGCGCGACGACACCGCCAGAGCCAGCGCGGCGCGATCACGGTGGCTGAGGCCCGGGAGCGGCGCGCGGGCGACAAGATCAAAGGCAAGGTCCGCGCGATGATCGGGATGGAGGAGCGCGCCGATGTCGACCAGCCGGCACGCCGCAGACGTGAGTCTGGCGTGCAGCGTGTAGGGCGCAGCCTCGCTTGCCCATTCGGCCAGCGCACGCCCGAATTCCGCGGCCTGCTCGTCCACGATCAACGCTTCGATGCCCGCATCCAGCGGATCTTCAAGGCGTTCGGCTGGATCAAGGCTGTCGAAGATGATGCCCTCGCGTACGCCGTAGGACGAGATCATCACAGTCTTGAACTTGCCCGCTTCGATGATCGCCCTCAGCACCGCAGCCGCATAGGGAATTGTAGACGCCCGGCGCTTGGCAATCTCCTGCAGGACATCGCCGTACTTCTTGCCATTCACGAGATCGGTGAGCAACGGCAGCAGCTTCTGCGCATCCATCTCGTAGTTCTGCAGCATGTGGAGCGGCGCGCGTGTCAGCTCCATGTGCAGCGTGCCGATGGCGCGCCAGGCGCCGCCAACCGCAAAGAACACGTCGCCGGACTTCTTGAGTTCGGGCGCTGACGACATCAGGTCGCGCGCACGCGCCGACACCTTGTCCTCATTGAAGGCGCCGCCCGTATCAAGTGCGAGAGGTCCGAGCGGATAGGTCGATCCAGCCTCATAGCGGCCATTCGCAAGGCGCGCGAGTTCAAGGCTTGATCCGCCCAGATCGCCAACCACGCCATCAACACCGGGCGTGCCTGCGAGCACACCTTCAGCGGCAAAGCGCGCCTCGTCTGCGCCGGAAAGCACGCGCAGCACGATGCCCGTTTCCTTCTTCACGCGGTCAACGAACGCCTTGCCGTCGGAGGCCTCCCGGACGGCGGCGGTCGCAAACGCGAACAGGCTCTCTACCTTCTGGGCGCGCGTAATCGAAGCAAAGCGCGCGAGGGCTGACACCGCCATCTCGACACCTTCGGGGTTGAGCGCGCCGGTCCCGCCAAGTCCGCGGCCGAGGCCGGCCAGAACCTTCTCGTTGAAGCGCGGCTGCATGGCGCGTCCGCGCACATCATAGACGACCAGGCGGACAGAGTTGGAGCCAACGTCCATCACGCCGACCCGACGCCAGCGGACCGGCCTTCCGGTGGTTCGCACCTTGCTCGCTGCGGTTGCGCTCATCAGCCGGCTTCGGCTCCGTTATGGTTCGGAGGCCAACCCCGGCTACGCCGGTGCTAGCCTCTGGGCTTGAGTTGCGGCGGCGTGGCCAGCCGCAGCGCACTGCCCCTGCCCGACAGGCTGGGGTTCTCGAGGAAGTAGTCATGCACCGAGAAGGGCTGGCGACCCTTGCCCGTTGCGTTCCGCACATAGCGTCCATCGGCCCGCAACGTCCAGCTTTGCGCGCGATCATTCAGATTCGCCAGCATGATCTGGTCGA
>CAYZHZ010000143.1:0-6053 GCA_964477625.1 uncultured Salinibacterium sp.
GAGCACGAGCGGGTCGACCTCGACGAGCGTCGCATCCTCACCGGTGAACACCTCGTAGAGCTTCACGAGCACAGGGGCGACCTTGTCGGCGATCTCGTCGCTGAAGCCGCCCGCGAGGGCGATCGACTTGGCGGTCGGGAGGTCGATACCCGTGATGGGGTCGACGTCGATCTTGGCGAGGGCATCGGGGCGCTCGACCGCAAGTTCCTCGATCTCCATGCCGCCCTCGACGCTGCACAGCGAGAGGTAGGAGCGGTTGGCCCGGTCGAGCAGGATCGAGAAGTAGTACTCCTTGTCGATCTTGGCGCCCTGCGCGACCATGACGCGCTTGACGGGCAAGTCTTTGATGGTGAGCTTCAGGATGGCCTCGGCAGCGGTGGCCGCATCATCCCCGTTGTGTACGACCTTGACACCGCCAGCCTTGCCGCGGCCTCCCGCCTTCACCTGGGCTTTGACGACGACGGTGCCGCCGATCTTCTCTGCGGCCGCCTTCGCCTCCGCGGGGGTGTCGGCCACGATGCCTGCAAGCACAGGCACTCCGTAGGATTCGAAAAGGTCTCGTGCCTGGTACTCGAAAAGATCCACGCGGGCTCTCGCAATCGTAGCTGTGGGTTCGTTTGGGTCGCCCGGGTGTCGACGAAAAAATCTCGACGTCAAGACACTTTTGGGCCATCTAGAACTCTACCCCCGGTTGCGGGGTGCGCTGGTCGAGCAGAATGTGACGGTGGCCTTAAGGATCGCGGATGTTTCGGCGGAGGCAATTCTGCTCGCCGGTGGAGCCCGCGCGATCCTGCTCCAGCTCGCCAACCCCGGCGTCGCGGCTGGCGTCGCACGGCACTCCGACTTCTCCTCGCGCCCGCTCGACCGGCTCAACGGAACACTCACCTACCTCTACGTCATCGTGTACGGAACGCCCGACGAACGCGCGCGCGTCGTGAGCAGGGTCGCCGCCGCCCACGCGCCCGTTCGCGGCGACGGGTACGACGCTCGCGACGTCGACCTCCAGCTGTGGGTCGCCGCCACGCTCTACGACACGGCCATGCGAGTACGCGAGCTCGTCTATGGGCCCCTCCCCGAGATCGACGCCGAGCAACTGCTCGCCGATTACGCGGTGGTAGGTACGGCGTTGGGTGTTCCGAAAGCGGTGTGGCCGGCATCCATCGACGCGTTCGATGCGTACTGGCGGGCAGCCGAGTTGCGGGTGGATGCCGACGCCCGCCGCGTCGCCGACGACCTGCTGCATCCCGTGGTCGCACCCTGGTGGGTGCGTGCAGCCATGCCCGCGGTTCGCCTCGTGACGGCAGGACTCCTCGAGCCCGAGCTACGGGCGGCGTACTCGTTGACCTTCAGCGAGAAGCGGTACCGGCGGCTCGTGCGGTTCGTGCGGGCGGTCTACCCGCGGCTGCCCCGAGCGGTGAGGGAGGCGCCGAAGCGACGCTACCTGCGGGTGTTTCGCCGTTCGATCAGTCGACCGTGAAGAGTGTCGTGCCGGTCGCAATGTCGGCGGTGACGAGTCGGGCGTGCACGGTACTGCCTGCTCGTACGTCGCCCTCGATCGCGGCAGTCACGACGGGCTCGGTGAGCTGGATGCTGCCCCCGCCGTCTTTCGCCGAGATCACGACCGCGTCGAACACCTCACCCACACGGCGGGAGAGCAGCGCCGCTTCGATCGCATCCACCGAGGCGTGTTCGAGGCGGGACGCGACACCGTCTGATCGGCCCATGATCTTGGGGAGCGTCGGCAGTGCATCCCGCACCCACTGCGGCACCGGGCGGTCGTTCAGTACCGCGTCGCACGTGACGAGAACGAAGCGATCGACGAGTCGACGCAGTGGCGCGGTCGTGTGGGCGTAGGGCGCAGCGACGGCGGCCTGAATGGTCTTCTCGGGCGGGGCACCATCGAACGCCGTGTACCCGGCGCCACGGAAGAGGCTTGCTGCGGCGTGGATGGCGGCCAGGGTTCGGGCATCGTCGCGGTCGAGCCCGCGCAGATACTCGCCGTAGGGCACGCCCTGGGGCCACGGGCACCCGAGCGCGGCGACCTGCCGCCGGAACACGTCAAGCGTGTCTCGATACGGCGCGGGCATGGTGCGCAGGATGCCCACGCCGCCGTCGAGCATGATCCGCGCCGCCGCCATGCCGGTCATGAGGGAGATCTGCGCGTTCCACTCCTCCACCGGAAGTGGGCTGCGGCGCACGAGACTGTACACACCGTCTTCGACGACCACCTCCTCGTCGGGTCGGTTCAGTGAAGCGCCGCCACGCTCCCGCTCGAGCGCGATCCGCTTCTCGCCGACCTGCTTGAGCAGTGCGAGAGAGTCATCTGCAGCATCCGAGTCGAGACGCTCCTGCACGTCGGCGTAGGTGTACTGCGTGCGCGACCGCACGCGCGCGAGGCGCAGCGTTGTCGCGGTGACGGTGGCATCGGCATCCAGCTCGAACGTCCAGACATAGGCGCCCCGCTCACGCTCTGGCAGCAGGGAGGCCGCGTTTTCGCTGATGGCCGTCGGATGCAGGGGTATGCGGCCGTCCGGCGAATACAGTGTCTGACCCCGCTGGCGCGCCTCGGTGTCGATTGCGCCACCGGGTTCGACGAACCCTGGCACGTCGGCGATCGCATAGTGCACGCGATAGCCGCTCGCGGTGCGCTCGAGGTGCACAGCCTGATCGAGGTCGGTCGCGCCGGGTGGGTCGATGGTCACGAACTCGATGTCGGTGAGGTCGGTGTCGGGGAGGCGGTACCGCGAGACGGCATCCCGTGCCTCGGACTCGACTTCAGGCGGGAACGACTCGGGGAGGTTCATGTCCTCCCGGATGAGCTGCAGCGTCGACGCGAGAACGCCCGGGGGTGTGTACGCGCGCACGCGCGGCACGATGAGCCGCTCGCGTTCCTCCCGGTCGGCGTCGGCGGGAGCAGGCGTCATGCGTCGACCGTGATCACGTGAGCTTCTCGATGGGTGCGATCTTGATGAGAAGCCTCTTGCGGCCGGCGGTATCGAATTGAACCTCGGCGACGCTCTTCGGTCCCGAGCCCGTGACGGCCGTGACGCGCCCCTCGCCGAAATCGGTGTGGCGGATGCGGTCGCCAGCCTCGAGCGTGAGGTCACCGTTGTCCCGCACGGCGCCCGTCACCGCAGACGTCCACTCCGTCTTCGGTCGCGGAGCCGGGGGAAGTGAACCGTAGCTCTCCCGCATGGGCGCCGCGCGAACCCGACCCTGAGTGCTGCGGAAACCACCACCACCCGCGCTCTGCCGCCACTCGATGAGATCAGCGGGAATCTCCTGCAGGTAGCGGCTCGGCATGGATACCGCCACCTCACCGAAGCTCGCACGCGACGCCGCGAGGGAGAGGAAGAGGCGCTTCTTGGCGCGCGTGATTCCCACGTAGAAGAGGCGTCGCTCCTCGGCGAGACCGCCCGGCTCGTTCGTGGACATGCGGTGCGGTAGCAGATCCTCTTCGAGACCCGTAAGAAACACGGCCGGGTACTCGAGGCCCTTCGCCGTGTGGAGGGTCATGATCGAGACCGAGCCGTCTTCGTCGTCGATCTCGTCGGCGGCGGCGAAAAGCGCGACGCCCGTGAGGAAGTCGAGCAGAGTGCCCTCGGGATTGGCGGCACGGAATTCTTTGGTCTGGGAGACGAGCTCTTCGAGGTTCTCGGCGCGCGCCTCATCCTGAGCGTCACCCGAGGTCTTGAGGATGCGGTGGTAGCCCGTGCGGTTCAGCAGCTCCGTGAGTACATCGTGCGGGGCGGCCGTCTGGGCGAGCTTCGCGCCATCATCGAGAATCTCGCCGAGGTCGACGATTGCCGCCGTCACTTTGGGTCCGAGGCCGAGCTGAGCGGCATCCAATAGCGCCTCACGCAGGGGCATACCCATTCGGTCGGCGTGCGCCTGCAGCGCGGCCTCCGTGGCGGGCCCGATGCCGCGCTTGGGCACGTTCATGATGCGGCGCAGGGCGAGATCGTCGTCGGGGTTGGCGACCTGGATGAGGTAGGCCATCGCGTCTTTGATCTCGGCACGCTCATAGAACTTTGTACCGCCCGGGATACGGTACGGGATGGCCGAGCGGATGAAGATCTCTTCCAACGGTCGCGTCTGCGAGTTCGTGCGCACGAACACCGCGATGTCGTTGTAGGTGAGTCCGCCCTTGCGCAGAGCCTCGACCTCGTCGGCGACGAACTGCGCCTCGTCGTGACCCGAGTAGCCGGTGTATCCAACGATCTTGTCGCCTGCCCCCACCACCGTGAAGAGGTTCTTGGCCTTGCGACCGAGGTTGTTGGCGATGACCGCGTTGGCGGCATCGAGGATGTTCTGGGTCGAACGGTAGTTCTGCTCGAGCAGGATGACCTTCGAGTTCGGGAAGTCCCGCTCGAACTCGACGATGTTGCGGATGTCGGCACCGCGGAACGCGTAGATCGACTGGTCGGAGTCACCTACGACGGTCAGCGAGGCACCGGGGATCTTCTCCCCGTCGAAGGTCGCGGGACGAACCAGCTCGCGGATGAGCGCGTACTGGGCGTGGTTGGTGTCCTGATATTCGTCGACGAGCACGTGTCGGAACCGCTTCTGGTACAGCGCCGCCACATCGGGGAAGGCGCGGAACAGGTAAACGGTCTCCGAGATGATGTCGTCGAAGTCGAGCGCGTTGGCCCGGCGCAGGGATGCGCTGTACTGCCGGAACAACTCGAGGAAGACGGCATCCTTCGGGTCTGCCATATTCGCGGACCGCGCAAAAGCGTCGACATCGGTGAGCTCGTTCTTCAGCCGCGAGATGCGACCGAGCGTACCGCCGGGCGTGAAGCCGAGCACATCGGCCTCGTTCTCCTTGATGATGCGCTTGATGAGCGCTCGCGAGTCTTGTGTGTCATAGATCGTGAAGCCCTGCTTCATGCCCAGCACCTCGGCTTGGCGCCGCAAAATGCGCACGCACGCCGAATGGAACGTCGAGATCCACATGCCCTCGGAGGCATCGCCGACAAGCGCACGTACGCGTTCTCGCATCTCGGCCGCGGCCTTGTTGGTGAACGTGATCGCGAGGATCTGGCTTGGCCACGCCTCGCGCGTCTGGAGAAGCCCGGCGATTCGCCGCGTGAGCACGCTCGTCTTGCCAGACCCGGCACCCGCGACGATGAGCAGGGACTGCCCGCGATACTCGACCGCCTCGCGCTGCTGGGGGTTGAGCCCCGCGAGCAACGACTCGGTGAAGCCCCCCGATGGGGTCTGCTCGGGTCCCAGAACGAATGTCATCTCGCCCACGATCCTAACGGCGGCCCCCGACGCCCGGGCCTGGCTACTCCGCGGCGAGCGCCGCCAGCACCAGGTCGGGTTGGTCGGCAAATACGCCGTCGAGTCCCGTGGAGAGGATGAGGCGAAACTCCGTGAGCCAATCGCCGAAGTCGCGCCCCACTCCCCCACGCCGCAGATTCTTGGGCAGAAAGCGATTCTCGGCGCGCAGAGTCCAACAGAAGGCGAGAAGTCCCGCCGCGTGTGCACGCTCGACGAGGTCGGTGGTCCCCGTGGCGTTGCCCTTGCTGTCCCAGGTGAGCAGCAGCCGCTTGTCAACGCTCACCCCGTCGATGCCCGCCGCGGCGAGGCGCGCGAGTCCGGCATCCGTGAGGTGGGCCGAATAGGGGATCGCCTTGCGCCCCAGACGCGCGACGAGGTCGGCGGGAGACCCGTGGGACTCCGCGAGGAAGACGTACCGACCCGCCACGCCGCGCGAACGGATCTTCTCGAGCACCGTTTGCTCGAACGCCTCGACGATGAGATTGTGCGGGGTGGCCCACCCGTCGACCGCGGCAGCGAAGAGCTCGTCGAGCGGAAGCCCGATCGACTCGAAGTAGGTCGCGTGCTTGATCTCGGCGACCATGATGAGCTCACGGCGGTGACGCTCGCGTGCGGCATCCATTATTTCGATGAGGTCGACGAGGCGAAGGATGCGCGACGTGCCGTCGAAGCTCGCACCGGCTTGGCGGATGGCTGGCAGCCGTTCGATGGCGCGCAGCGTCGAGAGCTCGTCCCACGTGAAGTCCTCGGTGAACCAGCCGATGAGC
>CAYZHZ010000144.1:0-5994 GCA_964477625.1 uncultured Salinibacterium sp.
GTATCGAAACCGCAGCCGGGGCGGGTTTCGATACGCGCTTCGCGCTACTCAACCATCGGCTACTCGCTCGAGACGCGGTGCGCCACGAGCTCGACCTCGACGAGCATCGCCGGGTCGAGGAAGGGCAGCACGTGCAGCATCGAGAGGGCCGGGCGAATGTCGCCGAACACCTCGCCGTGGGCTTTCGCGGCGAGCTCCCAGTCCGCGATGTTGGTGAGGTAGACCTTCGACTGCACGACATCCTCGTAGTGGAAGCCGGCCTCCGCGAGCACCGGCCCGAGCTTCTGCAGCGCGAACGCGGTCTGCTCGTAGAGGTCTCCCGTCACCGTCCCGTCGGCAGCTGCGGCGGACGTCGCCGAAATGTAGAGGGAATCTCCAACCTGGACCGCTCGCGAGTAGCCCATTTTGTTCTCCCAGGCCGACCCGGATGAGTAGAGAGTGCGCATTGGTCTACCGTATCGACCCGTGAACATGATCTTTCGCACCCTCCTTCACATGCTCCGCAGCCGCCGCAAGTCACGCCTGCACATCCACGATGTCGGCGTCGATCGCTTTCGCGTGGTCCCCACCGACCTCGACGTTCTCGGTCACATGAACAACGGCGTGTACTTCTCGATCATGGACATCGGCCGAATGGATCTCATGATCCGCTCGGGTGCGTGGGCGAAGTTTCGCGCGAAGGGGTACTACCCCGTCATGGCGAGCGAGACGGCGACGTTCCGCAAGTCGCTGCAGCCGCGGCAGCTTTTCGATGTCGAATCGAAGATCGTCGGATACGACGACAAGGCGGTCTACATGGAGCAGCGCTTCGTGGTCGACGGTGAGATCTACATGAGCGCGATGACGAAAGCGCGGTTCCTGAAGGCCAAGGGCGGCACCGTGAGCCTCGCCGAACTCGCCGAGCTGATGGGGCTGGATGTTGCGAGCCTGCCCACCCCGCCCGAGTGGGTGACCCGGTGGTCCGCCGACGTGCTGCTGCCGACGACGAAACAGGACGCGCCGAGCGTCTGGTAGGTCTCGACAGGCTCGACCACCGGTTTCGATACGCGCGTCGCGCTACTCAACCACCGGGTCAGCGCGTGGGCCAGAAGCTCGGGTCGCCGTCCATCGCGAGGCGTTCGTAGTAGGGCTGCTGCGTCGCGTAGTCCTGCTCCACGGGTGTGGGGGTACCTGAGACGCGGGCGAGGAGCGAGTCGAGGAGGTACTCCCACTTCGGTCCCGCGGTGCCCGCCTCGCGCGTCGTCGACAGGCGCTGCGAGAGGAAGACACGGGTGCCCCCGTCGACGTCGACGAACGAGAAGGTGATGCGGGCATCATCCACGACGCCGGTGAGGCGGGTCGGCTCACTGAAGTCGTCGACGACGAGCGACGGCAACCACTTCTTGACCTTGGCTGGCGTCATGAACCAGGCCCAGGTCTCGGTCGCGGATACCGGAACGAGGCGGGTGACGTAGAGTTCGAGCCCGTGGGCGTCGCGCACCACCCGACCTGTTGCCTGTATCGCCAGCATGCGTCGAGCTTAACTGCGCTGCGGTCCGTACGCGAGGAGTCGCTGGGGGTCGTACTGGTTGCGAATCGCCTCGAGCCGCTCGAACACGGCGGGCGGCCACGCCGCACGGAACGACTCGAGGTCGTGGGTCGCGACGAAGTTGATGGTCATCTCCGGTGACACCCAGCGGCCGATCGCGTCGAGCAGACCCTGCGCGGCCGCCGGCAGAACCGAGTCGAAGAGGGCCGGGTCGGGCGCGCCGATGAGCTGAAGGGTGTAGCCGGATGCCCGTCCGCCCGCACTGGACCCCTCGGGTACATCGTGGTGGGTGGCCGCCCCAATGTGCCGCAGTTCGGCGGCCATGATGGGCGTCTGCGCGCCCGACCCGACGAGCCCCAGGAACGTGGTCGCGAACTCGTCGTCGAGGTCGTTGAGAAGCGCCCCGCGACCCCAGCTCATGCCGGGTTCGGCGGGGTCATTGTGGATGAGTCCGACGTCGGTGAGCGGGAGCGTGCCGAGCGCGCCCATGACGACGGGACCGAGTGCGCGCAGGGGGCCCGCGAGACGCTCGCCCTCTGCGACGGGGGGCGGGTGAATCGACTCGCCCCTACGACTCGAGTACCGCCATCGCGGCGTTGTGGCCGCCGAGTCCGCTGACCGCTCCGCCGCGTTGCGCGCCCGATCCGCACAGCAGGATGCGCGCGTGCTGCGTCGCCACGCCCCACCGCTCGGCCGGTGTCGCGAGGGCCGCATCATCCTCGGCGAACGGCCACGACAGGGGGCCGTGGAAGATGTTGCCGCCCGGCATGCCTAGCGCGTTCTCGATGTCGAGGGTCGTCTTCGTCTCGATCGTCTGCTTGCCGGCCGCGTCGGTGAGCAGCAGGTCTTCGATGGGTTCGGCGAGCACCGAGTTGAGGGAGTCGAGCACCGCTGCCTCGAGGATGACGCGCATCTCGGCGTTGTTCTGGGGCGTCACGAGTCGCGACGGGGTGTGGAGGCCGAACACCGTGAGCGTGTGGGCTCCGGACTCCCGCAGCTGTGGGGACAGGATCGTCGGGTCGGTGAGCGAGTGGCAGTAGATCTCGCAGGGGAGGGGCACGGGTACGTCGCCGCGCGCGGCTGTCTCGTACGCACCATCCAACTGCGACCACAGCTCGTTGATGTGGAAGGTGCCGCCGAACGCCGCGGCGGGGTCGACCGACTGGTCATTGAGCTTCGGCAGCCGCTTGAGCAGCAGGTTCACCTTGACTTGGGCGCCCTCGGGTTTCTCTGTGGTCGCGGTGGTCGAGCTGGCCGAGACCTGCGCGAGTCGCCCGGCGAGGCTTGTCGGGGTCTCGACGGGATCGACCACCGGGGCGGGTAAGAGCTCGATCACCGGCCCACCGACGAGCCGCTCGAGTGCGTACGGCGCGACGTTCGCGAGTACCCAGCTCGCCGCGATCGTGCGCTGCTCGTCGCCGTGACGGTAGGTGACCTCGCCGTCGGGGGTGATGCCCGTGACCTCGGCGCCCGTGATGAGATCGGCACCGGCGAGGCGAGCGGCACGCGCGAGCTCACCCGTCACCGAACCCATGCCGCCGACGGGCACATCCCAGTCTCCCGTCTCATTGCCGATGACGTGGTACATGAAGCAGCGGTTGCCCGCGAGGCTCGGGTCGACGTTGGGCACGAACGTGCCGATGAGCGCGTCGGTGAGCACCACCCCGCGCACGAGGTCACCCCGAACCGCCTCGAGGATGCCCTCACCCACCGGTCGCTCGATGAACCGGTTCCACACCTCGTCGTCGCCCACCGCGGCGCGCGCCTCAGATCGGGTCAGCAGCGGTTCGAGGACCGTCGGAAACAGCGCGCGGGCGAGTACCCCGGTCTGGGCGTAGAACTCGTTCCACCCGTCCGCGTCGGTGCCGAGGGCCGCCGCGGTGCCCGCGGGGTCTCCGTTGTCGATGAGGAGCCCGCGCGTGCTGCCGGGTTCGGGGGTGTAGCTCGAGTAGCGCCGACGCGCGAGCCGAATATCGAGGCCGAGGTCGGAGATGATGCGCTTGGGCAGAAGCGACACCAGGTACGAGTAGCGCGAGAGCCGGGCATCCACCCCCTCGAAAGCGGTCGCCGAGACCGCTGCGCCGCCGACGTGGTCGAGCTTCTCTAGCACGGTGACGCGGCGACCCGCGAGGGCGAGGTAGGCGGCCGCGGTCAGTCCGTTGTGTCCGCCGCCGACGATGACGACGTCGCGCGACTCAGTCAACGCCGACTACTGCTTCGTCGGCGACCTCAGAGCAGATGGGCGGGTTGATCTTCTCGAGTACGCGCGCCGAGATGCCGCGCAGGGCGTCTTGCTCCTCGTCGCTGAGAACGTCGAAGAAGTACTCGCGGATGGCGTCACTCCGGTCTTGCAGGGCCGAATACACGGCGCGCTCGCCCTCGGGGGTGAGTACGACCCACACGCCGCGGGCGTCGTCCCCGCACTCCTCGCGCTTCACGAGGCCACGCGTCTCCATGCGACTGATCTGGTGTGAGACGCGGCTCTTCTCCCACCCGAGCAGGTCGCCGATGTGACCCGCGCGCATGCGCTGGGACTCGGCCTCGTACACGGTGACGAGCACCTCGAAGTCGGCCGTCGAGATGCCGGCGTCGGCCTGCAGTCGGCGCTCGAGCGTGAGTTCGAGCTGGCGTCGCATGGTGAAGAAGGCCCGCCAGAGTTCACGCTCACTGGTGGTGAGCTGCGTCAGCGCAGTAACCATGTACCCATCCTAAGGACGGGGTGTTCACGCGGTGCGGACGCCGTTCTCCAGACCCAGGTCGCGCACGGCGCGCCTCAGTGCTTCGCGCACCGCGAGGGTGCCGGGGCGCGTAGCCGACGACGACCGCGCCGACGTGAAAACGGTGCGGGTGGGTGCACCGTCGAGGTCAATGAGACGGATGCTCGGCTCGCGGCCACCCCACACGAGGTCGGGCAGCACGGCCACCGCATGCCCCGACTCGATCAACCGGATGTGCGCCTGCAGGTCGGCCGTCTCGAACCGCACGTCTGGCTCGAAACCCGCCTGCCGACACAACTGTTCGGAGAAGTGCCGGGACGCGGTGCCGCGCGGTTCCATGACCCAGGCTGAGGCGCGGGCATCGGCGAGCGTGGTGCCGCTGAACCCGGCGGGAACCCCGAGCCGCAGCGGATCCTGGCACAGCGCGATGCGATCGAGTCCCTTCTGCACCGGGGCCGCGTGATGCGGATACTGTTCGGCGACGACGAGATCGAACTCCCGCGCCCACGTCTCGAAGAGCGCCGATTCCGGCTCGCGCTGGGTGACCATGACGCGCAACTGCGCATACTCCTCACCGAGGATCGTGAGCGCCTGCGGGATGATGCCGAGCGCCGCCGACTGGAACACCGCCACCCGCACCGTGCCTGTCACCGCCGTGAGCGACTCGCCCAAGGAGGCCGTGATGAGGTCGAGTCGGTCGAGCAGGTGCGAGGTGTGCTCGACGAGCACCTCGGCTTGGGGGGTCAGGCGCACGCGTCGTCCGCTCTTTTCGAGCAACGGGACTCCCGCCTCTGTCTCCAGCAGGGCGAGCTGCTGCGACACCGACGAGGGCGTGTAGCTGAGGGCGGACGCGACTGCCGTGATGGTGCCGCGGAGGTGGAGTTCGTGCAGCAGCCGCAGGCGGCGAACGTCGAGCATGCCTCATCCGCCTCTCGTTCAATCGTTCGGATCAGGTACAAGATACCGTGCAGTAAGCATCGCTTTTGCTACAGGAACGCCGGACTATCCTCGGAAACATGCCCCTCGATTCGAGTGCCCTCGCCGACGAGACCATCGCCACGGTTCGCCGCTGGCTCACCGAATCTCAGGGGGTACGAGCGGATGCGAGCGCCGAGCGCCTCGCGGGTGTGCTCAAGGATCCCCGCGGGCTCGAATTCACGCTCGGCTTCGTCGACAAGGTCGTGCGGCCGGAAGACCTTCGGGTCGCCGCCCGCAACCTCGAGACGCTCTCGCGTCGAGTTCCCCGGTTTCTGCCCTGGTACCTGCGAGCCGCAATCGCGGTCGGTGGCGCGTTCGCTCCGCTGCTGCCGTGGCCGATCGTTCCGATCTCGCGCTGGGTGCTGCGGCGCATGGTGTCGCACCTCGTGATCGATGCGACCCCGGCGAAGCTCGACAAGACGCTCGCGGCGCTGCGGCAGCCGGGCATCCGCCTCAACCTCAACCTGCTCGGCGAGGCGGTGCTCGGTGACGACGAGGCCGACCGCCGTCTCGAGGGCACCACCGAACTGCTCGAGAGGGACGACGTCGACTACGTC
The DNA here is from genome assembly GCA_964477625.1 of uncultured Salinibacterium sp. Taxonomy (GTDB): domain Bacteria; phylum Actinomycetota; class Actinomycetes; order Actinomycetales; family Microbacteriaceae; genus Rhodoglobus. The sequence continues at coordinate 5,781 of CAYZHZ010000144.1, forward strand.
TCGATCAAGGTCTCGTCGGTCGTCAGCCAGCTCTCGATGTGGGCATTCGACGACATGGTCGATCGCGTCGTGCGTCGCCTGACCCCGCTGTACGAGTACGCCGCGAACTCCCCCACCAAGAAGTTCATCAACCTCGACATGGAGGAGTTCAAAGACCTCGACCTCACGGTCGCCGTGTTCGAGAAACGGCTCGAGCAGCCCCGACTGCGCAACC
>CAYZHZ010000145.1:0-5976 GCA_964477625.1 uncultured Salinibacterium sp.
GTACGGGTCGATCTTGTCTGTCAGGGAGCCGGGTAGAAACCCGAGACGCTCCCCAGCTTCGATTGCCGGGCGACTGAGGATGATGCGCTCGACCTCTTTGCGTTGCAGGGCCTGCACGGCCTTCGCCATCGCGAGATACGTCTTGCCGGTTCCCGCGGGACCGATCCCGAACACGATCGTGTTCTCGTCGATTGCGTCGACGTACTGCTTCTGTCCGAGGGTCTTCGGACGAATGCTGCGCCCCCGCGACGTGAGGATTGCCTGGCTCAACAACTCGGCGGGACTCCCCGACTTACCCTCGAGGATGCGCGCCGACGACGTTACCTCGACGGGGCCGAGGTCTTGGCCGCCACGCACCATGAGAATGAGTTCCTCGACCAGGTCGCGGGCAGCGCGAACCTGCCCGGCGTCACCGCTGAGCGTGATCTGGTTTCCGCGGACATGCACCTCGACGAGCGGGTACTGGCGCTCGAGAGTCTTGAGCAGTCGATCCTGGGGGCCGAGAAGCCTCACCATGGCCACGCCATCCACCTGTAGCTCGATCTTCTCGGCGTCGGAAGCGGTGCCGACGGCGGGATCGAAGTCCTCCGGAACGGGGGTTTTACTAGTGGGCAAGGGTGCCTTCCTCAAGTGCGCCGCTGAGCACGTGCGCGTGAACATGGAACACGGTCTGGCCTGTGGAGGCCCCCGTATTGAATACCAAACGGTAGTCGCCGGTGGAATGTTCCGAAGCAAGCGACTGCGCGACGGAAACGACCTCGGCGAGCAGCACCGGGTCGGCGGCGGCGAGTTCCGTCACGTTTCGATACTCCATCTTGGGAATAACGAGAAGGTGCACGGGCGCCTGCGGATTGATGTCCCTGATCGCGATAATGCGCTCGTTCTCGAACAGGACGTCCGCCGGGATCTCGCGCGCGACGATGCGTGTGAAGAGTGACGGCGAATCAGACATGATGCCAGCTTACGCGGGCGGCCTCACCAACGCCCGAGGGCGACCGACAGCACCGCGATCGCAGCCGGGCCCGCCGTCGAGGTGCGGAGAACCTCGGAACCGAGGCGGACGGTGGATGCGCCTGCCGCCGTGAGAACGTCGAGCTCCTGCGGCGCAATGCCACCCTCGGGCCCGACGACGAGAATGACGTCGCGGCCGTCGGGCATGATCTCGGAGATCGCGAGGGGGGCGCCGGGCTCGAGTACGAGCATCCGCGCGCCCTCAGCGAGGCGGGCGAGCTGCTTGGTGGTCACGAGGTCGAGCACGTCGGGCATCCATGCCCTTATCGACTGTTTGGTGGCCTCACGCGTGACAGCAACCCAGCGATCGCGCCCCTTCGCGACCTTCGCGCCCTCCCATCGGGAGATGCTGCGTGCGGCAGCCCAAGGGATGATGCCATCAACGCCGAGCTCGGTGGCCGCCTGCACAGCAAGCTCATCCCGATCTCCCTTGGCGAGCGCCTGAGCGAGGAACACGGCCGGTTCACGTCGCGGCTCGGAGCGAACCGTGTCGACCGCCACGACGAGCGTGGATGGTTCGGCGGACTCGACGGAACCCGTGACAATCAGTCCCGCACCATTGCCGATGGTGATCGACTCCCCGACCGCAAGCCGACTCACCGTGACGGCATGCCGGGCCTCGGATCCCGTGATCGTGACCCGATCGCCGTGCGTGGCGGTCTCGAGGTGCTCGTCGAGGTAGAAGTGCGCCATTCCCTAGCCGACGAACCGATCCCGGAGCTTCGCGAAGAGTCCCTGCTGAAAGTGGGTGAACTGGGGCGCGCGCGCCTTGCGTGCACCCGCGAGTTGCTTGACGAGGTCCTGCTCCTTGCCCGAAAGCTTGGTAGGGGTGACGACTTGGATGCCGATGCGCAGGTCACCGCGGCCGTTGCCGCGCAGCCGCGTGATACCCCGATCCTTGATCGTTAGCACCTCGGCGCTCTGCACCCCCGGCTTGATCTCGAGAGAGACATCTCCATCGAGCCCCTTGAGGGTGGTCTTCGTACCGAGGATCGCATCGACCATCTGCACCTCGAGCGTCGCCAGCAGATCGTCGCCACTGCGGCTGAAGGTGTCGTGGTGCTTGACCTTGATCTCGAGGAACAGGTCACCCGAGGGCCCCCCGGCTGGCCCGACCTCGCCTTGACCCGGCATCTGGAGGCGCAAACCGGTGTCGACACCCGCCGGGATGTCGACTGGGATGATGCGCTGCGCACGTACGCGACCCTGCCCCGCGCACGTCACGCAGGGGCTCGCGATGATCGTGCCATAGCCGCGGCACGTTCCGCACGGGTTCGACGTGACGACATTACCGAGGAGGCTACGCATGGTGCGCTGGATTTGACCACTGCCCCCGCAGATGTCACACCGCACGGGTGACGTGCCGGGCGTGCAACAGCTGCCCTGGCAGGTTTCGCAGAGCACGGCGGTGTTGACCTCGAGATCGCGCTTAGTACCGAAGATGACCTCGTCGAGGTCGATCTCGACGCGCACGAGCCCATCCTGCCCACGCTCTCGCCGCGATCGGGGTCCCTGGGTGCGCGCCCCTGCGCCGAAGAAGGTCTCGAAGATGTCGCCGAAGCCCCCGAAGTTCGCGCCACCGAAGCCCGCCTGGGGACCGAGGTCGTACTGCTGGCGCTGCTGCGGGTCGCTCAACACGTCATAGGCGTGAGTTACCAGCTTGAAGCGCTCGGCTGCGTCGGCGCTCGGGTTGACGTCGGGGTGGAGCTCGCGAGCGAGCTTGCGGTACGCCTTCTTGATCTCTTCAGAGCTGGCGCTACGGTCAACGCCGAGCACCTCGTAATGATCTGCCAAAATTCCGTCTCAGTCCTTACTCTGCGCCAAGCAGACGCGAGAGATAGCGGGCCACGGCCTTCACCGCGGCCATGTTGTTCGAGTAGTCCATGCGCGTCGGGCCCAACACACCGAGGCGCGCCACGCTTCCCCCTGACGAGGAATAGCCGCTCGTCAGCACGGAGGTCTCGGCGAGACCGAAGCCCGCGTTCTCGCGGCCGATCGACACCGACACCCCGTGGTTGTCCATCTCCATTTCGCCGAACAGCCGGAGCAACGTCACCTGTTCCTCAATCGCCTCGAGAACCGGGTAGATGCTGCCGCTGAAATCGTCTTCGGTGCGGGCGAGGTTCGCCGTGCCCGCCATGAGGAGCTTCTCGGTGCGTCCGGCCGCGGCCTGTTCGACCAACACCGAAGTGATCTCGGAGACGAGCGAACGCCGCTCGGGCGCGAACTGCTGGGGGAAGGCGAGAAGGGTGGATGCGGCATCCGACAGTCCCTGACCGCCGAGAGCAGCGTTGAGTCGCAACCGCAGGTCGGCGAGGAAGTCCTCGTCTGCCGGCGCGCTGACATCGAGGATGCGCTGTTCGACCCGTCCGGAGTCGGTGATGAAGACGGTCATGAGCCGCGTGGGGGTGAGCGTGACGATCTCGACGTGGCGCACGCGTGACGTCGAGAAAGAGGGGTACTGAACGAGCGCCACCTGGTGCGTGAGCTGGGACAACAGTCGCACGGTGCGCGCGAGAACGTCGTCGAGATCGACAGACTGGCCGAGGAAGGTCTCGATCGCAGTGCGTTGCGCGGGAGTCAGCGGCCGGAGGTCGGCCAGCTGGTCGACGAACACGCGGTATCCCTTGTCAGTGGGCACACGACCCGACGACGTGTGGGGCGCCGTGATGAGTTCTTCATCTTCGAGGAGGGCCATGTCGTTACGGATCGTCGCGGCTGACACGCCGAAAGAGTGGCGCTCAACGATCGACTTCGAACCGACCGGTTCACGTGATGCGACATAGTCCTGGACGATGACGCGAAGCACTTCTAGACCTCTATCGGAGACCATGTGACACCCGCCTTTCGCCGTTAGCACTCAAACGCGCTGACTGCCAATTGTAGCGTGACACGCCGTGACCAAACCGTTGCACGCCGCGAGCGCGACGCGCTACCTTGTCCTTACTTCGCTCGTTCACCCTGAAAGGCAACGACATTCATGACTGACGCAACCCCCCAGCCCGCTGCTCCGCAGCCGGCCGCGCCTCTGACCCCGGCCGAGGACAAGCAGTGGGCGTCGTTCGCTCACTTCGGTGGTCTGCTGGGCATCCTGCCCTCGCTCATCATCTACCTGGTCTTCAAGGACCGCGGAACCCTCACGCGCCAGGAGGCCAAGGAGGCCCTGAACTGGCAGATCACCTTCCTCGGCGGCCTCATCATCATCTACATCCTCGTTGCGATCCTGAACGGCATCGCCATCGCCTCGGGCGCGTACGCGCTCGTCGGCATCTTCGGATTCCTTCCCTTCCTCGCGTGGGTCGCCAACGCGATCTTCTCGATCATGGGCGGCGTGAAGGTGCAGGGCGGCGGCGCGTACCGCTACCCGTTCGCGGTGCGCCTCGTCAAGTAACGACGTGCTTCACCAAGCGAGCCCCGGGGCAACCCGGGGCTCGCTTGGTTTAACGCCTGTTTTGGTTTAATGAGAGGCATGTCGGATAACACGAACCCCTACCAGACCGTCCAGCCCCTGAGCCCGAGCGACGAGAAACTGTGGGCGACGCTCATCCACGTCGGCGGGATCTTCTTCTCGTTCCTGCCCGCTCTCATCGGGTATCTGGTTCTCAAAGACCGCGGCCCGTTCATTCGCTCTCACACGACGGCCGCGCTCAACTTTCAGATCACGCTCCTGCTCGCGTACGTGGCCGGCGCGGTGACGTCGATCGTCGGCGTCGGCCTGCTCATCCTGCTAGCCGCGAGCGTGCTGTGCGTCGTGTTCTGCATCATCGCCGCGGTGACTGCCAACAACGGGCAGTACTACAAGTACCCGCTCACGTTCACGTTCATCAAGGACTGAACGCGGCGAACGGATCGCGCACAGTAGTCGAGCGGTCCGAAGCCGCGACGAGCCGAGAGAATTCGGATGCCGCGCGAACGATGCGCTCGGACAATCCGTCACTTCCCCAGTCGCTTGACGCCGCGTACACACCGGTGGTCGTCGGAACCGCGTGCAGATAGGTGAACAGCGGACGCATCGCGTAATCGATTGCGAGTGAATGCCGCTCGGTGCCGCCCGTCGCGCCCAACAACACGGGGAGCCCGGTGAGGGCCTGGGGGTCGAGCACGTCGATGAACGACTTGAATAGCCCGCTGTAGCTCGTCGTGAAGATCGGGGTCACGGCGATAAGGCCATCCGCGTTGGTCACCCGCTCGATCGCATGCTCGAGTCGGGGACTCGGGAATCCGGTCAGCAGATTGTTGGTCACGTCCTGGGCGAGATCGCGCACCTCGACGACGGTGACCTCGACGTCGTGACCAGACGCACGCAGATCTGCTACGGTCGCCCCGGCGAGACGATCCGCGAGCAGGCGAGTTGACGAGGGCTGGCTGAGTCCTGCGGAGAGTACGGCGAGCTGCTTGGTGGTCATGAGGCCACCTGCGCCTTGGTGGTCGCAGCGCGGTCGGCAGCGGCGACGAGGGATGCGTGAGTCGGGGCATCCGGGACCGTCTCAGGCCGGTTCTTCGCGAGTTCTTTGCGCAACACGGGAACGACCTCTTCACCCAGGATGTCGAGCTGCTCGAGCACGGTCTTGAGGGGCAGGCCAGCGTGGTCCATGAGGAACAGTTGGCGCTGATAGTCACCGAAGTGCTCGCGCATGGAGGCGTAGCGGTCGATGACCTCCTGCGGGCTTCCGACCGTCAGGGGCGTCTGGGCCGTGAAGTCTTCCATCGATGGACCATGTCCGTAGACCGGCGCGTTGTCGAAGTACGGCCGGAACTCGGCTTTCGCATCCTGCGAGTTCTTGCGCATGAAGGCCTGGCCACCCAGTCCGACGATCGCCTGCTCGGCGGTGCCGTGTCCGTAGTGCTCGAAGCGCTGCCGGTAGTAGCCGATGAGGCGCATGTAGTGCTCCTTCGGCCAGAAAATGTTGTTCGCGAAGAACCCGTCGCCGTAGTAGGCGGCCTGCTCGGCGATCTCGGGACTGC
>CAYZHZ010000146.1:0-5915 GCA_964477625.1 uncultured Salinibacterium sp.
GGGTATCCACATCACGAACGTCTCTTGCGTGAGCTTCTGGTCGTCGAGCATGCGCGCAGCATCCTCGGGCAGTTCGAGTCGTGTGATCTCGGATGCCGCTCTCACGACACGGCGGAAGCGCGCCGCCTCCCGGTCCGCGAAGATCGCACCCCAGGTGAACCGCGGGATCTCGCGCATCGCGACCGTTTCCGGAAACAGCACGGCCGAGTTGGTGTCGTAGCCCGGCGTGAAGTCGATGAACTGGATCGGCACGAAGAGCGCGTTGGAGTACTCGCCAGCCTCGAGGTCGGCGATGAACTCGGGCCACACGACCTCGATGAGCACCGCCTCGACGAAGCGGTTGGTGCTGCCGTTCTGCGTGTACATGGGGAACAGCACGAGGTGGCGGCGACCGTTCACGCGGTCGAGCTGCGGTTGGAAGGCGTTCAGCGAATCGAGGAAGTCGGGCTCGACGAATCCACCGTCCACCCACTTCGCGAGGTCGACGTCGAGCGCTCGCAGGTACGCCTCGTCGTGGGGCAGCAGCTGCACGACATCGAGGAGACCTTCACGGATCTGCTCGACGAGGGCGCGGGATTCGGCGTGTGCTGACTTGTCGGGGATGCTGCCGTCCTGCACCTGATGGGCCTGCAGGGCCGTCGCCGCCGACTTGATCGCGAGCCAGGCGGGCGAGGTGGCCAGCTCGTCCTCGAGAACCTCGGGTTCTCCGACGATCGCGCGCGTGGTGCTGGTGGTGCTGGACATGGATAACCTCCGTTCCTCGACGAGAACTCGACCATTCGAGGCTATCCGCACGATCGTGACGTTTGGTTGTGGATGACGGCGGAAAGCTGCGCCGAATCACGCCCTGACGCAACTAACTGTCAGATCGACCCGAGAATCAGTCGAGCGGAATGCTGATGGTGCGCAGGGCGCGCACCGCGACCCGCGCCTTGTCGAGATCGTGCTCACGAGCCGCGTCGACGAGCGTCTGATGCGCGCCCGCGAGCTTCTCCAGGTCGATGGTGGCGGGCAGGTGCAGGCTGCCGAGACGGATCACGTGCACGACACCCGTCATCGAGCGCAGCAGGATCGGATTGTTCGTGAGCGCCATGAGGCGCGAGAAGAAGACGAAGTTGGCCGTCGCGATCCGCTCCGGCTGCCACGGGTCGAACGCGGCGCGGAAATCGGCCATGTCGTGTTCCATGAGCTCGACGGTCTCCACCGGCACAGACTCGATGACTTCCTCGACGAGGGTCGCAAAGAGCGACAACCACACGACGTAGGCCTGGGTGGTCTGCACCGGAGTAACGACGGCGACACGTGTGAACCGCGACGCGGAGGCCTCGATGATGCCGATGTCCCGCAGCCGTTGAAGCGCTTCGCGCACGGGAGTGCGAGACACCCCGTACCGCTTCGCGAGTTCGCCGTCGCTGATGCGTTCGCCCGGGAGAAGGTCGCCCCGGTGCACCGCCTCGAGCAGTTCCTCGTAGACATTCGTCACCACCGGGCTCGGCGTGAAGAGTGCGGCGTCGATGTCGTCAGTACCAGCGGGAGTCACATCTCGACTTTAGCTCGCATATTCGTGCGCCAGACTGGAGCAATGGTCGGCGTGCTCATCGGATTCGCGATCATCGGCGCCGTCATCCTCGCGGGTTTCATCGTCGGTCGCACGCGTGTTCTCGGCGAGCACGCGACCCCCGTGCTGTCGCGCATCGCCTTCTTTGTGCTCTCGCCGTGCCTTCTCTTCACGGTGCTAGCTGACGCCGACGTACACGTGCTGTTCTCGTCGGTGCTGGTTATCTCCCTCGCTGCAGCCGTCTCAGCGTTCGTGCTCTACGCCCTGATCGCGCGCGTCTTCTGGCGCCGCGACGTCGGTAGTACCGTCATCGGCTCCCTCGGGGCGGGCTACCTGAATGCGAGCAACATCGGCATCCCGGTTGCCGTGTACGTGCTGGGGGACGCCGCTCTCTCGGCGCCCGTCGTGCTGCTGCAGCTGCTGCTGTTCGCCCCCATCGCCCTCACGATCCTTGACATGCACTCGCGCGGGCGCGTGTCGCTTCGCCGCGTGCTGCTTCAGCCGGTCACGAACCCGATCATCCTCGGGTCGCTGTTGGGTGTGATCGTCGCGGTCACCGACCTTGAGATTCCGGATGCCGTCATGGAGCCGTTCCGCATCATCGGGGCTGCCGCCGTTCCGACCATGCTCATCGCGTTCGGCATCTCGCTCAATGGGCAGCGACCCTTGGCGGCGGGAACTGCACGTCGGGATGTCGTGGTCTCGGCATCCATCAAGCTCGCCGTCATGCCCGCGGTGGCATGGATGCTCGCACACTTCGTCTTCGCGCTCGAACCGCGTCAACTGTTCGGGGTGGTGCTTCTGGCGGCGCTGCCGAGCGCCCAGAACGTCTTCAACTACGCGCAGCGCTACGGAGCCGCGACGGTACTCGCGCGCGATGTCGTGCTGATTACGACCGTGCTCGCGATTCCCGCGCTCGTCGTGATTGCGGCGTTGCTTGCGCCGCACTGACGGGTTTCGATACGGCCTTCGGCCTACTCAACCAGCGGGGGCCTAGAGGAACATCGGTCGGTCGTCGTCGTCTTCGGTCTCGAGGTCGAGTTCGACGAGTACGGGCACGTGGTCGCTCGGGGCATCGCCCTTACGCTCCTCGCGGTGGATGCTCGCCGACGTCACGAGTTCGTTGAATGCACCCGAACCGAGGATGAAGTCGATGCGCATGCCCTCGTTGCGGGGGAATCGCAGCTGCTGGTAGTCCCAGTAGGTGTAGCCCTCGACGCCGCGGGTGCGCAGCGCGTCGATGAGACCCGCGGCTTCGAGAGCAGCGAACGCGTCGCGTTCGGGCTGGCTCACGTGGGTGCGTCCCTGGAACACCCCGATGTCCCACACGTCGATGTCGAGCGGAGCGATGTTGAAGTCGCCCATGAGTGCGAGCGGTTGGTCAGGGTTGGCTGCCAGCCAACCCCTCGTTTCGGTCGCGAGATTGGCGAGCCACTCGAGCTTGTATGGGTAGTGGGGGTTGTCGAGTTCGCGGCCGTTCGGAACGTAGAGGCTCCACAGCCGCACACCGTTGACGGTGACCCCGAGGGCGCGCGCCTCCCTCGGGAGGGTGCCGTCTTCGAGCGGCTTACCGAAGCCCGGTGCGGTGTCGAAGCCCACCGAGACGTCGTGCATTGGAAGCCGGCTGGCGAAGGCCACACCGTTCCACTGGTTCAGTCCGTGCAGCTCGACCTCGTAGCCGGCTTCTGAGAACGCCTCGAACGGGAACTGTGCCTCCGTGCACTTGATCTCCTGCATCGCAAGCACATCGACGTCTTCACGACCCAACCAGTCGACGACGCGACCCACTCGACTGCGGATCGAATTCACGTTCCAGGTGGCTACACGCATGGGCTCCACGCTAGTAGCTGCCGCCGACGGAACCACGCCCGTGTCTCCCCAGAAAGGGATGGGAGACACAGCTGGCCGCGACGCCTATGGTGCAAGAGTGCCCGAACCCGAAGATCTTCTCGAGGCTGCGGCCGATCGTCGCGATACCCGTCGCGCGATCGTGATCAGCCTCCTGTCCCTGCTTACCGTGCTGCTCGCGAGCCTGCTCCTGTTCGTTACGGAGGCCTTCGCCTGAGCCCCGCCGCCGCAAGTCGGTATCCTTGCTAGGTGAACGACGCCAGGCAGAAGCTCATCGACCACATCTCTCGTGATGCGGTGTTCCACGGTGACTTCACCCTGACGAGTGGCAAAAAGGCGACCTACTACGTCGACCTGCGCAAGGTGAGCCTCGACCATCGCGTCGCCCCGCTCATCGGACAGGTCATGCTCGACCTCATCGCCGACATCCCCGATGTCGCCGCCGTCGGTGGCATGACCATGGGCGCAGACCCCATCGCGGCGGCAATCCTGCACCAGGGCGCCGCCCGCGGCACCGAGTACGACGCCTTCGTGGTGCGCAAAGAGCCGAAGGACCACGGCCGCGGCCGCCAGGTCGAGGGGCCGGATGTTGCGGGCAAGCGCGTCATCGTTCTCGAAGACACCTCCACCACCGGTGGCTCCCCGCTGGCCGCGATCCAAGCCCTGAAGAAGGTCGGCGCTCAGATCGCCGGCGTCGCCGTCGTGGTCGACCGCAACACGGGTGCGCGCGAGGCGATTGAGGCCGCCGGATACCCGTATTTCGCGGCGATCGGATTGTCGGACCTGGGACTCGAGTAAGTGGCCGACGAACGCGACGATTTCGATCCGAGCGACTGGCTAGCAAGTCAGTTCTCGGACGAGCCCGCGACCCCACCGGCGAAACCGGCGGAGCCGGTCGCGCCCTTGCCTCCGCCCGCGCCCGCCCAGCCGGTCGCCCCGCCGCCGGCCACGCAGCAGCCGGCCCCGCCGTTTGCGCCACCGCCCATTCAGCCGCCGGTCGCTGCACCGCCCGTCCAGCAGCCGGTCGCCCAGCCGCCCGCTGCTGCGGGCCCCACGGCATCGGCCGGGGGATTCAGCTGGGGGCTCACCCCGAGCTCGGAGTCGCCCGCACCGCAGCCGCCCGCGCCGCATGATCCGGCTCCCGCGAGCCCCGAGCCCGCGCCATTCGTTCCGCCGACTCCGCCGCCCGCGCCGTACGTGCCGCCGGCGGCACCCGCGCAGCCCGTGCCGCCATTCGATCCGCCGCCCGTCGCGTTGCCCGCCGCGGCCCCGACCACGGCGTTCCCGTTCGAGCCGACGGTGCAGCTTCCAGCTGAGCCGCCCGCCCAGTTGCCAGCCGAGCCGATCGCGCCCGCCCAGCCGGTGCAGTTCGAGCCGACGATCGCGTTTCCGCAGCAGCAGCTCGAGCCGCAGCATCCGATCGATGCCACGCAGTGGTTGGCGGCACCACTGGATGCGTCGCTCGACGGGGCGACCGAGGTGCTCGAGGCCGAGCTCGTCGGGGTAGCCCCGCCCGTCGACGAGTCTCTCGAACCCTCTGCGCTCGACTCACTGTTCGGCGAGGGGCAGTTCGCCGACTACGAGGGTCAGTCGATGATCCAGGTGCCGCCGCGTCCACCGCGCGACGGCAAGGGCAAGAAGCCGCGCGAGCCGATGGGCCCAATCCCGCGGAATCAGAAGATCCTCATGTGGGTTGCCGGTGGACTCGTCGCTGCCCTCGCGCTCGTCGCTCTCTTCATGCTCGGCACTCGACTGGCCCAGCTGCAGCCAGCCCCCGCCGTCGCTCCCTCGCCGACGCCCTCAGCCTCGGCAACGGGGTCTCCCGTAGTGCTCGGCCCGGTCGAGCCGGGGGAGTACGTGTGGGATGAGCTTCTCGGTGGCGAGTGCCTTGAGCCATGGGAATCCGCCTGGCAAGACCGCTACACGGTCGTGGACTGCACGAAGCCGAACACCGCGCAGATGGTGCACAAGGGCGAGTTCGACGATCTGGGCGACGCCCCCTACCCCGGGGTCGAGGAGCTGTCGAAGCGCATCAACCTGCTGTGCACGGCCCCGACCATCATCGACTACGCGGTTGCGGGGGCGGCGAAAGACATCCAGGTGACCGCGAGTTTCGCGGCTGACGCCGAGGACTGGAACGACGGCAACCGCACCTACTACTGCTTCGTGAATCGCTCGAGCGGGGAGCAGTTCACCTCGTCGATCTCGCTGCCTCAGGTGGCGCCAACCCCGACGCCCCTCCCCACCCCGTAGGTTGCGCCCCAATAGGGCTATAGGGCGGAGTCGAACGGGTCGGTGCGCAACAGGTCGGCGACGCTGCCGATGACCTCGTCGGGCCGGAACGGGTAGCGCTCGATCTCGGCCTGATCGCTGATGCCCGTGAGCACGAGGATCGTGTGCAATCCCGCTTCGATGCCCGCGACGATGTCGGTGTCCATGCGGTCGCCGATCATGCCCGTGTTCTCGGAGTGCGCACCGATCTTGTTCATCGCGGAGCGGAACATCATCG
>CAYZHZ010000147.1:0-5793 GCA_964477625.1 uncultured Salinibacterium sp.
TCGGCCGACATCGTCGCCGGCGACCAGGTGCTCTTCTACATCAGCCCGAGCAACGGCTACACCGGCTATGCGCAGTTCGCCAACACCGCCAGCAGCGGCAACAACGCGAAGGACGTCGGCACCGGCAAGCCGATCGACATCACCTACAACTACCTCTACGGCAGCGACGCCGGCAACTACACGCTGACCAACGCGACCGGCACGACGTCGGCCAGCATCACGCCCAAGGGCATCACGCCGGTCTTCGGCGGCGTCGCCAAGGTCTACGACGGCACGGCCGCCGCGACGGTGATGCTGAACCGCTCCGCCAGCGGCATCGTCGGCAACGACGACGTCGGCCTGAGCCTGGTCTCGGTGTTCACCGGCGCGAATGCCGAGGACGTGGGCAGCAACAAGCCGATCGCGATCAGCGACGTCGCCTTCAGCGGCCCGGCGGCCGGCAACTACACGCTGTCGACGACGACGGCCAGCGCCAGCGCCGACATCACGCCCAAGGTCGTCGGCCTGACCGGCGTCGCCGCGACGAATCGGGCGTACGACGGCACCACCGTCGTCGCCCTGACGGCCACCGGCACGCTGGGCATCGACGGCCTCGTCGGCGGCGACGTGGTCAGCGTCGTCGAGCCGCCCTCCGGCTTGGGCGACGGGACGATCGCCGACAAGCGGGTGGGCACCGCCAAGCCCGTCACGGTGACCGGGCTCACGCTGGCCGGGGCCGACGCCGGCAACTACACGCTGGACGGCAGCAGCGGCGTCACGGTGGACATCAGCCCCAGGCCGCTGACCGCCGTCTACACCGGTGTCGACCGCGTCTACAACGGCGGCGTCACCGCCCTCGTCACCGCCTCGTCGCCGGACATCGTCACCGTCAACGGCGTCACCGACCAGGTCACGTTCGCGCAGAGCGCCAACTTCACCGGCGACGGCGCGCGCAACGCCGGCACGAACAAGCCGATCGCCGTCAGCGGCATCACGATCGCCGGCGCCGACGCCGCGAACTATGCGCTGCAGAACACCACCGCCAGCACCACGGCCAGCATCACGCCGCGGCCGCTGTCGGTCGGCTACACCGGCATCGACCGCGTCTACAACGGCCTCGCGGACCTCAGCGCCAGCGTCACCGGCAGCTCGGCGCAGCTGGTGGCCGGCGACACGGTGGTCTTCTCGCAGACCGCGCGCTTCGTCGGCGACGGCGCGGCGGGCACCGGCAAGAGCATCGAGGTCACCGGCATCACGCTCGGCGGCACGCATGCCGGCAACTACAGCCTGACGACCACCAGCGCCTTCACGACGGCGACGATCACGCCCAGGCCGCTGGACGTGACCGGCATCGCCGCCACCGACCGCGTCTACGACGGCAGCACGGTGGTCAGCGTCAGCGTCAACAGCGCCGACGTGGACTTGAGCGGCCGCATCGGCAACGACGAGGTCGCCGTCGTGCTGCCGTCCAGCGGACTGACCAGCGGCACGATGGCCGACAAGAACGTCGGCAGCAACAAGCTCGTGCAGGTCACCGGCCTCACGCTGACCGGCGCGCAGGCCGCCAACTACAGGCTGTCGGGCGGCGGCATCACGGTCGACATCACGCCCAAGCCGGTGACGGCGGTCTATGCCGGCCAGGACAAGGTCTACGACGGCAGCGTGGTGGCGCAGGTCGGCGGCAGCTCGGCCGACTTCGAGGCCGTCGACGCCGGCACCGTGGGCATCAGCGCGCTCGGTGCCTTCACCGGCAGCGGCGCGAAGAACGTCGGCAACAACAAGCCGGTGGCCGTCAGCGGCATCGCGCTGACCGGCGCGGACGCCGGCAACTATGCGCTGGCGTCCACCGACGCCGCGACCACCGCACGCATCACGCCGCGTCCGCTGGACATCGAGGGCCTGAACGCGGTCCGCGCCGTCGACCGCGTCTACGACGGCACGCTGGGCGTCGTGCTGCTGGTCGACGCCAGCGGGCCCCTGGTGCCCAGCAGCGACGACATCGTCGCCGGCGACGACGTCACGATCACGCTGCCGCCTTCGGGCATCAGCAGCGGCACGATGGCCGACCGCCATGCCGGCACCGGCAAGGCGGTGGTCGTCGATGGCCTGGGGCTCGGCGGCACCGATGCCGCCAACTACCTGATCGCCGCCACCAGCGGCGTGCGCGTGGACATCGCGCCCAAGCCGCTGACCGCCAGCTTCGCCGGCGTGTCCAGGCCCTACGACGGCAGCGCGGCGGCCGCCGTCACCGGCAGCTCGGCCGACATCGTCGCCGGCGACGCGGTGGCCATCGCCGGCAGCGGCGTCTTCACCGGCCCCGGCGCGAAGAACGTCGGCACCGGCAAGCCGGTCTCGGTGCTCGACGCCACGCTGACCGGCAGTGACCGCGGCAACTACAGCCTGGTCAACCGCAGCGGCGACACCAGCGCCGACATCACGCCGCGCATCGTCACCGCGGTCTACACCGGCGGCACGCGCGTCTACGACGGCGGCATCGTCGCGCCGGTCAGCGGCACGGCCGCCGGCTTCGTGGCCGGCGACAGCGTGTCGCTCGCCGCCAGCGCCTTCTTCACCGATGGCAAGCAGGTCGGGAGCGACAAGCCGGTGCAGGTGGCCGGCATCACGCTCGCCGGCGCCGACGCGGCGAACTACCGCCTGGCGGCGACCGACGCGACGACGACCGCCAGCGTGACGCCGCGGCCGCTCGCCGTGCTCGGACTGACCGGCGTCAGCGCGACCAACCGCGTCTACGACGGCGGCACGCAGGTCGAGGTGGTCGTCTCGTCCACCGGTCCGGTCGCCCCCGACCCGGCGGACCTGGTGCCCGGCGACGACGTCACGGTGATCGCGCCGCCCACCGGCGTGACCACGGGCACCATGGCCGACAAGCATGTCGGCACCGCCAAGCCGGTGGCCATCGCCGGCCTCGGCCTGGCCGGCGTCGACGCCGGCAACTACAGCGTGGCGCTGACCAGCGGTGTCACCGTGGACATCGCGCCGCGGCCGCTGACCGCCGTGTGGACCGGTGTCAGCCGCGTCTACGACGGGACCGACCTGGCCAGCGTCACCGGCAGCTCGGCCGACCTGCTGGCCGGCGACCTGCTCGCCATCAGCGGCAGCGGCGTCTTCAGCGGCGGCAAGGGCGTCGGCACGGGCAAGGCGGTCGTCGTGACCGGCGGCCAGTTCGCCGGGGCCGATGCGGCCAACTACAGCCTGGCCAACCCGACCGGCAGCGCCAGCGCCGACATCACGCCGCGCCCGCTGACCGCCAGCTACACCGGTGGCACGCGCGTCTACGACGGCACGCTGGCCGCCCCGGTCAGCGCCGGCTCGGCCGACCTGATCGCTGGCGATGTCGTCGCCTTCGCGCAGACGGCGCTGTTCGCCGACAAGCATGTCGGCAGCGACAAGCCGGTGCAGGTCAGCGGCATCACGCTGGCCGGCACCGATGCCGCCAACTACCAGCTCACCAGCACCAGCGCGGCCGCCACGGCGAGCATCGTGCCGCGGCCGGTGACCATCGTCGGGCTCGACAACGTGGTCGCCACCTCGCGCGTCTACGACGGCACGACCACGGTCGCGGTCCGCGTCGATGCCAGCGGCCCCGTCGGCGCCGCGCCCGGCGACCTGATCGCCGGCGACGACGTGCAGTTCCAGGCCCCGGCCAGCGGCCAGACCACCGGCACGATGGCCGACAAGCATGCCGGCACCGGCAAGGCGGTGGTCGTCGCCGGCCTCGGCCTGAGCGGCACCGATGCCGGCAACTACCGCATCGCCGCCACGCAGGGCGTCACGGTGGACATCGCACCGCGCCCGCTGACCGCCACCTGGACCGGCGTCAGCCGCGTCTACGACGGCACGGACGCCGCGCAGGTGCACGGCAGCTCGGCCGACCTGATCGCCGGCGACACGCTGAGCTTCGCGGCCAGCGGCAGCTTCAGCGGCGGCAAGCATGTCGGCACCGGCAAGGCCATCGTGGTCAGCGGCGGCCAGCTCGGCGACGCCGATGCCGGCAACTACACGCTGCTCAACCCGACCGGCAGCGCCAGCGCCGACATCACGCCGCGCGCGCTGACGGCGCTGGCCAGCGGCGGCTCGCGGGTCTACGACGGCAGCACCGACGCGCCGGTCACGCTGAGCGCGGCCGACCTGATCGCCGGCGACCTGGTCGGCTTCACGCAGAGCGCGCGCTTCAGCGACGGCAAGCAGGTCGGCAGCGACAAGCCGGTGGAGGTGAGCGCGATCGCGCTCACCGGCGCCGACGCCGCCAACTACGCGCTGACCGCGACGACCCTGCTGACGACGGCCAGCGTGACGCCGCGTCCGCTGTCGGTGACCGGGCTGAGCGGCGTCAGCGCGGTCGACCGCACCTACGACGGCACGACGCTGGTGGACATCGTCGCCAGCGGCCCGATCACCGCCGCCGGCGCCGACGTGATCGCCGGCGACGACGTCAGCGTGCAGCTGCCGCCGTCCGGCCCCACCGCCGGCACGATGGCCGACAAGCATGCCGGCACCGGCAAGGCGGTGGTGCTGTCCGGGCTGACCCTGGCCGGCACCGACGCCGGCAACTACGTGATCGCCGGCACCGCCGGCGTCACGGTGGACATCGCGCCGCGCCCGGTCACGCTGTCCGGGCTGGCGGCGCTGCCGCGTGTCTACGACGGCACCACCGCGGTCGCCATCGACTCCAGCGCCGGCAGCCTGAGCGGCGCGCTGGCCGGCGACGACGTGGCGCTGCGCGCCAGCGGCGTCACCGGCCGCCTGGCCGACAAGCAGGCCGGCAACGGCCGCGCGGTCGCCGTCGACGGCCTGGCGCTGCAGGGCAGCGACGCCGGCAACTATGCGGTCGCCGACAGCGGCGGCCTGCGCGTGGACATCGCGCGCCGCCCGCTGGCGCTGAACCTCGTGGCCGCCGACAAGACCTACGACGGCGACACCGGCGCGACCATCACGCTGACCGACGACCGCATCGCCGGCGACGCGCTGAGCGTGAACCACGCGCCGGCCACCTTCGACAACCGCAACGCCGGCGCCGGGCGCGTGGTCAGCGTCACCAGCCTCGCGCTGGCCGGGCCCGATGCCGCGAACTACGCGCTCGCCGCGACCCAGCTCACGACGACGGCCACCATCGCCCCGGCGCCGCTGACCGTCGCGGCCGGCAGCCTGGTCAAGTTCTACGGCGACGAGGTCGTCTTCGGTCCCGGCGGCTACAGCGCCAGCGGCCTCGTCGCCGGCGAGACCCTGGGTGCGGTCACGCTGGCCAGCGCCGGGGCCGCAGCGGCCGCGCCGGTGGCCGGCTCGCCCTATACGGTGACGGTCGCCGACGCCCGCGGCGGCAGTTTCGACCCGGCCAACTACCTGACGACCTACGTTGCGGGCACGCTGACCGTGCAGCCGCGGCCGCTGACCATCGCCGCCAACAGCGTCGTGCGTTATGCCGACGAGGCGAACCCGGCCGACATCGGCTGGTCGGTCGCCGCCGGCGCGCTGGTCAGCGGCGACCGCGTCGGCGGCGTGCAGGTCGCGCTGCCTGCGGGCAGCGCGGGCGCGCCGGGCGGCTCGGTGCTCACGATGCAGCCCTCGGGCGTCGTCTTCACCAGCGGCGACGCCGGCAACTACGAGCTGCGCTATGCGGCCGGCCTGCTGGTCGTGCTGCCCAAGCCGCCGCGCATCGACGAGGCCGACCCGTCGGCACCTTCGGGCGACCCGCGCTTTGCGGTGCTCGTCGACGAGGCGGAGTTGCGGCGCGCACTGGCCGCGCTGGAGCGCGAGTCGGCGGCCAGCGCATCGAGCGTCGAGCCAGGCACTGCT
>CAYZHZ010000148.1:0-5787 GCA_964477625.1 uncultured Salinibacterium sp.
CCGGGCATGCTGAACACGATCTACAACAACAACTATCAGATCGTGCAGACGCCGGATCATGTGATGATCCTTGTCGAGATGGTGCACGACGCGCGCATCATTCCGATCGCGAAGAGTCGCGCCGAGGCGAGGCACGGCCCGAGCGTGATCACGCCCTGGCTTGGCGATGCGGTCGGCTGGTGGGAGGGCGACACGCTTGTGGTCGAGACAATGAACGTCCATCCGGACCAGGCGCGTCAGGGCCAGATCATCCTGAGCCCGGAAGGGAAGGTCACCGAGCGCTTCACGCGCGTGGCGGACGACCAGATCTTCTACGAGTTCGCGGTCGATGATCCGGTGTACTACACACAGCCATGGCGCGCGGAGATGAGCCTGAACAGCCGCGACGAGCACATCTACGAGTATGCCTGCCACGAGGGCAATCATGCCATGGACGGCATTCTTGGCGGCGCGCGGTCGCTCGAAGCGAAAGGCCTTCCCAACAAGCAGGGCCCAGGCATATTCGGGCCGAGTGCGCCGCCGCCGAGGCCGCGCGACAGGCAATAGGCGATCATGTCTGACAGGCCGAACGTCCTCACCACCGACATCCGCGGCTTTGCCAATCCCGTGATCGCGAGGCGGCTCATGTCGGCCGGCGCCAACGTGATCGGCTGCGATCCCGGCATTGCAGCTGATGGCGAGGAGGAGGGCATCGCAGTTATCGGTTGGGGAGGGCCTGGGGACGTCGTCAGCCGCGCAAGCGCGCGTTTCGGCGGCAGGCTCGACGCCATCGTGATCTCGCCCGCCATGCCTGCCCCGCGTCACAAGGCGGAAGACCTGACCATTGAGGCGCTGATGCCGTACTTCGAGCGGCTGGCGGCCGAGGCCATCGCGTTCGCGGGCGCTGCGATCAGGGTGATGCGGCCCAACAAGGCTGGACGCATCGTGTTCGGCACTTCCTCAGGCCATATCGGCGGCATTCCGGGCTTTGCGGCCTACGCCGCAGCGCGCGCCGCTGTGAACGGAGCGGTCCGTTCGCTGGCGCTGGAAGTGGCGGGGGATGGAATCTCCGTGAACGCCGTCGCGCCCAACTTCATCCAGACGGAGACGTATTATCCGAAAGCGCTGCTGGAGGATCCGGTGAAGGGACCGAAACTGCTCGCGCGCGTCCCGATGGGCCGGCTTGGCGAGGCGGAGGAGGTGGCGGCGCTGGTTGAACTGCTGGCGCTCGGCCGCTCAGGCTTCGTGTCGGGGCAGGTGATCCCGATCTCGGGCGCCTGGTGCTAGCGCCGGTTACTTGGACAGCTTCTCGGACACGTAGGCGAGGATGCGCTTGGCGGCCTCCTCGCGCTGGTCGAGCGTCTCGCCGAAGGCTTCGCCGAGCTTGCCTTCAAGCATCAGCGTCGCAAGGCCGTGTGCAGTCGACCAAGCGGCAATGACGGGCACCATGTCAGGGCTCATCTTGTCGCTGGCGTGACCGGCGCCGAGCGCGTCGGCGACATACTGGAAGCAGCGGTCGGCCTTTTCCTTCGCCTCGGGATAATTGGCGAGATCGCACATCTCGCGGCGGAACATGAGGCTGAAGACTTCAGGGTTGTTCAGCGCGAAGCGGATATACGCCTCGCCGAGCGCGCGGCTGCGCTGGGATTTTTCCCGCACGAGGCCAACGGCGCTGATCATGTAGTCCGTGAGCTTGTCGAAGCCTTCGCCCGCCAGTTCGGCGAGGATCGCGCCGCGGTCCGCGAAGTAGTGGTAAGGGGCCTGGTGGCTGACCCCAGCGCGACGCGCAACTTCGCGCATCGAGAGAGCGCCAAGCCCGCCTTCATTCATCAGGGCGATGCTGGCTTCCAGGATTCCCGCACGAACGTCGTCGCGCGCCGCATACTTGGTCACGGTCATGTCATTTCCGATTCTGCTTGACGGTGTCCAATAAAAACTAGACACTGTCAAGGTAACCCATCCAGTCAATTAGGTGGCACATGACGCGGGCTCTGTCAGCTTGCAGTAACGGGATGGGGCTCGTCCTTGCCGTGGCCCTTCTCGCCGCCTGCCAGGGCGAAGCCGGGGAGACCCCCGAAGCCGTTGCGGCGCCACCGCCGGTTATCGCGGTGGAGGCCCTGTCGATCGCCTCCGATGGAACCGGGTCGGGCGTGCGGGCCAGCGGGCTTGTGGCCTACAAGCGCGAAACCACGCTGGGCTTTGCGGTGCCTGGGCAGATCGAGACCCTGACAGTCGATGCCGGCGACCGCGTCGCGGCGGGGCAGGTGATCGCCACGCTGCGCCGGACCACGGTGGGCGCGGACGAGGCCGAAGGCGCGCTTGCCCGCCAGACGGCGCAACAGACATTCGATCGCGTGAGCCGCCTCTTCGAAGCCGGCGCCGCCTCGCAGGCCGATCTCGACAACGCACGCCTCGCGCTTGAGCGCACGCGTGAGCGGGTGTCCATCGTCGCCGCTGCAAGCGGCATCGTGCTTCAGCGCCAGGCTGAACCGGGCCAGACGGTGAGCGCGGGGCAGCCGGTGGTCACCATCGGCGAGAACCGCGCCGGACTGATCGTGCGTGCGTCGATGACGCCAGCTGAAGTCGCCCAGATCCAGGTCGGCGACAGCGCGGCCGTCAGCATTGAGGCCCGCCCGCCCGTCACCGGGACGATCGCGCGCATTGCCCCTCGCGGATCGATGTCCGGCACGTTCGAGGTCGAGGTCGCACTTCCCGCTGCCGACGGCCTGCGTGCGGGCGAGGTTGCTGAGGTCGGCATTGCGGCTCGCACCGAAGAGACTGCCGCGCCGTCCTACTTCACCATTCCCGCCATCGCGCTGATCGATGCGCGCGCAGACCAGGGCGCGGTGTTCGTCATCGACGCCGAAGGCAAGGCGCGGCGGCGCGCGGTGGAAACGGGCGGAGTTACCGACCGTGGCGTCTCCATCCTGAAAGGGCTGTCGGTGGGCGACCGCGTGATCACGCGCGGCGCCTCCATGGTGCGCGACGGCGACGCCGTACGCACCGCTACCGAATAGCGGGGCCAGGGGGACATGCAAGGTTTCACACGGTTCTTTGTCGACCGCTGGCAGTTCACGCTGATCGTGTTCGTCATGCTGTTCGGGCTGGGCATCCAGTCCGTCATGTCGATCCCCAAGTCGGAAGACCCAATTGTCTCATTCCCGGGTGTCGGCGTGTTCGTCGTCCTGCCGGGCGCTGACGCCGAGCAGATGGAGCGCGTTGTCGCCATCCCCATCGAGACGGCGCTCAACGGCCTTGAAGATGTCGATGAGATCCAGTCGACCAGCCAGGCAGGCCTTGCCTCCATCGGGGTCAGCTTCATCTACGGCTCCGATCCCGAGAAGAAATACGACGAAGTGGTCCGTGAGCTGAACGTCATCCGCGCCAGCCTGCCGGACGGCATCACGCTGCTGCGGGCCAACCGCCAGAATCCCGCGCAGACCAATATCGTGCAGATGGCGCTGGTGTCCGAGACAGCCTCCTACCGCCGCATGGAGGCCTATGCGCGCGAACTGCGCGACGCCATCGAACGCGCTGACGGCGTGCAGCAGGCCGAAATCTGGGGCGTGCCGCCGAGCGAAGTGCGGGTGACGCCCGATCTCGACAAGCTCGCCGCCTATCGCCTGCCGCTCACAGCGCTGACCGAGGCGCTTCAGCGCGAAGGCGCGGACATTCCGATCGGCGCCGTGGAATCCTCCGGCCGCCGTTTCAACGTGGAAGCAACGGGACCGTTCGACAGTCTTGAGGAAATCCGCAACGTGGTCCTCCGCTCGGAAGGAACCAGCGCCGTCACCGTGGGTGATGTCGCGACGGTGGAGTGGACCAATGACGAACAGTCCGTGCGCACGCGCTATAATGGCCAGCGCTCGTTGTTTGTGACGGCGCGGGCCAAGCTCGGCGCCACGATTTTCAACGTGATGGATAATGTCCGCTTCCAGGTGGACAAGTTTGAAACGCGCCTGCCGCCCGAGATCAAGCTGGAGCGCGGCTTCGACCAGTCGCAGATGGTGGCCAAGCGCCTGTCGACGTTGGGCCGCGACTTCATGATCGCCATCGGACTTGTGCTGCTGACGCTGCTGCCGCTGGGCCTGCGCGCATCGCTGGTGGTCATGGTGTCAATCCCTGCGTCGTTTGCCATCGGCGTCATCGCGCTCGACCTGATGGGCTATTCGCTGAACCAGTTGTCGATTGCGGGCTTCGTCATCGCGCTCGGTCTGCTGGTGGACGATTCCATCGTGGTCACCGAGAACATCGCGCGCCACAAGCGCAGCGGCATGACCCCACGCGACGCTGCCATTGCCGGCGTCGACGAGATCAACATCGCGGTGCTCGGCTGTACGGCCACTCTGTTGCTGGCCTTCCTGCCGCTGCTGAACCTGCCTGAGGCGGCGGGTGACTTCACGCGATCCCTGCCGATGGCGGTTGTCTGCACCATCGCTGCTTCGCTTTTCGTGGCGCTGACCATCATTCCCTTCCTCGCCAGCCGGATGCTGCCGAAGAAGCAGCACAACAACGTCTTCCTTGATGTGGTGATGGGCGCCATTCACGCCATCTATCGCCCCATCCTCAAGGTGGCGCTGGCTGCGCCGCGCGCCACGGTGGTGGCGGGACTGGCGCTATTTGGCGCATCGCTGACGCTGGTGCCGCAACTCGGCTTCAGCCTGTTTCCGGAGAATGACAGCCCGTATTTCATGGTCGAGGTTGAACTGCCGCAGGGCGTCGCCGTCGAAGAGACAGACCGCGCTGTGATGTTCGCCGACCAGGCGCTCGCCAAGCGTGAAGAGGTGAGCTGGCGCTTCGCCAACACGGGTCGCGGCAACCCGCAGGTCTACTACAACGAGATCCCCAGCGAGCAGGCGAGCAATGTCGGCGGCATCTATGCGCGACTTGATCACTGGGAAGCCGAAGAAGGCACGGCCTTGCTCGAGGAGTTGCGGGCTGAGCTCGCGACCTATCCCGGCGTGCGTTTCAATGTGAAGCGCTTCCTCAATGGCCCGCCGATCGAGGCGCCGCTGGCTGTACGCATCCAGGGCGCAGACATCGAGGTGCTGTCGGGCATCGCGGCGGAGTTCGAGCGTGTGATCGCGGGCGTCGAGGGCGTTCGCAACGTCACCAACCCGCTGTCCGAGCGCCTGCTTGATCTCGACCTCCGGATCGACACCGAAGAAGCCGCCCTGCGCGGCGTGCCTGCCGGCGCCATCGACCAGACGCTGCGTATCGCCATTGGCGGCGCACGCGTTGCGTCCTATCGCGATCCGGTGGGGGACGCGTACCCGGTGGTTGTGCGGGCGCCGCGCGCCGAACGCATGAATGTCACCGATCTTGAGGGGCTCTACATCTGGACCGGCGATGGCACGGCTGCGCCCCTGATGCAGTTCGCCGAGCCGCGCATTGCATCGGGCCCGGCGCGCATCAGCCGGTTTGAGCGTGAGCGCACGGTGACAATCACGGGCTATCTCGAGCCCGGTTATCTCGCAGGCGAGGTGACGGGCCGGATGGAAGAGGCTCTGATGGGCATCCAGCTTCCGGCGGGCTATTCCTCCAGCCTCGGCGGGGAGGCGGAAGCGCAGTCGCGCAGTTTCGGGGGCATGGGGCCGGCGTTGCTGATCGCCATGTTCGGCGTGATGGCGGTGCTGCTGCTGGAATTCGGATCGTTCGCGGCAGCGGCGGTCGTGGCCTTCGTCATTCCGTTCGGCATCATGGGCGGGCTGATCGCGCTCTATATCGGGGGCGAGTCACTGTCCTATACCTCGATCATCGGGTTCATTGCGCTCATCGGCATCGAGATCAAGAACTCGATCCTGCTGG
>CAYZHZ010000149.1:0-5748 GCA_964477625.1 uncultured Salinibacterium sp.
CGGAATCGTCTTCATCCTGGGCGCGGTCGTCGGTTACTTCGTGGGGCACCTTGTTGCGCATGAGACCCCGTCCCTCTCTGGACTCCTGGTGATCTACCTCATGGTGGGCCTTGGCTTCATCGGATTTATCGACGACTTCCTGAAGACTCGCAAGCAGCGCAGTCTCGGTCTGGGAGGCTGGGCGAAGATCGTGGGTCAGGTCATCGTTGCCGCCGGGTTCGCGGCGGTGGCTCTCAATTTTCCTGACAAAGACGGACTCACCCCAGCGTCGTCGATGATCTCGGCGATCCGTGACATCCATTGGCTCAATCTCGCGGCTTTCGGCGTGATCGCGGGCGGCATTCTCTTCGCCATCTGGGTGACGCTCATCATTGTGAGCACCTCGAACGGAGTCAACGTCGCAGACGGGCTCGACGGGCTCGCAACCGGCGCTGCTATCTTCGCGATCGCCTCGTACATCTTCATCGGCTTCTGGCAGTTCAACCAGTCGTGCAACAACCCCGACATCGATCCCGATGTTCTGTACAAGTGCTACGAGGTGCGCGACCCGCTCGACCTCGCCGTCATCGCCGCAGCGATCGCGGGCGCCCTTATCGGCTTCCTCTGGTGGAACACGAGCCCAGCGCAGATCTTCATGGGAGACACGGGATCACTCGGACTCGGCGGTGCCCTCGCTGCGCTCGCGATCATGAGCCGCACCGAACTGCTTCTCATCCTCATCGGTGGCCTTTTCCTCATCGTCACCGGATCCGTGATCGTTCAACGCGTCTACTTCAAACTCACCGGTGGTAAACGCATCTTCCTCATGAGTCCGCTACATCATCACTTCGAGCTCAAGGGATGGGCGGAGATCACGGTAGTCGTGCGCTTCTGGTTGATCTCGGGACTCTTCGTCGCCGGTGGCGTCGGACTCTTCTACCTCGAATGGATCAACCAGTAGCGTGCGGGACCCAGACGAACTGATCAGCTGGAGCTCCGACTGGGCGTCGCTACGCGTCGTCGTGCTTGGACTGGGGGTCACGGGGTTCTCTGCCGCCGACACTCTCGTCGAACTGGGGTGCGAGGTGCTCGTGGTCGCCGAGCGGGCGTCTCGGGAGCGCTCCGACCTCCTGAGCGTGATTGGTGCTCGCCTGGTGATTCAGGATGACGCGAGCCACGTGCCTGACGAACTCCTCGACTTCGCCCCCGACCTCGTCATCGTCTCGCCGGGCTACCCGATGGACCACGTCGTTCTCACCTGGGCGGCCGAATCCGGGATCACGGTGTGGGGCGACATCGAACTCGCGTGGCGACTTCGCGACAAGACCGGGACGCCCGCGCAGTGGATCGTTGTGACTGGTACGAACGGAAAGACCACTACGGTCCAGCTCACCACCCACCTTCTTCGAGCCGCGGGGCTGCGCGCCGAATCGGTCGGCAACATTGGTGTGCCCGTGCTCGACGCCATCCGCCACCCCGAGGGCTACGATGTGCTCGTCGTGGAGCTTTCGAGTTTTCAATTGCACTGGATTCGAACGACCGGCCCTGGCGCGCTTCATCCTCTCGCGAGTGCGTGCCTCAACGTCGCAGACGATCACCTCGACTGGCATGGTGGTCGGGCGGGCTACGAGGAGGCCAAGGCGCGCGTATACGCAAACACCGTTGTCGCGTGCGTCTACAACAAGGCTGATCCGGTCACGATACGCATGGTCGAGCAGGCCGAGGTCGTCGAGGGGTGTCGTGCCATCGGCTTCGATTTGGGAACGCCCGGAATGAGTGATTTTGGTCTTGTCGGCGACATCATTGTCGACAGAGCATTCCTCGATGACCGGCGCGGTACCGCGCTGGAACTCACGACGCACGGCGAACTGCAGGCGGCCGGACTCGCGTCCCCTCATATGGTGGCCAATGTTCTCGCCGCTTCGGCCCTCTCTCGGGCGGCGGGCGTACCGGCAGAGGTGGTGCGCGACGCATTGCAGACTTTCCGGGTCGATCACCACCGAACCGAGACCATTGGCGCGGCGAATGATGTCCTGTGGGTCGACGACTCCAAGGCGACCAACCCGCACGCTACTCAGGCAGCGCTGTCTGCCTTTGCGTCTGTGGTGTGGATCGTCGGCGGACTTCTCAAGGGTGTGGATATCGGTGACCTCGTCCACGCCAATGCCAATCGCATCAAGGCGGCAGTAGTCATCGGTGTAGAGCGCGGCGCGGTCGTTGCGGCGTTCGCGCGACACGCGCCCGACGTGCCCGTTTTCGAAGTCATCGCGGCAGACACTAGTGAGGTAATGCCGGAGGCGGTGCGGTTGGCCGCGTCCGTTGCGGGAGCGGGTGACGTTGTGCTGCTCGCGCCCGCGGCGGCATCCATGGACCAGTTCACCGACTACGGGGACCGAGGTGATCGGTTCGCGGCTGCTGTGTTAGATCACCTGGGAGGTGCAACGGATGACCACAACCCGGAATCCGGCGACTCCCAGTCCAGCTCCTAGACGACGCCCGCCCGCCAACGCGCGCGTCCAGCCAGCGTCAGAGACCGCTGCGCCACTGCGCCGCCTCTTCACCCTCGAGAACCGCAACTACCTGCTTCTCCTCGGGACCACCACGTTCCTGGTGATCTTCGGTCTCGTCATGGTGCTGTCGTCGTCGTCGATCGAGTCGTTCAACGATGACGACGGCTTCTTCGGCCGATTCGCCCGACAGGGCCTGTACGCGGTCATCGGCATTCCGCTCATGCTTCTTGCCTCGCGCATGCCACCACGGTTCTGGAAACGCTGGGCGTGGCCCGCCCTCCTCGTCGGGGGAGCACTGCAGCTGCTGGTGTTCACGGGGCTCGGTTTTGGATACGGCGGAAACCGCAACTGGATCTCCATCGGCGGTTTCAACATGCAGCCGTCGGAATTCGTGAAGATCGCCCTTATCGTCTGGATCGCGTGGGTGCTCTCGACAAAGCGGGACCTTCTCGGTGACTGGAAGCACGTTGCCCTGCCAATCGGACCGGTTGCGGGAATCGCGATACTTTTCGTTCTTATCGGAAACGATCTCGGCACCGCATTCATCATGCTGTCGATCGTGTTGGGATGCATGTACTTTGCGGGCGTGCGGCTCCGCTTCTTGTTCACGGCGATTGTCGGCATCGCGGTCCTCGGACTTCTATTCGCGGTCGCGAGCCCCTCGCGTACCTCCCGCATCGGCGTCTGGCTCAATGGATGCACGGAGGCCGACTACTCCGGATACTGCTGGCAGGTGCAGCACGCGAACTGGGCCCTCGCCGCGGGCGGACTCTTCGGCAAAGGCCTCGGCAATTCGACGGCAAAATGGCTCTGGCTACCCGAGGCGGACAACGACTTCATATTCGCGATCATCGGGGAGGAGCTCGGTCTGATTGGCGCGATCGTGGTTCTGGCACTGTTCATCGTGCTCGCGATTGCATTCGTTCGCATTATCCGCTCGACTCACGACGACTTTGCACGCATCACGACGAGTGGTGTCATGGTGTGGGTGATTGGTCAGGCGTTCGTCAACATAGCGGTAGTCCTTGGCGTTCTCCCCGTGCTGGGTGTCCCACTGCCGCTGATCTCCGCCGGCGGGTCGGCTCTCATCTCTACCCTGCTCGGTATCGGAGTCGTGCTGTCCTTTGCTCGACAGCGAGGAGCGTCGTGACGACCTATCTGTTGGCTGGTGGCGGTACTGCGGGCCATGTGAACCCGCTGCTCGCGGTCGCCGACCGCATTCGTGATACCGAACCTGATGCGACCGCGCTCGTACTCGGCACCCGGGAGGGGCTCGAGGCTCGCCTCGTCCCCGACCGCGGTTACGAGCTCCTGACAATCGATCGGGTGCCGTTCCCGCGACGTCCGAACCGAGCTGCCCTCGATTTCCCGAAGCTCTTTCGCGGTGCGGTCGATGCGGTCCGCGGGATCATCCGCGACCGGTCCGTCGATGTGGTCGTCGGTTTCGGGGGATATGCCTCGGCACCCGCTTACCTCGCCGCGCATCGGGAGTCGACGCCGTTCGCGATACACGAGGCGAACGCGCGTCCGGGCCTCGCTAACCGCTTGGGAGCACGGTATACGTCAGACGTGGGCGTCGCATTCCGCCACACCAGACTTCGGGGAGCGGAATGGGTGGGGATGCCGCTGCGTCGCGAGATCGAAACACTCGATCGGTTCGCCGCGCGGCAGGAGGGCATCCGGTTCTTCGGTCTCGACCAGGATCGACCGGTCCTCCTCGTCACGGGTGGCTCGTCGGGCGCTCAGCGCATCAACGAGACGATCTCGCGGTCGATCGCCACCATTCTGGGGGCGGGATGGCAAGTCGTACATCTCACGGGTGAGTACCGCGACGCAATCGAAGATCCGCATCTCCCCGGCTACCGGATTCTCAAGTATTGCGACCGTATGGATTTGGCGCTCGCTGCTGCGGACCTGTCCCTGTCACGCGCGGGAACGTCCACAGTTGCCGAGGTCTCCGCACTCGGCATCCCCTCCGTGTTCGTGCCCTACGCCTCGGGCAACGGTGAACAGCGGCTCAACGCCCGCGACGCGGTCTCGACCGGAGGCGCTGTGCTCGTTGCCGATGCCGACTTCACCGCCGAATGGGTCGCGTCGGAGCTCGCGCCGCTGCTCATGAGTCGCGCGACTATCGCCGATATGGCGGTGCGAATCGCGACGACTGGAACCCGCGAGGGCACAGACCGGATGCTGTCACTCGTGCACCGCGCGCTCGACCGCCGCCTTCACGCGTAAAATCGTCACGATGATCAAGCCCGACCTCTCGATGCCCTTGCCCTCTGAATTGGGTTCCGTCCATTTCGTCGGAATCGGCGGATCCGGAATGAGCGGTATCGCGCGGCTCTTCATGGCTGCGGGGCACCGAGTCTCGGGTTCCGACCGATCCGAGAACCACAACACCGAGGACTTGCGTGCGCTTGGCGCGCTCGTGTCCATCGGTCACGACGCCGCGCACCTCGCCGATGCGAGCGCGCTTGTCTACACCGGCGCTCTGTGGCCAGACAACCCCGAGTACCTCGCGGCAGTCGAGCGCGGCATCCCGGTGCTGCACCGTTCTCAGGCGCTCGCGTGGCTCATTAATCGCAAACGCCTCGTCTCGGTCGCGGGAGCGCACGGGAAGACGACATCGACGGGCATGATCATCACCGCACTGCTCGCCCTCGACCAGCAGCCGAGCTTCGTCAATGGCGGCATCATCCAATCTCTCGGAGTGAGTTCGGCGTTCGGATCTGGAGAGCTTTTCGTCGTCGAAGCCGACGAGTCTGACGGCTCCTTCTTGCTCTACGACACAGCGGTCGCTCTCATCACCAACGTCGACGCCGACCACCTCGACCACTACGGTTCGCACGACGCGTTCGACGCGGCATTCGTCCAGTTCGCTGATCGCGCCGCCGAGCTCGTCGTCATCTCGAGCGACGACCCGGGAGCTATCCGGGTAACCGAAGCGCTTCAGCACCCTCGGGTCGTCACGTTCGGCGAGAGTCAGCAGGCCGATGTAAGAGTTCACTCGATCGTGACCGAGGGGCCAGTATTCTTCACCATCAGCTACGGGGGCGTTGACTACGAAGCTCGCCTCCAGGTGCCCGGACGGCACAACGCGGTTAACGCGGCAGGTGCTTTCGCCGTGCTTGTCGGTATGGGGTTTGAGCCTCGCGCGGTACTCGACGGCATCTCGGCCTTTGGTGGAACGGAGCGTCGCTTCGAACTGCACGGCGTCGTTCGTGGCGTGAGCGTGTACGACGACTACGCGCACCATCCG
>CAYZHZ010000150.1:0-5643 GCA_964477625.1 uncultured Salinibacterium sp.
CTGGCTGAAGGGCAGCGGAGCCATCGCGTTTCGTTCGCCGACATCGTCGCCAAGTATGGCGAGGGGTCGAACGTTCCGAAGGCGCTCACGGACTACATCAAGTCGCGTGAGGGGTACGACTACAACCAGCACGGACTCGCGGGAAACACGCACGCCGACTTCGTTCCCGACGACATCGTCGACCGGTTCTGTGTGCTCGGCACCGCCGAGCAGCACATCGAGAAGCTCAAGGCGCTGCAGGAGCTCGGGGTCGACCAGTTCGCCGGCTACCTCCAACACGACAACAAGGAGGAGACGCTGCGCGTCTACGGCGAGACTGTCATGCCGGCGCTCCGCGAGCACATCACCGCCAAAGCATGAGGTATTTCCGAACACTGATCCTGGGAGCATTGGGCATCGCCCTGCTCGCGGGACTGTGGGAGGGCTACAAGGCCATCGGCCCCGTCGAGGGGTTCGAGCTCTTCGGCATCCAGTTGCTGCCGCGCACCTCCGACATCGCGATGCCGCACCTCTGGGACATGGTCGCGCGTGCCCTCGCGCCGGTCAATAGCAGCCCGGATTCGCAACCGGTGTGGCTCACGGTGCTGCTCGCGTGCCTGTCGAGCCTCGGTACCGCAGCGGTCGGGCTCGCGGTCGGCACGGTCGTGGGGCTCGGGTTCGCGCTTCTCATGTTGCGCTTCCGCATTGCTGAGGCGGCGATCCTGCCGTGGCTCATCCTCAGCCAGACCGTGCCACTCATCGCGCTCGCGCCCGTCATCGTGAGCTGGGGAGGTCGTGTACAGATCGGCGACTTCGAGTGGCAACGGTGGATGTCCGTAGCGGTGATCGCGTCTTACCTCGCGTTCTTCCCGGTCGCCGTCGGCGCCCTGCGCGGCTTGCAATCCCCGACGGTCGCGCAGGGGGAGCTCATGCACTCCTTCGCCGCGGGCTGGTGGAAGACCCTGATCTACCTCCGTCTGCCGGCGAGCGTTCCGTATCTCATCTCGGCGCTGCGCCTCGGGGCGGCATCCGCGATCATCGGCACTGTCGTCGCGGAGGTCTCGACCGGGGCCAAGGGTGGCATCGGCCGCCTCATCATCGAGTACGCGCAGTCTGGATCATCCGATCCCGCTAAGGCGTTCTCCCCGATCGCCGGCGCCGTGCTCATGGGTCTCGCAACCGCTGGCATCGTCGCTCTCATCGCGCTCACCCTCGGGCGCTTCCGCAGGAATGAGGTTTCAGCATGAGCGCTGTCACGGTCACGGGCGTCACGAAGACGTTCACCCGCTCTCGTCAATCCACCGTCACGGCGCTCGACGACGTCTCCCTCACGGTCGAGAAGGGCGAGTTCGTCTCCCTCATCGGGCCCTCGGGGTGCGGAAAGTCGACGCTCCTCCGCCTCATCGCCGACCTCGACACCCCGACGAGCGGAAGCATCGAGGTCTTCGGCAAGTCCGCCCGCCAGGCGCGCCTGGACCAGGACTACGGAATCGCCTTCCAGACGGCGGGCCTGCTGCCCTGGCGCACGGTCTCGGCGAACATCGAACTGCCGCTGCAATTGCACGGGGCGGATGCTGCGAGCCGCCGCACCCGCGCCGCCGAGCTCATCGACCTCGTGGGTCTCGGCGAGTTCGCCGGCAGCTACCCCGAGCAGCTCTCCGGAGGCATGCAGCAGCGCGTGGCGATCGCCCGCTCCCTCGCGGAACGCCCCGAACTGCTGCTCATGGACGAGCCCTTCGGCGCCCTCGATGAGATGACCCGCGAGCGGATGCAGGCTGAGCTCGTGCGCATCTGCGCCGAGACCGGAGCGGCCGTCGTCTTCGTGACGCACTCGATCCCTGAGGCGGTGTTCTTGAGTGATCGCGTCGTCGTCATGTCGCCGCGCCCGGGACGTATCCGCCAGATCATCGATATCACTCTCGGGGAGGCGCGCGGGGAGTTGCTGCGCGAGGAGTCAGGGTTCTTTGCGAGCGTCACCGAGGTGCGCGAGGCGCTCCATGGTGCGCCCGCGGGGGAGACTGCGACAGGTGCGACCCCGAAGATCCGCGACGGCAAGGTGCGCGGAGTGGAGACGCGATGACGTCGACCTTCACACGCAGGATCCTGCCGCCGATTCTCCTCGGCGTCGTGGGCCTCGTGCTGTGGGAGGTTCTCGTGATCGTGGCGAAGATCCAGCCCTACCTG
This sequence comes from uncultured Salinibacterium sp., assembly GCA_964477625.1. Classification (GTDB taxonomy): domain Bacteria; phylum Actinomycetota; class Actinomycetes; order Actinomycetales; family Microbacteriaceae; genus Rhodoglobus. The sequence continues at coordinate 2,164 of CAYZHZ010000150.1, forward strand.
CTGCCCGCGCCGTCGGCGATCGGCAAGCAGCTCACCACTGTCGCCCCCGCCATCTGGTCGGCGACCCTCGCGACGGGCGCCAACGCTCTCATCGGGCTCATCGCCGGGAGTGTCCTCGCGATCGTCATGGCGCTGCTCGCGAGCCGACTGAGCTTCATCGACGCACTCATCGCGCCCATCGTCGCGGCGATCGCTGTCGTGCCCATCGTGGCACTCGCGCCCGTGCTCACGAACATGTTTGGTGCGACGAGTGAGACGCCGCGCCGCGTGATCGTCGCGATCGTCGTGTTCGTACCGGTATTCATCAACACCCTCCGCGGCCTCCGTCAGGTGCTTCCCGTGCATCGCGATCTCATGAGGGCGTACGCGGCGTCGAACTGGCAGCTCACACGCACCGTGACGCTGCCCGGCGCCGTTCCCTACGTCTTCACGGGCCTCAACATCGCGTCGTCGCTGGCTGTCATCTCGGCCGTCGTGGCCGAGTACTTTGGCGGGCTGCAGAACGGTCTCGGCGCACGCATCACCTCGGCCGCCGCCAACAGCGCCTACCCGCGCGCGTGGGCCTACGTCTTCGGTGCAATCGTGCTCGGACTCGTGTTCTACGCGGCAACCCTCGCCCTCGAGCGACTCGCGAGCCGCCGGCGCTGACGCGCCCCACCACGTCCACCTGCCGATGGCGCCAGGTGGTCGGTCACAGCACCACACAGCAGAACCAACGACAGGAGAGAACATGAGACTCAAGAAGAGTGTGCTCGGATTCGCTGCGGCAGCAGCATCCGTTGCCCTCGTTCTCGGCGGTTGCGCGGCGACCGATACCGAGACACCTACCGACGACGGCGGGCTCACCCCCGTCACGCTGCAGTTGCAGTGGTTCGCGCAGGCTCAGTTCAGTGGCTACTACGCGGCTCTCGACCAGGGCTACTTCGAGGACGAGGGGCTCGACGTGACGATCCTCGAGGGCGGCGTGGACATCGTTCCCCAGACCGTGCTCGCCGACAACCAGGCCGACTTCGCGATCGCGTGGGTGCCCAAGGCACTCGCGAGCCGTGAGGCTGGCGCGGGGATCACCGACATCGGCCAAATCTTCCAGCGCTCCGGTACCCTTCAGGTCTCGTTCGCGGACAAGAACATCACGACCGCGGCCGATCTGAAGGGCAAGAACGTCGGCAACTGGGGCTTCGGCAACGAGTTCGAGTTGTTCGCGGGCATCACCGAGGCGGGCTTGGATCCGGCGACCGACGTCACTCTGGTCCAACAGAACTTCGACATGGCGGCACTCCTCGCGGGTGACATCGATGCCGCGCAGGCGATGACCTACAACGAGTACGCGCAGGTGCTGGAGGCCGTCAACCCGGCGACCGGTGAGCTCTACCAGCCCGAAGACTTCACGGTCATCAACTGGAACGATGAGGGCACCGCGATGCTGCAAGACGCGATCTGGGCCAACACCGAGCGTCTGGGCTCCGACACCGAGTACCAGGAGACCGCGGTCAAATTCCTCAAGGCCGTCATCCGTGGCTTCGTGTATGCGCGTGACTTCCCGCAGGAGACCGCGGACATCGTGCTCAAGTACGGACCCACTCTGGGCGCTAGCCACCAGCTCTGGCAGACCAACGAGGTCAACAAGCTCGTCTGGCCGTCGCCCAACGGCATCGGCATCATCGACGAAGCGGCCTGGGCTCAGACGGTCGACGTGGCGCTCAACGCCAAGAACCTCGAGGGCACGACCGTGATCACGGCCGAACCCGATGAGGGCGCGTACACCAACGAGTACATCCACAAGGCTCTCGACGAGCTCATCGCCGAGGGTGTGGATGTGACCGGCGAGGGCTTCACGCCCATCGACGTCGTGCTCGAAGAAGGCGGCAAGTAGTTCTGATTCACTAATGTGAGGCGGGCGGGTGCATCATCCGCCCGCCTCACCCGTGCACCACCAAAGGATCCAAAGACATGACTTCAGAAGACGGCCAGCTCGCGTACGACCTCGATCGCGCCCACGTGTTTCACTCGTGGTCGGCCCAGGGCGCGCTCAACCCCTTCCTCATCGAGGGCGGACTGGGCAGCACGGTGTGGGACTTCGAGGGCAACCGGTATCTCGATTTCTCGAGCCAGCTCGTCAATACCAACATGGGTCACCAGCACCCGGCGATCATCGACGCCATCAAGGCGCAGGCCGACCAGCTCGCGACGGTAGCGCCCGCCCACGGCAACCTCGCCCGCGGTGAGGCTGCAAAGCGCATCCTCGCCAAAGCTGGCGGCCACTTCGGCAAGGTCTTCTTCACCAACGGTGGTGCGGATGCCAACGAGAACGCCATCCGCATGGCTCGCATCACCACCGGCCGCGACAAGGTGCTCTCCACCTACCGGTCGTACCACGGCAACACGGGAGCCGCGATCGTGGCGACGGGAGATTGGCGCCGCGTGCCCAACGAGTTCTCGCGCGGGCACGCGCACTTCTTCGGCCCGTTCGCCTACCGTTCGGAGTTCTGGTCTAACTCGCCCGAGCAAGAGAGCGAGCGCGCCCTGCACCACCTTGAGCGCGTGATCCAGTCTGAGGGGTCGAACTCCATCGCCGCGATCCTCATGGAGACGGTGCCGGGTACCGCCGGCGTGCTCGTACCGCCGCCGGGCTACTTGCAGGGTGTTCGAGCGCTCTGCGACAAGTACGGGATCCTGCTCATTCTCGACGAGGTCATGTGCGGCTTCGGCCGCACCGGCGAGTGGTTCGCGTGGCAGGGCTTCGATGTGATGCCCGACCTCACGACTTTCGCGAAGGGTGTCAACTCGGGCTACGTTCCCGCGGGAGGCGTTCTCATCTCGGAGTCGATCGCGAACGCGTTCGAGACCCAGGTCTTCCCGGGAGGCCTCACGTACTCGGGGCACCCGCTCGCCATGGCATCGATCGTCGGATCCATCGACGCGATGGAGGCTGAGGGTGCGGTAGAGAACGCGCGGATGATCGGAGCCGACCACCTCGGCCCCGGCCTCGACGCGCTCGCCGACAAGCACCCCCTCATTGGCGACGTGCGTGGTCTCGGCGTCTTCTGGGCCCTCGACCTCGTCGACGATCGCGAGACCCGCCAGCCCGTCTCCGGTGGAGTGATCCTGCAGGTCAAGAAGGCACTCATGGATCGGGGACTGCTGCCGTTCGCGGCTGACAACCGCATCCATGTCGTTCCGCCGTGCATCGTCACCCCCGACGAGGTGGCGCGCGCACTTGCCATCTACGACGAGGCGTTCACCGAGGTGGAGGCCGCGCTCTAGGGCCCGGCACTCAGGCTCCCGCGCGTAGAATCTTTCTTCGTGCCTCACTTCGTCAAAACCCCGTACACGATTCCCGTGTTCGACCTCATGCACCGCCCCGGCGAGATGCGCGAGAAGTCGCTCGATGTCACGGTGCCCGACGAGTTCGGCAACGCGGTAATTGGCGTGCGCAAAGGGGCCGAGATGCACATCGAAGCCCGCCTTGAGGCCGGCGAC
>CAYZHZ010000151.1:0-5499 GCA_964477625.1 uncultured Salinibacterium sp.
CGCGGCTGAACATGTGCATCGAGCCGCCCTTGCCGCGCGCATATCCGCCCTCGCGCCCCGTCAGCTCCGCCATCACGCCGCGCGAGGTCATGCCGGCGGCCAGCATGTGGCCGTGATCGCGGTATCCGGTGATGACCTGGTCGTCGGCCTCGAGAATCGACTGCACGCCGACCACAACCGCATCCAGTCCGATGTACAGGTGGCAGAAGCCGGCGATCAGGCCCATTCCGTATAGTTGGCCGGCCTTTTCCTCGAACCGGCGGATCAGAAGCATGTCGCGATAAAAGCCAATTAATTCAGCTTTCTGCGGTTCTGACACCGGTTTCCTAGCCCTCGCGCCAGTCGTCTTGCCTGTCATAGCCTGGAATCCCTGCTCTGTCGGGTAAGATAGGGGAGAAACCGCCCCGCTTCCTAGCTTATCGCGAGAAAAGGCGTCCGGTTCCACATCTATTTTGGGCAGGGCTCAGCGCGCGGAGACCAGCAGCTCGTCCGGTCGCACATAGGACAGCTTTGTGCGGGCGATTTCCTCGACATAGTCGAGATCCATTGTGCGGTCGCGAAGGCGCGCCAGCGATGCGTGGATGGCCTGGCGCTGCTCTTCCAGCGCCACGACCTGCTTCTCCAGCTCGGCTTCCTCGGCCTGGAGCTCGGCCCACGCCGCCAGACCCTGATCTCCGGAAAGCGCGTGATAGCAAAAGTAGATCATCAGCGCGCCGATAGCGGCGGGCAGCAGGAAGGCCTTTGCCATTCCCATGACCCCGTTCATCGACGCTGCGACTCCCCTCTACGCTTTTCACACGGCGCATGAGTGCGCGTGTCGTGGTTAATCACCTGTAAATCGAACCCCGGAACGTTCGTTTCGAGGCCCGCGCAGGCGGTACTTCTCTTGCACTTCGCCTCGTAGGCGACTTGCGAGGCTCGTTATGACACGAACGGTTGAATCGAACATGACCGGAGTTGCGGTTCCCAAGGCGGTTGACCACGACGTCCCGCTGTACCTCGCCTCCGACGAGGCGCTGATCCACCTGCTCGACCGATATCCCGAGCATCTCTTCGACATCAACCGCTACGAATTCGACGCAGAAGGCCAGGTCACGCTTGCGACTGGCACGCGCGGCGAGGCCCCCGGCCGGGTAATCCTTGAGGCGATCAAGGCGGGCCGTCTCTGGGTCAACCTGCGCAGCTGCGAGGTCGCGCATCCCGGTCTCTGGGCCGAGGTCATGCAGGCGTTCGGCAAGCTGCAGCCGGAAATCGGCGCCGCCGGCGCGCGCAAGCTCACGGGGCAGCTTATCCTGTCTTCGCCGACCACCCGCGTCCCCTTCCACTTCGATGCCGCTGGCGTCGTGCTATTCCACCTGCGCGGCGTGAAGCGTGTCTGGGTGTATCCGAACACCGAACCTTTCCTGTCGCAACCCGACATGGAAAACGTCATCATGCGCACGACGACGGAAGAGCTGCCCTACCAGCGCATCATGGATGGCGCGGCCTGGCGCTTCGATATCGCACCGGGGCAGGCGCTGACGTGGCCGCTCTATGCGCCACACCGTGTGGAGAACCAGGAAGGCCTCTGCGTCTCGCTGTCGATGGACTATCAGACCTGGGCCTCGCGCATCACCACCGGCGCCCACCGCGCCAACGGCGTGCTGCGCGCCCGCGGCTGGACGATCAAGCCAATCGCCGAAACCAGCTGGCCGCACCGCGCCCTGCTCTGGGCCGCCTCGCTGGCGTTCACGCGGTTTGGCCAGGTGAAGAACAACATCAAGGACATCGCCCGCACATTCGAACTGGCCGGCGCGCCTGAGCCTGTCCCGCAAACACAAGCGGCGCCCGTCTCCGAGCGCCGCGCAGCCTGATCGCTCAGGCAGGTCTGTTGGCCTGATGGCCTAGAACGGAATCTCGTCGTCGAAGTCCGGTCCGCGCGAGAAGTCTTCCGACGGACCCTTGCCGCCCTTGCCCTTGGCGCCAGCGCCGCGTGCAGGCGCACGGTCCTGGTTGTACTCGCCACGGTCTCCGCCGCCTGCGCCTTCATTGCGGCCGTCGAGCATCGTCAGCACGGAGTTGAAATTGCGCAGCACGACTTCGGTGGAATACTTGTCGTTGCCATCCTTGTCCTGCCACTTGCGGGTCTCGAGAGCGCCCTCGATGTAAACCTTGGCGCCCTTCTTCAGGTACTGCTCGACGACACGAACCAGACCTTCGTTGAAGACAACGACGCGATGCCACTCCGTCTTTTCCTTGCGCTCGCCCGACGCCTTGTCGCGCCACGTCTCCGACGTCGCGATCGACAGGTTGGCGAGGGATGAACCCGAGGGCAGCTGCTTGATTTCGGGATCCCGGCCCAGATTGCCAATGAGGATCACCTTGTTGACCGAACCGGCCATCGTCGTCTCCGTATGTATTCCGGCCCCGATCGCCTTCCGCAATCGCTCCGGTTCCTGACACAGCGCGGGACCCTAAAGGCGCCCGCCACACCACGCGACACGGCATGGCCACTTCATTGACACCAAGCTGTGGAGCCATTCGACCGTCCACAACTTGGTCACCGAAGGGGCTGGACCGCGTTCGTTGTTTGTTCTTTCACAGAACGGACGCCGACGCAAGCTAGTGTTGGCATCACGGCCGGTCCTCGCCCTGCCCTTCGCTCACATTGTTGGTTGCGATTAGCCCCCGCAGCCAGGTGGTCCCGGAGACGAAGGTGGGCGGGGGCCGTAGCCGCTCACTCACGCCCCGTCATACGCCTGCTTCAGCCAAGCCTTCACTTCGGCATCGACGTCCGCCGCGTTGGCGAGCTTCACGCGATGCGTACACATCGCATTCCACGAGCCGGCCGCTTCAAGCCGTCCCGCCGGCGCGACACCCTTGAGGTTGAGCCCGAGATCGAGCCGCGTCGCGGTCGAGGGCTGGATCAGTCCAAACTGCTTGGACCGGCGCAGCGACATATAGGCCTTCTTCGGTGCGAACTCGACATCCCTGCCGAAGCCTTCGACGATCTTCGCGAGCTTGTCGTAGACCGGCTTCAGCGCGGCCTTCGCTCCAGCGTACTGCGCCGCCAGCAGATCCTCGCCATCCTGGCTGCCGGCGTCGGACGCCAGCGCCTTGTGCGCCACGAGATTGGCGAAGCCGTGTCCCATGCCATGCTCGCTCTTGAGCATCGCGACGATCTCGCCGTGCTTGGCGAGCTTCGTCTTGGCGACGATCTTCAGCCATGCGTCCAGCGGCTTGCCGGTCTTTTCCGGCATGTTCGCGATCATCGTCGCGGTCGCGTCTTCAATCTTGCCCATGGTCTCTCCCCTCTGGATTTTGATGCTTAACTGCCCCGCGCGTCAGGCGAATTATGGCTCCATGGCGCCGCCTCGCTGACCCTCCGTCAACGGAACGATCCTGAAGTTCGTGCATTTGCTCGGCGGATATCGACAGGAGATTCCGATGAAGAATGCTGGTCTCATTGCGGCTGGAGTCGCTGGCGCGGCCCTCCTTACGGTAGGTGCAGGATTCGCGCTCGGCGGAGCCAACGCGCCCGCCCCGCTCAACGCCCCGCATGCGTCCTCCGAACGCCCCGAGGGCATGACCCAAGCTGAAATGGAGGCGCGGATTGCGGACGAGCGCGCGGCGGCCGAAGCACGCATGCAGGCGCGAATCGCGTGCGAGGAAAAACGCCGGGACGCGTCGGACAAAGGCGCCATCGTCGGCGGAGTCGCCGGCGCGGTGATCGGCAGCAACGTCGCCGGCAGCGGTGCGAAATCCGAAGGCGGAGTCATCGGCGCGCTGGCTGGCGCCTCCGTGGGCCGCAACATCGCCAAGGACGATGTTCGCTGCTGACATAACTCTTCTCCCCCACGCCTTGCGCCGTCCGTGTGATCAGACCGGACGGCGTCTTTGTGCCGGTCAGTCCAGCGGCCAGTTCTCGATGCGGCAGGCCTTCGGCGTCATCCAGCCCGTCAGGGCGTTCACGACGCCAACCATCTTGCCGGAGAACGCCGGCTTGCCCGTCTCCACGAGCGCCTTGAGGTTCTGGATGATGAACGGCCCGCCCTGCGCCATCGATTTCTCGGACTTCGTGCCCGCCGGAACGTTGGTCGTGATGAGCGAGAACTCGGTCCCCCCCGGCACTTCCTTCAGTTCGTAGGTCACGGTCGACGGCGCCTCGCCCGGGTAGCCCGTGAAGGCCATCGTGTGCGCGTAGCGGTGCGGCGGCGAGAACTCGAGCACCTCACCGACCACGCTCGCGAACTTCCTGTCAGGCGTTACCATGCGCATCTTGCGGCCCGGCTTCAGCCCGTCCTTCGCCTCGCACACTGCGCCGAAGAAGAAAGGCAGCACGGCATCCGTCTTCACCAGCGTATTCCATACCGTCTCGATCGGCGCGTTGATCACCGTCTTGTAGATTTGCTTGTTGCTCATCCGCCCTGCCCCTTCTTCGCTTTCCCCGCCGCAGCCTCGGCGGCGTACTTGATGCCGGTCAGCCTGCGCGCCCAGTGGCCGGAGAAATCATCCAGCCACCGGTCATTGATCATCTGGATCGGCGCGACGTTGAGGTAGAGCCGCCGCACGCGCCCATCCTTCTCGGAGACGACGAGACCAGCGTGCTCCAGGACGGCGACATGGTTCATCACCGCAATTCGCGTGACATCGAACCCGCTCGCCAGTTCTCCCACCCCGATCCCGGGCCGCGCTTTCAACACGTCCATGATCCGGCGCCGGGTCTCATGCGCCAGTGCATGGAAAACGGCGGTCATGTCGTCTTCATCTGACATGTAAGCATTACATTACATGTCCGGGCGAGAGTCAACAGCCTGAATAGTACGGGATCTTGGCAGAAAGCAGAGATTGCTGGCTTCAGGCCCGCTTCCTGGGCGCAGGCCGCTTCACAGCCGCGCGTTCCCGCCGCGCCGTGCACTTCGGGCAGAGGCAGTTTTCCTTGCCGATGAAGGCGTCGAAGTACGACTTGCCATAGTCGTAGGTGATCTCCTCGCCCGGCTCGATACGCCGCAGCGATTTCACGAAGATCCGCCCGCCATAGACATAGATCACCCCGTTGGGCGCGCAGGAGTGATTGGCATAGCGCCCGATATTGGACCGTGGCGATCCATCGAGCGTATGGGTCTTGGAGAGGTCGTAGAGATACCGCGGCTTGCCCTTGATCGCCTCGGCCTCCTCATTGGTGATGATGCGGCCAGTGTATTCGAAGATGCGCACGCCCTTGGGGATCACCTCCGTCGCAAAGAGGCCCATGCCGGTTTTCGCCCGGCCGATACGGAAGGGATGTTTGGACATGGCCTGCTGCTAGCTGCGGATTCGCTCGGTTTCAATTCCGGTTATCGCCGCGCCGCGCGCCGCAGGCGTGCCCGCCTCGTCGGCTGGCGGCTGCTGCCAATACACCGGCAGCAGCCAGCTGCAGGAACAGTGGACGAAGGGCCGCTGTTCCTTTTCCGTTCTTTCACGTGTAATCGACTCACCGCACCCCTATCTGGCATTGATCCCGCTCAGGCAGCTCCCCGG
>CAYZHZ010000152.1:0-5496 GCA_964477625.1 uncultured Salinibacterium sp.
CATCGCGGCCGCCACCGAGCCCACGACGTTCGCTGTCGGTACCGAGATCAATATGGTCAACCGACTCGCCGCCGAGTTCCCACAACACGAGATCTTTTGCCTCGACCCGGTGATCTGCCCGTGCTCGACGATGTACCGCATCCATCCGGGCTATCTCGCGTGGGTGCTGGAGGGGCTCGTGCGCGGCGAGGTGCTCAACCAGATCTCGGTGCCCGAGTCGGTGGCGGTCCCAGCGCGTGTGGCGCTCGAACGCATGCTCGCAGCGAAGCCGAAGCCGGGAGTCTGAACTCATGCGGGTAATCGTCGTCGGGACCGGCATCGCCGGGCTCATCACCGCCTACCGGGCCCACCACAATCACGAGGTCGTGCTCGTCACGAAGGCCGAGCTGGCCGAAAGCAACACGCGCTACGCGCAGGGGGGCATCGCCGCCGCGATGTTTCCGGACGACAGCGTCGAGTCGCACATCGCCGACACGATCGCCGCGGGCGCCGGCCTGTGCGATCCACACGCCGTCGAGGTGCTGTGCACCGAGGGCCCGCAGCGCGTGCGCGATCTCATCGCGCTCGGCGTCGAGTTCGACCGCGTCGATGGAGAGCTCGCACGCGGGCACGAGGCTGCGCACTCGTCACGCCGAGTGCTGCACGCGGGTGGCGACGCCACGGGGCTCGCGATCGAGGTCGCCCTTCTCCGCGCGGTCAAGGCCATCGCCGTCGAGGTGCACGAGCACACCTTCATGCGAGACCTGGTCGTCGAGGCCGGGGTCGTAGCTGGAATCGACGTGCTCGGCCCCGACGGCGTCGCGCGCCGCATTCTCGGTGACGCCGTCGTTCTTGCGAGCGGTGGTGCAGGTCAACTCTTCGAGCACACCACCAATCCGACCGTCACCACGGGCGACGGCATAGCCGCCGCATGGCGCGCGGGAGCGGTGATCTCCGACCTCGAGTTCTACCAGTTCCACCCCACGTCGCTCGCGGTACCCGGCAATCACCTCGTATCGGAGGCGGTTCGCGGCGACGGCGCGGTGCTCCTGGATGAGCGGGGTCACCGCTTCATGCTCGACGTGCATCCCGCTGCCGAACTCGCGCCCCGCGACGTCGTGGCCCGCGGAATCGCAGCGGCGATGGCGGCCCAGGGAGGGCGTCCGGTTCTCCTCGACGCCACCGCGCTCGGGGGCGCGTACCTCGCGTCACGGTTCCCCGGTATCACCCGGGTGTGCGCGGAGAACGGCTTCGAGTGGGGCATCCAACCCATTCCTGTTACTCCAGCCGCTCATTACTGGATGGGTGGCATACGAACGGATGACGCGGGCCGAACCACCCTCCCGGGCCTGTACGCCGTGGGCGAGGCCGCATGCACGGGTGTGCACGGCGCGAACCGCCTCGCGTCCAACTCCTTGCTCGAGTCTCTCGTCTTTGCGTGGCGCGCGGCCGACGCCCTCGACACGCCGTTCACGCCGCTGGCCGTACCGGACGCGCCGCTGCGCAGGGGTACCTCGGCGCCGATCGGCGGCAGCAGTTTCACGCGAGCCGAGTTGCAGCATCTCATGTGGACTCTTGCGGGGCTCGAGCGTTCAGGCGAGGGACTTGCGGTGGCCGCATCCCGCTTGGCCACCTGGTCGGTGGAACCGGACTCCGTGCATACGGGCGAGAATCGCAACCTTCTCGACCTCGCGCGCGAGTTGGTTGCCTCGGCACTCGACCGCGAGGAATCCCGCGGCGCGCACTGGCGTGAGGACTTCCCCGAAACCAGACCCGACTTCGCGCGCTCGATCGATCGTGCCGCGATTCGCGATAGCCAGGAGGTGGCCGCATGAATGCGCAGGGGATTGACGATGTGATTGTGCGGGCCCTCGCCGAGGACGCTCCGTGGGGTGACATCACCTCGGAAACCTTCCTGCCGGTGACGGCGACGGCGACGGCCGAACTCGTGGCTCGTGAACCTGGTGTGCTGAGCGGCGGGGCGGTTCTCCGCCGCACCTTCCAGCTCGTGGATGAATCGACCACGGTCGATGTGCTCCTTGACGACGGCGGCCGTTTCGAGGCGGGCACCGCCATCGCCCGCATCGCCGGTTCCGCACGTTCGGTGTTGCGGGGTGAGCGCATCGCTCTCAACCTCGTGCAGCGAATGTCGGGTATCGCGACACTCACCTCACGCTATGTCGCCGCGATCGAGGGGACGAATGCCCGCGTTGTTGACACCCGCAAGACGACCCCCGGTCTGCGAGCACTCGAGCGTCACGCAGTGCGCTCGGGCGGTGGCCACAACCACCGATTCTCGCTGTCCGACGCTGTTCTTGCGAAGGACAATCACCTCGCGGTACTCGCCGCCGCGGGCATTCCGCTCGGCGACGCGATCCGTGCCGCGCGGGCGGGGCTCGGCCACACCGTGCACCTCGAGGTGGAGGTGGACCGCCTCGACCAGGTTGATGAGGTCGTTTCCGCGGGCGTGGACACGATAATGCTCGACAACTTCTCGCTCGACGAGCTGAGGCACGGCGTGGCACTCGTCGCTGGCCGCGCCCTCGTCGAAGCGAGCGGAAATGTCACCCTCGACACGATCGGGGAGATCGCCCGAACGGGTGTCGATGTCATCTCGGTCGGAGCGCTCACCCACAGCGTGCGCGCTCTCGACCTGGGACTCGATGTCACGGTGAGCTAGCGTGCAGCTCTACCTCGATCACGCCGCGACAACGCCGGTGCGCCGCGAGGTGCTGGAAGCGATGTGGCCTTACCTCACCGGCGAATTCGGTAACCCGTCGAGTCATCACGAGATGGGTCGCACGGCCTCGGTCGCGGTGGCGGATGCCCGCGCCACGGTAGCGCGCTGGCTGGACTGCCGCCCCGCCGAAGTCGTCTTCACCTCAGGCGGCACGGAGGGCGACAACCTCGCCCTCCTGGGGATTGCACGGGCGATGCCGCGCGGTCGACACGTCGTCATTTCGGCGATCGAGCACCCTGCCGTCAGCGAGTCGGCGGACTTCCTCGCCCGCCACCACGGTTTCGAGGTGAGCCGAGTCGGGGTCGACTCAGCAGGCCTCGTCGACCCCGAGGAGTTCGCCCGCGCACTGCGTCCCGAGACGACGATCGCCTCGGTCATGCTGGCCAACAACGAGATGGGGGCGGTGCAGCCGCTGCGTGAGCTCGCCACCCGGGCTAGTGAACGGGGCATCCCGTTTCACACCGACGCCGTGCAGGCCGCGGGCTGGCTCGACATCGCGGTCTCCTCCCTTGGCGTGGACGCGCTCACGATGTCCGGACACAAGCTGGGCGCGCCGAAGGGGATAGGGGCGGTGTTCCTGCGCTCAGGGCTCCCCATTGAACCGCTTATCCACGGTGGCGGACAGGAACGAGCGCGCCGGTCTGGCACTGAGAACGTTGCGGGAATTGTCGGCCTTGCGACGGCGATCGAGCTGGCAGAGTCCGACCGACTGGATCGCGTCGAGCGGGTGACTCGCACACGCGACGCTTTCATCGACCGGGTGCTCGCCACAGTCCCAGGGGCCATTCTGACCGGCCCGCGCACGGAACGTCTCGCGGGGTCGGCGTCATTCTGCTTCCCCCGCACGAGCGGAGAGGCGGTCCTCCTTCGCCTCGAGGAACGCGGCGTTACCTGTTCGAGTGGATCCGCGTGCGCGGCGGGCAGCGACGATCCGTCTCCCGTGCTCCTCGCGATGGGCATTGCACCAGAGGTCGCCCAGACTGCAGTTCGTTTTACCTTCGGCGGCGAGGCGACCGACAGCCAGCTCGAGGATGTGGCGGGGGCCCTCGCCGTGGCGGTCGCCGCCGTATCCTCGCTCGCCTGAGTTGCTTTCCCGGCTTCACTAGGCTGTGCGGATGCCCTCTTCGACACCCATCCGCACGGGAATCATCGGCTTCGGACTCTCGGGTCGCGTCTTCCACGCGCCGTTCATCGCCACCAACCCGGCCTTCTCGCTCGACCTGATCGCGACTTCGAGCGCCGAGCGGGCCGCTGAGGCTCGCTCGCAGCACCCCGCCGCGACGATCGTGGGGTCGCCGGATGCTCTCCTTGAGCGTGCGGGAGACCTCGACCTCGTCGTGCTCGCCTCACCCGCGCATGTTCACCTCGAGCAGGGACTCGCCGCGCTCGAGGCGGGTGCCGGCATCGTCATCGATAAGCCCTTCGTGCCGACGGTCATCGATGCAAAGAAGCTCATCGCGAAGGCCGAGGAGACCGGAAAACTCCTCGCGGTCTTCCAGAATCGTCGTTGGGATGGCGACTTCCTCACCCTTCGCCGGCTTATCGAGGCTGGCCAGCTCGGCGACGTGCACCGCTTCGAGTCGACCTTCGAACGCTGGGGTGGACCCACGCGTGATCGCTGGCAAGACACGGTGACCATCGCGGACGGCGGCGGGATCACCTACGATCTCGGCAGCCACCTCGTCGACCAGGCATTGCAACTCTTCGGTCCCGCGGTCGTCGAGCACGCGGAACTGCTGACGGTGCGAGAGGGCGGGCTGAGCGATGACGACGCCTTCATCTCACTTCTCCACGCGAGCGGAGTACGGTCCCACCTCACCATGAGCCGCGTCGCGGGTCAGAGCGGTCCGCGCTTCCGGGCGCTCGGCTCGGCGTCTGCCTACACCGTGTACGGTCTCGACAATCAGGAGCCCGCGCTCAAGCTGCAGCAGTGGCCCGGCTCGGAGGGATACGGAGTCACGCCCGAGTCAGAGTGGGGGATGCTCGGCATCGACGGTTCCTCGGCCGGCCTGACGCCTGTGTCCACGGAGCAGGGGCGATACCCCGACTTCTACGCGGGCGTCGCGTTGAGCATCCTCGAGGGGGCTCCGTCGCCCGTCGACCCCAAAGACGCGCTCGAGGTCGTGCGCATCATCGAGCGGGCGCACGCGCTCTCCGCCGCTGCACGGTAGGTCGTCCGTGGCGCGCTTCTTCACTCGGTAGTCTTTACCGGTGGCTCCTTCCAGCAATCTCGACGCCGTCATCAACCTCGCCAAGCGCCGAGGTTTCGTCTTCCAATCGGGAGAGATCTATGGCGGGTCGAGGTCGGCGTGGGATTACGGGCCTCTCGGCACCGCGCTCAAGGAGAACATCAAGAAGCAGTGGTGGCAGACGGTCGTGCAGGGGCGCGATGACGTCGTCGGCATCGACTCGGCGGTCATCCTCCCGCGGCGGGTCTGGGAGGTGTCCGGCCACGTCGAGGTGTTTTCCGACCCCCTCGTCGAGTCGTTGCACACCCACAAGCGCTACCGTGCGGATCACCTGCTCGAGGCGTACGAGGAAAAGCACGGTCATCCGCCCGCCAACGGCCTCGCCGACATCAAGGACCCGGATACCGGCCAGCCCGGCGCGTGGACTGAGCCGCAGAACTTCTCGGGCCTGCTGAAGACCTTCCTCGGCCCCGTCGACAACGAGGAGGGGTTGCACTACTTGCGCCCCGAGACCGCGCAGGGCATCTTCGTGAACTTCGCGAACGTCATGGGCGCGTCACGACTCAAGCCGCCCTTCGGTATCGGTCA
>CAYZHZ010000153.1:0-5491 GCA_964477625.1 uncultured Salinibacterium sp.
GCAGGATCTTTCAATCAGTTGCATCGCTGCAAGCAACCAGGCCGGTGAATCAGAGCTTCCCTGTCTAATTACCCCACCCTGACACTTCGCAGGACACCTCCTTTCGCCGGCACAGCTTCGTCTGTAGGGCGGGCCCTGTTCAGTGGTTGACGCGCCCATCGTGGCGTTGGAGTTTCATATGCCAGTGGAATATTCGTTGCGTGAGCAGTGGCTCGGCAATGTCCGCGGCGACCTTCTGTACACGGTCGGGTGACTTAATGAGGTGCTCGATCGAGGCGGCTCGTCGCGAGAGGTGGGCGCGCTGCACGTCGGTCAGTTCGCCCCGCTCAGCGAGCTCGTCGAAGGCGGCGTCGAGGCCTGCCTCGTCGAGTTCGATGGTCGAGAGCCTCGGCTCGAAGTGCAGGCGAAGGGTGGCACCGTCGCGGATCGAGTCATGGAAGGAGTAGCGCGAGAGGTAGCCGCCGGCATCCTTTTCTGAACCGAATGCGTAGAACGTGTTCCGATCCTGCTTGTTGATTGGGGTTCCGGTAAGGCCGAACAGGAATGCGTTCGGCAGCGCCTCGCGCATCTTCCGGCCGTAGTCGCCTTCCTGCGAGCGGTGCGCCTCGTCGACGAGCGCGATGATGTTCGACCGGTCGTCAAGGACACCGTCCGCCTCACCGAACTTGTGGATCGTGGTGATGATGACCTTGCGGGACCCAGACTTCAGCAGCGACTGCAGCTCGGCACGGGAGTCCGTGGACACAAGATTCGGAACGTCCGCGGCGGAGAACGTGCCGGTGATCTGCGTGTCGAGGTCGATCCGGTCCACGACGATCAGCACGGTGGGCGACGCAAGCGCCGGAGCAGCGCGAAGCATCTGCGCCGTGAAGACCATGAGCAGTGACTTGCCGGAACCCTGGAAATGCCAGATGAGGCCCTTCTTGTCCTCGCCGGTGACGACGCGGTGAAGGATGGCGCGGGCGGCCTGGACCTGCTGGTAGCGGGCGATCGTCTTGATCTTGCGGTGTTTTGAGTCGGTCGCGTAGAGGCTGAACCACCTCAGGAAGTCGAGCACCGCCTCCGGTGACGACACTCCGAGCGCGGCCTCGCGGACACGCTCCAAGCCGAGCGCCGGCTCGCCGCCGTCGCCGCGCCACGGGCCCCACATGTCAGCGGGCATCCCCACCGAGCCGTAACGGAAGTCCTTGCCCTCAGTCGAATAAGACAGCACGTTCGGAACAAAGAACTGCGGAACGTTCGCCTCATAGTCGTCGTGTACCTGCGCGGCTCCGTCGAGCCACGAGATCGCCGGCCGCAGCGGCGTCTTCGCCTCTCCGACAACGAGCGGGATGCCGTTACACCAAAGAACGAGGTCGAACCGCCGCTCAACGCGGCCCTGACGGAACGTCACCTCGGTCGACTGGATCCAGTCGTTCGCGTCCGGCTCCGGGCTGTCGAAGTTGATGAGCTTGACCGTGACGTGCGACCCGCCGGGGCCAAACGGCATCGACCGGTCGCCTTTCAGCCACGCAGCAAACTCCTCGTTCGCTGGCACCAGCCCCGACTCACGGGCGGAGAGGATGATCGCACGTAGGCGGTGGATGACCTCGTCCGCCCGCGATGGCTGGTACTCGATCTCCGGGTTCAGGCGGATCAGCGCCTCTTTCAATCGCGACTCAATCAGGACCTGGTCCAGGCCGCGGTCGAGATCTGCGCCGTTGATACGTTGAACTGCCCAGCCGCCGATCGTGTCACGCACAAAGTCGCGCACCGAGTTCGCTTCGCTGAACGCGGTCATCCGAAGACCTCGCCCATGATCGCCGAACGGAGCGATGCCAGAGACTCTGCCTCACTGCTGACACTCTGGATCGCCTGGTCGTACTCGCCGAGCGTATCGAGAAGCGCCAATTGCGCTCGGAGGGGCGGCACGATCAACTCGTGCGACTTGATGTCCTGCCCGTTGATCTTCCAGATGCCATTCGTCGACTTAGCCTTCTTGATGAGTGCGGCGTGCGCGCGGCCGGAGTTCCACTGTTGAGCGGCGAAGTCCCGGTGCACGACTGTCGTATCAAAACGAAGTCGGATTAGCAGGTCGGGATAGAAACAGTCCGCGGGCATGCCGCCGACCACGAGACCGCCGCGACCAGTGAGATCGCGATTGCCGTTTCCCCGAACGACAAGGAAATCGCCGTCCTCAAGTATGAATGACGCAACTTCCGCGCGAGGAATGTCGACGTACTTGACCGAGTCTCCTGCAAGCACTTTGCCGCGACGTATCGCGCTGATACTTAGTGTTGGGAGCCCGCGTCCTTCATCGTTTGCGGGCGCTGATTTGCCGTTGGTGGGGCCCGACGTGACCAACTCAGGAATCGGCACCAGACGCCAACCATCGGTGGCGAGGCCTGCGTCGAGGGAGAGATCGAAGCTCCGCTCTCGAGCCATCGACAACGTTTCACTTGCGTCGACCAGCGCTCGGCGGTGGTGTTCGGCGGTCCAGAGGACGTCGGCGAGGCGGCGCTGTTCAGGGAGGGACGGGAGGGTGAATTCGAACTTCGCGAGGTCACGCCAGTTTGTGCGAGGCGAGAGCGATCCTGCTGACGTCTCGAGCGCGTTCGCGAAAAACGGCTCAGAGTGGACGAGAAACGGCAGAAGTTCGGGCGCGAGCCGACCAGGCACTGCTTCGAAGGTCAAGATGTCGCCCGAAGTGACCGCGTCAAACTCCGCGTAGGCGGCCTTGCGTTGGTAGGCACGGCGTTTGCCGAAGAGTGTCTGGCCGGGCCTGACCCGCTTCGTAAAGGTGGTGCTTGACGGATCGTCGCCCCACCGTGCGGTCTCCAAGAGGCCAGGGTCGAGATGCTCAAGTCCAATGACGCGGTCGATTCCAGCCGCCGCAGCGTCTCGCACTGTCTCGTTGAGGTGCTTGACGACCTCGCCGAACCTCACGATCTCCCAGTTCGACTTGTCCAAGTTGAGGCTCATGCGCGCACCTCCTGACGGAGGAGAGCGAGTACCGAGCTGATCGAGTTGTCGGCGGCAGCCGCGGATTCGCGCCACTCGGCGACCGCGGTGTCGACCGGCAAAGCAGCCGATGTCGAATCGGCCTTCTCGGTCGCGACGTAGAGAGGAATCGCCAGTGACCACCCCTTCTCGCCAATCTCTTCGGGTGTCGCGGTTGCAGCAAAGCCGGCCACTGCACCCCACGTCTCGTAGGCGCCGAGGATTCGTTGCTGGTGGGTCCCACGCAGGAACGACTGAGCCTGCTCGCGCGCGTACTCGTTGACGGCGTTGATAAAAAGGACTCTGCCCTCGTGATCGGCGGGCTTCCGGGTGCGAAGGGTGACGACGACGGCCTCCATCGGGGAGTTGTAGAAGAGCCCGGGGCCGAGCCCAATGACCGCTTCGAGCAGGTCCGACTCCACGAGTTTCTGCCGGAGTGCTTGCTCCTCATTTCTGAAGAGCACGCCGTGCGGGAAGAGGATCGCGGCGCGGCCGGTCTGTGGGTCGAGCGATGCCGCAATGTGTTGGAAGAAGGCATAGTCGGCGCGACCCTGAGGCGGGACGCCCCAGATGTTGCGGCCGTAGGGGTCGGCGGCGAAGAGGTCGCGGTCCCAGGTCTTTATCGAGTAGGGCGGGTTCGCGAGCACGATGTCAAAGGTTCTTAGCTTCCCGTGCTGCAGGAACACGGGGTTACTGAGGGTCGAGGTGCCGCCGGCTATTTGGCCGTCTTCAATGCCGTGGAGTACGAGGTTCATACGGGCGATGGCAGAGGTGCCGTGGTTGAGTTCCTGGCCATAAAGCTTGAGGCCGCGTGACTCCCGTCCTTGCCTCTTCACCTCAGCGGCGGTGGAGATGAGCATGCCGCCGGTGCCGCACGTCGGGTCGTAGACCGACTCTCCCGGTTGGGGCTTCAGCATGAGGCTCATGAGGTGAACGAGGGTGCGGTTCGTGTAGAACTCCTGCGCTGTGTGGCCGGAGTCGTCGGCGAACTTCTTGATGAGGAACTCGTAGCCCTGCCCGAGCTCGTCCTCTGGAAGCGCTGCTTGGGTCAATGTGCGGGTTGAGAAGTGCTCGACGAGGTCGCGGAGGGTCGCATCCGGGAGGAAGTCCTTGTTGCCCCAGTCGCCGTCCCCGAAGACGCCGTACAGGGTGTCCTGGTTAGCGGCTTCGATCTGGCGCATCGCGGTGAGGATCTTCGCGCCGACGTTGGTGGTTGTCTCGCGGATGTCTGTCCAGTGCGCGCCGTCGGGGATGACGAAGCGGTGGTTCTCGGGGAGGTCGGCGCCGTCTTCGCCATAGAGTGCCGCGGCTTGGGCGCGTTCCTCGTCGTAGACGTCGGAGAGGCGCTTGAGGAAGAGCAGCGGGAAGATGAACTGCTTGTAGTCGCCCGCGTCGATCAGGCCGCGCAGCAGCACGGCTGCACCCCAGAGGTAGGACTCAAGCTCGGGTTGGGTGATCTTCTTCGTGGTCATGCGCTGAGACCCCACTTCGCGAGCTCTGATTCGAGTGCCTTGCGGGTTTCCTGTGCGCGGGCGTGCGCATCCTGCAGGGCGGCGAGGGCGTCGAGAAGGGTCGGCTGGTCGACCTCCTGCTTCGGGGCGACGTAGAGCGGGATGTTCAGGTTGTACCCGTTGAACTCGATCTCGGCGAGGTCAGCGACGTGCGCGAGCCCCTCCTCATCCTCGAACGCCTTGTACGCGTCGAAGATCGCTGACGCGTGCTCCGGCTCGAGGGTGTTCTGGTTGCGGCCCCGTTTGTAGAGCAGGTCGGCGTTCACGACCAGGACTTTGCCCTCGCGCGCCTTCGGCTTGCGCCGACGCAACACCATGATGCTCGCGGCAAGGCCGGTGCCGTAGAAGAGGTTGGGGCCCAGGCCGATGACCGCTTCGATCGCGTCCGCCTTCAGGAACTCGGTGCGGATTCGCCCCTCAGCCCCTCCGCGGAACAGGGCGCCCTGCGGAAGCACGACTGCTACGCGTCCGGTCGTGGGTGCGGCGCTGGTCCACATGTGTTCTACCCATGCCCAGTCCGCATAGGAGGCAGGCGGGACGCCGAAGGTGTGGCGGCCGTAGCGATCCGCAGCCCATTCGATCTCTCCCCACTTCTTGAGCGAGAAGGGCGGGTTCGCGACGACGCAGTCGAAGGTCGCGAGCCGGTCGCCTGCGAAGTACGCGGGGCTGCGGAGCGTGTCCTCCCGAACGACCTTGAAGTCCTCGATGCCGTGCAGCAGGAGGTTCATCCGGGCGATCGCCGAGGTGGCGAGCACTTTCTCTTGGCCGAAGAGTTTGCCGTAGAGCAGCTCAGCCCGTCCGCCCTGGTCCTTGACGTGCTCGATGACCTCGATCAGCATCCCGCCCGTCCCGCACGCCGGGTCGTAGACCTTGTCGCCCTCCTGTGGGTCAAGGATGTTCACCATCATCCGCACAACTGAGCGAGGCGTGTAGTACTCGCCTGCCTTCTTGTTCGACTGGTCGGCGAACCGCTTGATGAGGTACTCGTAGGCGTTGCCGAA
>CAYZHZ010000154.1:0-3437 GCA_964477625.1 uncultured Salinibacterium sp.
AGTTCGGGAATGCCGTCGACGTCGGTGTATTTCGTCTTGCCGTCCTGGATCGCCTTGATCGCGGCCTGCTTGACGTTGTCTGGCGTATCGAAGTCGGGCTCGCCCGCGCCAAGGCCGATGACGTTCTCGCCCTTCTGCTGAAGCTCCCGCGCCTTCTGGGTCACCGCGATGGTGGCCGAGGGCTTGATCCTTTTCAGGGCTTCGGAAACGGGGGCGGACATGGGCTGCGGCCTTCCTTCTCAAGATGGCGCGGCTGTACGCCCATCCGCTCGGGCATGGAAGGGCGCCTGCGACGATAGGCGCGGATTTTCGCAAACGCGCGGCTTGAGTTGCCGCTGATCCGCGAGAACCAGCCAGTTCCCGCATTGCATTGCCGCAAGGAAGCCGCAGAAGAGGCGAAAATTGCAGCTGGAATGCCCAGTCACACGGGCTATTTACAGTCCGGGGCGTTGTCTGAGGCCGAGTCTCGCGGCTATCTCGCTGGCTAAGAAATTGGGAGTAGAAACGATGCAGTTTGTGAAGCTTGGCGCGACAGCCCTTGCGGGCGTCTTCCTCGCCTTCGCCACCGTCTCCACGCCGGCATTCGCCCAGAATGGCGGCCAGCCCGCGCCGGTGCAGGTCTCGCGCGAAGTCGCAGGGCCGCTGAACGACGCGCGCAATGCGATCGTCGCAAAGGACTGGGCGGCTGCGACGGCCAAGCTGAACGAAGTGGCGTCCAAGGCAAAGACCCCTGCTGACCGCGCGCAGATGGAGCGCCTGCGGATCGCCATGCTGGTCGAGACCAAGGACGCTGCGGGCCAGGTCAACTCGATCAACGCCCTGATTGCCACGAACACGCTGACGCCTGAGGAGGTGAAGCTGTACAAGGGCGCGCTCATCAAGGCGCATGCTGACGCTGGCGACAGCGCGAAATCGCTTGCCGCCTCGCGTGAGTATATCGACGCCTATGGTGGTCCGCACGAGATGGTCGCCGCGCTGGCGAACGATCTCGCCAAGGCGAACGACAACGCGACGTCCATCATCTACATCGACAAGGCGATCGCCGCCGCCCGCGCCGCCGGCGTGAAGCCGCCGGAAGCGTACTACCGCCTCAAGGCGCGCGCCGTGAATGCGACCGGCGACAAGGCCGGCTACTACAAGGTCATCGAGGACGTGGTGACCGAGTATCCGAACGAGAACTACTGGAAGGAGCTTATCGTCCGCGCCCAGAACGAGCCGGGCTATGGCGCGCCGGCGCGGCTCGACATGTACCGCACGCTCGTCGCCGCCGGGGTCAAGCTGACGGCTCAGGAGAAGAGCAATCTCGGCCGCGAGGCCATCCGCCGCGGCCTGCCGCAGGAGGCGCTCGATGTTCTTGAACCAGCAGTCGCCGCCGGCGAGCTTGGCTCGGATGCGGAAGACAAGAGCAATCTCGACAACGCCAAACGGCGTATCGCCGAGGACAAGCCCAACCTCGCCAAGGAGACCAGCGAGATCGTTGCCGAAGGGAATGCTTCGGCCATGGCCGCGATCGGCGAGGCTCACCTCAGCTATGGCGACAACGCCAAGGCTGCCGAAGTCCTGAAAGCTGCGCTCGACAAGGGCATCAGCGACGCAGGCGAAGCGGATCTTGCCCGGCTTCACCTCGGCATGGCGCAGTACCGCCTTGGCGACAAGGCTGCGGCTCAAGCGACCTGGGGCGCGATCAAGTCCGACAACGGCGCGGCCGTCCTCGCCCAGAACTGGACGCTGATCTCCAAGGTGAAGTAGCCGTTTCTCCAGACTCAATGAAAACGCCGCCCCTCGCCGGGCGGCGTTTTTGTTTGCGGGACAGCGTCTATTTCGCGAGCCCAAGTTGCTGCGCGAGATAGACATAGTGCCTTGCCCAGCGTTCGGCGTTCAAAATCGGGTCGCTGTCGTTCGAGTGACCGCCGTCGGTGTTCTCGTAGTACAGCGCCTCGTATCCCAGCGACTGCATGCGCGCCGCGAACTTGCGCGCGTGGCCCGGATGCACGCGGTCATCGCGCGTGTTCGTGGTGATGTAGGGCACGGGATAGTCCTTGCCCGGCTGCAGGTTCTGGTAGCCCGAATAGGCTGCGATCCACGCGGCCTCTTCCGGAATGCGCGGGTCACCGTACTCGCCCATCCACGACGCGCCGGGCGGCAGCTCGTGATAGCGCAGCATGTCGGTGAGCGGGCTCTCGACCACCACCGCGCCGAACAGCTGCGGGTTCTGAGTCAGCGATACTGTGGTGAGCACGCCGCCGTTGGAGCGGCCATAGATTCCAAGGTGTTCGGCTGAGGTGATCTTGCGCGCTGCGAGATCTGCGGCCACGGCCGCGAAATCGTCGAAGGCGCGTTGGCGATTGCCCTTCAGCGCGGCCTGGTGCCAGGCCGGGCCGAACTCGCCGCCGCCGCGGATGTTGGCGATCACGTAGGCGCCGCCGCGTTCGAGCCACAGCTTGCCGAGCTCGGGCTTGTAGACGGGCGGGTAGCTCACCTGGAAGCCGCCATAGCCGAACATCATCGTCGGGGTAGCCGGATTGGGTGCGCCGTTCGGGCGAACGACGAAGTACGGGATTTTCGTCCCGTCCTTGGAAGTCGCCTCGTGCTGCTCCACCACGTGCTTCGAGCCGTCAAAGCGCGCAGGTGCGGCACGGATCACGTCGGCCTTTGCGCCAGCGACGTCGGCCAGCGCAAGCGTCGAGGGCGTGAGGAAGCCTTCATAAGTATAGAAGATCTGCTGCTTCGAACGCGAGGACGAGCCGAGATGGACGGCGGCGTTTTCGGGGACGGGAAGGCTTGCAGGCAGCCAGCCGCCAAAATCGCCCTTGTCGCTGTAGACGACTGCGCGACCGCGCACATTGTCATAGACCTCTGCGACGATGAGATTGTCGAACACCCTCACGCCCTCGATCGACGTTCGCGCCGAAGGTTCGAACACTGCGACGTTGCCCTTGGGCAGGGCGATGTCGTCGCTGAGCCGCAACGTGTCACGCGGGATCGCGAGCAGGGATCCTGCTGCATATTCCGTGTCGTGAAGCTTCCATGGCTCTTCGATGGTCAGGACCAGCCGCACCTCGCCAAGGACATTGGGCTTGAGCGCGCCGCGCACGGAGACGCGTTCGGGCAGGAAGAGCTTGCTGGCCTCGCCGCCGGCGAGTTCCCATGTCTCCGAGCGGAAGGTGTCCAGCGGGCGCGTAACGAGGACGGTGAGGACGTTGCCTGCGCCGTCGCGAAGGACAGACGGGCTGACGCCGTAACCGCCATCGCTGGCCGCTCCACGGAAAACTTGCTGCGCCTGCGCCAGCGTCTGGCCGCGCTTCAGGGCCTTGACGATGAAGGGGAGCCAGGAGAGGCGTACCCCGCGATCCGCCGCCAGGGTGCGTTCCCGCTCCCGCAGGCGGCTCAGGGCAAGGGCGTCGGCCCGCTCCATGATGGTGACATGGACGGCAGCG
>CAYZHZ010000154.1:3447-5455 GCA_964477625.1 uncultured Salinibacterium sp.
AGGGCCTTGACGATGAAGGGGTAGCCGCTTTCCGTCAGCGTGCCGGGGCCGAAGTCGGTGGCGACAAGAAGCGTGTCCTGATCAAACCAGGCGATGCGATGCTTGCCTTCCGGCAGATTGAATCCGCCGGGGACAAAGGCGTTTGTCGTGGTATCGAACTCGCGAATGACGACGGCGTCCTTACCGCCATCGGAGAGGCTCACGAGGCAGCGCGTTTCTTCCGGCGCGACGCAGTTCGATCCCTTGAAGATCCAGTTGGCGTTCTCGGCCTTTGACAGCGCGTCGATATCCAGCACGGTCTGCCATTGCGGAGCGCCCAAGCGATAGCTTTCGAGCGTGGTGTGCCGCCAGACGCCGCGAACGTTGGTGGCGTCCTGCCAGAAATTGTCGATCCCGCCGGCGCGGAAGCTCGGCGTCGGCGTGCGGTCCTGCGCCGTCAGGATGGCCGCCGCTTCCTTGCGGAAGGGCTCGTAGCGAGGATCGGCCTTGAGCGCGGCCAGCGTCTTTTCGTTCTGCTCATTCACCCACGCGATGGCGCGCTCGCCCCACACGTCCTCCAGCCACAGGAACTCGTCGGCCGCATTCACGGCTGAAGGTTCGAGCGAGCTGGGCATGAAGGGCTTGGCGCCTGCGCCGGCCACTTCGGCGGGGGTGCTGGTGCAGGCTGCGAATGCAACGGCAGCTGCCACGTAACCAAGCTTACGCATGTCGTCTCCACGTCTTGGGCGAGCGCGGCGCGGGGCGCCTGTCGCCGGATTCCAACTCTGGACGAGTGCTAGGCCGAGATCGCGCGGCGGGGAAGCCCCGCCACAATTCCAACGCCGCGCGGCGCCCCATCGCCGCATCCGCCGCTGCATCGTCACCGCGTCGGCAAACGCGCGACGTTCTCACAACTGCATCATCCCTCATCACAACGGGCTGGGACACCCGATGGAACAGATGATCAACCTTGCACGCTCCGCCTCCGCATCGCGCCCCGCACTTGCAGGCGCGTTGCTCGCCGCCACTTTCCTCGTGCCTCCTGCATTCGCCCAGGACGGCACTGTGGGGAAGAACGAAGTCTCCTCCGGCTCGCTTCTCCTGCAGTCCTCGACGCCCGGCCGCTATGTCGAGGCGCCGCTGGTCGCAGCCGATGTGAAGATGGATATCGCGGGGCCGGTGATCCGAACACGGCTGACCCAGCGCTTCACCAATCCGACCGACAAATGGGTGGAGGGCGTCTATGCCTTCCCGCTGCCGGAAGACGCCGCCGTAGACACGCTCCGTATCGTGATCGGCGACCGCTTCATCGAGGGCGATATCAAGGAACGCCAGGAAGCGCGCATCATCTATGAGGAAGCGGCGGCGAATGGACAGCGCGCCGGCCTTGTTGAAGAAGAGCGTCCCAACCTGTTCACCACCTCGCTCGCCAATATCGGGCCGGGCGAGACGGTGGCGATCCAGATCGAATACCAGGACAAGGCGCGGCTCGACAACGGCGTCTGGTCGACCCGTTTCCCGATGGTCATCGGGCCGCGTTACAGCCCCAAGCCCAGCTTCGGCCTTGTGGCGGACCGCGATGGCCGCACGATCTCGGTCGAGGATCCTGTGCCGGACCGCGCGCGCATCACGCCGCCCGTGCTGCATCCGGCGCATGAACCCGCCGGCCCCGAGGGCCTGCGTCTGCCGGTGAATTTCGACATCTCGCTCGAGGCGGGCGTGCCGCTGGCCAGCATCACCTCGCAGAGTCATGCGCTCACTCTCACGCAGATCGATGCCGACACAGCCCGCATCAGTCTCAAGGACGGCGAGGTTGCCGCCGACCGTGACTTCGTGCTGAGCTGGAAACCGGAAGCTGCCGCCGCGCCGACGGCCAGCCTGTTTCGCGAGACGCGCAATGGCGAGGACTATCTTCTCGCCATCGTGAACCCGCCTGCGATGCGGGTTGACGGCATGCGTCGCGATCGAGAGACCATCTTCGTGATCGACAATTCCGGCTCGATGTCGGGCGAGAGCATGGACCAGGCGA
>CAYZHZ010000155.1:0-5355 GCA_964477625.1 uncultured Salinibacterium sp.
TGTCGAAGAGCCTGCGAAATTACCCCGACGTCAACGAGGTGTTCGATCGGGACGGGGCCGACGCCATGCGGTGGTTCCTCATGTCGAGCTCCGTGATTCGCGGTGGCAACCTCATCGTCACCGAGGAGGGGATTCGCCAGGGAGTGCGAGAGTTCCTCCTTCCGATGTGGAGCACGTACTACTTCTTCTCCCTGTATGCGAACGCCTCCGACCACACCGCGACGTGGCGTACCGACTCGACCCATGTGCTCGACCGGTACCTGCTCGCCAAGACGCGCGCGCGCATCGTCGACGTGACCGCCGAGCTCGAGAACCTCGACAGCCCCCTGGCCGCTGCTCAGTTGCGCGACTTCGCCGAGGTGCTCACGAACTGGTATGTGCGCCGCGGACGCGATCGCTTCTGGGGCGGCGATGACGCGGATGCCTTCGACACCCTCTTCACCGTGCTCGAGACACTGTCGCGCCTCGCGGCACCTCTCGCCCCGCTCGTCGCCGAAGAAGTGTGGCGCGGTCTCACGGGTGAGCGCAGCGTGCACCTCGCGGACTGGCCGGATGCCGAGGCATTCCCCGCGGACGACGCCCTCGTCGCGACGATGGACCGCGTACGCGACGTCGCTTCATCCGGCCTTGCCCTTCGCAAAGCAAAGGGACTGCGCGTCCGTCTCCCGCTCTCGCTCCTGACGGTTGTGAGTGAAGCGGCGGGACTCGAGGGCTTCGCGCACATCCTCCGCGACGAACTCAACGTCAAGGCGGTCGAGTTCACTGCGCTCGAAGCGGGCTCGCTCGACTCCTTCGGCATCACTCGTCGGCTCACCGTCAACGCACGTGCCCTCGGTCCGCGTGTGGGCAAACGAGTGCAGGAGATCATCCAGGCCGCCAAGGCGGGGGACTGGTCGGTGTCTGGTGACGTCGTGACCGTCGGCGGCGAGACGCTCGAGCCTGGCGAATTCGAACTCGAGCTCCAGGCCGCGTCCGACGAAAGCGCCATCGCCTTCCTGCCGACCGGCGGGTTCGTCATTCTCGACACTCACACGACACCGGAACTCGAGGACGAGGGGCTCGCACGCGACATCATCCGTGCGATCCAGGACACCAGGAAGGCCGCAGGACTGGACGTCAGCGATCGCATCACAGTGGCGATAACAGGGGAGTCGGAACGCGACATCTCTGCCCTCAAGGCCTTCTCAGCCATGATCGCGGGGGAGACGCTCGCGATCGAGACGACCTTCGAGGTCACACCTGCCCCCGAATCCGCCTCCGCGATGCATTCCGCGGTCGGCTCGCAGCGTGCAACCCTGAAGTCCGGGCAGTACGCGAATGCTGGTGTACTTGTCCTCGACATCGGGAAGTCGGGAGCGGTGAATGTCTGACGAGGAAGACCGAGAGTACGAGCTCGAAGACGTCGAGTATCAGGGCGACGCCGACCGTGTGTATGACGAATTGCTCGCGCGCGTCGGCGAGTCTGCACCGCGACCGCGTCTCGAGCCGACGCGACGGGCGGTCGAGCTGCTCGGAGATCCTCAGCGCAGTTTCCCGATCATCCACATCACGGGTACCAACGGCAAGACCTCGACAAGCCGCATGACCGAGTCGATCCTGCGCGCGTACGGTCTTCGCACGGGGCTCATGACGAGTCCGCACCTCGTGCGAATCAACGAGCGCATCGTGATCGACGGACGCCCCATCACCAATCGAGCGCTCGCGGACAACTGGGCCGACATCCGTCCCTACCTCCTGATGGTCGATGCCGAGCTCATTGCCAACGAGGATGAACCGCTCACGTTCTTCGAGGCGCTCACGGTGCTCGCGTTCGCCGCGTTCGCGGACGCGCCCGTCGACGTCGCCGTCATCGAGGTCGGGATGGGCGGGGAGTGGGACTCGACCAATGTCGGCGACGGACAGGTCGCGGTGTTCACCCCGATCGCCCTCGATCACACGCAGAGGCTCGGAACCACCGTCGCAGAGATTGCGCGCACGAAGGCGGGCATCATCAAGCCGGTCGCGAATGTTGTCTCCGCAATCCAGCACCCTGATGCGCTCGCTGAGCTCGAACGCGCCGTTGATCTCACAGAGTCGACGCTCGCGGTCGAGGGTGATGCATTCGCCCTCACGCGCGCAACGGTTGCCGTCGGCGGCCAGCTCATCAGTGTGCGTGGGCTCGCGGGCAGCTACGACGATCTCTTCCTGCCGCTCTACGGCGACCACCAGGGCCACAACGCCGCCCTTGCCATCGCTGCGGTCGAGTCCTTCCTGGGGGGCGGGGGCCAGGGACTCGTGGCGGATGTGCTCGCCGAGGGGCTCGCCACTGCGACCTCGCCGGGACGACTGCAGCTCGTGGGCACCGAACCGACCGTCATCGTGGATGCGGCGCACAACCCGCACGGCGCTGAGGCGCTCGCCGCCGCCCTCTCCACTTACTTCACGTTCGATGAGGTCGCCGTAGTTCTTGGCGTGCTCCGTGACAAGGATGCCCGGGGCATTGTCGAGGCGTTGGCTCCTGTTGCTACCCGCTTCCACATCACCCAGTCGAGTTCCGACCGCGCCATCTCCTACGAGGAGCTCGCGGAGCTCGCGCACGACCTCACAGAGGAAGGTGCAACCTTCCAGTTCGAGAGCGTCGAGCTTGCGATCCAGGATGCGCGGGAGTGGGCGGCGCAACGGCCGCGTCGAGCGGTCGTCGTGACGGGTTCGATTACTCTCGTCGGCGAAACGATTGCGCTCGCAGAGTCCGAGGGCTGGAAGTGAAGCGCGTTCGATCGGCCAGCGAATCCCTCCTGAGCATTGCGCTCGGGCTGGAGGCCGTGCTCGTTTTCTTCGTTATGCTGACGGCCTTCGGCCTGAAGGCGCTGCCGCCGGGTGCGGCGTTCGGCGGGGGGATCGGTCTGATTCTGCTGCTCGTGCTTGCAGCACGATTCGTGCGCTACGAGTGGGGCGTCTGGTTCGGATGGCTACTGCAGGTCGCTCTCGTGGCCACCGGCATCCTGCTTCCTGTTATGTACTTCATCGGACTCGGATTTGCCGCGATCTGGGTCTTTTGCTTCGTCAAGGGCCGCCAACTCGACCGAGCCAAGGCACGATTCGATTCCCAATATCCCAACACACTGGAGGAAACGCCGTGAGCGTGGAAGAAACACTCGTACTCGTCAAGCCCGACGGGGTTGCGCGCAACCTCACCGGGGAAATCCTGAGGAGAATTGAACAGAAGGGCTACCAGCTCGTCGACATCAAGCTCGTGCAGGCCGATCTCGACCTGCTCGCGGCCCACTACGAGGAGCACCAGGGTAAGCCGTTCTACGAGCCTCTCGTCGAGTTCATGCAGAGCGGTCCCGTCGTTGCCATCCGTGTTGCGGGAAACCGAGTGATCGAGGGCTTCCGCTCACTCGCCGGAACGACCGATCCGACGACCGCCGCTCCGGGAACGATCCGCGGTGACCTCGGTCGCGACTGGGGGCTCAAGGTCCAGCAGAACCTCGTGCACGGCAGTGATTCACCGGAATCGGCTGCTCGAGAGCTTTCCCTCTGGTTCTAGAGTTCAGCCCACCGTCAGGTAGGTGATGAGGTCGAGGCGCAGCTGCGCGACAATGGCGATGACGAGGTAGCCCGCGACGGTGATCGCAGGCACCCACGAGTAGAGCTTCTCGCCGAGCGGCTGGAGCCTAGACCCGAACACCCCTTCTCGGGCGTTCGAGAGCGTCACTGTCCAGAACAGGGGGATGGTGATCGACCACACGAGCATGCACCATGGGCACAGGGTGCCGAGGTTGAAGATGCTCTGATAGGCGAGCCAGAGGATGAAGGCAAACGCCCCCAGCACGCCGACGTTGAAGGCGACCCAGAACCAGCGCGCGAACCGCGCGCCCGCGAGAAGGGCCACGCCGACGGAGATGGGTGCGACGAATCCTCCCAGTCCGATGATGGGGTTCGGAAAGCCGAGTATCTGTCCCTGCCACGAGCCGAGGTTGACGCCGCACTGCACGATGAGGCTGAAATTGCAGTCCAGGTCGGCCTGTGGATCGGCGAGTACGGCGAGCTTGTCGAGGGTGAGCGCAAAGGCGGCGTACCAGCCGACGACGCCCGTGACGATGAGCACGATCGCGAGCGGAAGGGGGCGGCGCACGGCCACGGCGTCAGTCATGGTCGGATTATTGCACGGACTAAATCACGCTCCACCGAGAATGCGTGCGATAATTGCCCGTAGTCGATCGAGCCGCGCTCGAACCGACGCCAAAGAAGGCTTTCCGGCCGTTGCCGGACGAAGCGCACAGCGAGACCGAGACGTCAACGAACTCCCGGCCCGGTGCGAATGAACGTGAAGAATTGGTAGCGGTCCCAGGGTGACAGCGGGATAGCGCACGAGAGAGTACCCGGTGGGTGGCGCGGTCGCCCACCCGGGCGAGGAGTACACCAGCGATGGTGACAAACGAAAACACCGAAGAAGCGCCGAAGAAGCGCTCACGACTGTTTGGCCGCAAGTCAGCGGAGCCTATGGAGCAGCCCGAGGCAGAAGTGCCCACGGATGCCGCACCGCCGATTCCTGCTGCGGGCGAGCAACCCGGCGAGACCGCTGCGCCGCCGAAACGCGCGCGATCCGCGGCCAAGTCTGCGTCGAGCCACGTCGCATCCGGTGAGGCGGCCGAGGAACCGGCGGAGTCCCCGTTGGCGGCCGACGGTGCCGCCTCCAAGGTCACGCGCTCCCGCTCGAAGAAGTCGATCGCTGCCGAGTCGATCGCCGACGAGCCGGTCGCGTCCGCGCTTCCCGAGCACGCCCCTCCGTCGCGCCCGACGACCTCGCTGCTGTTCCAGGCCCCCGACCTCCCGCCGCTTCCGCCCTTGCCGCCCCGCGGTGGCGGACAGCCGCGCGGTGGCGATCGCCCGGATGACGAGTCCGGCACCGTACGTCGTCGCTCCCGCCGCCGTTCGGGTGAGGATGCCCGTCCGGGTGATGAGTCGCCCAACACCGTCGTGCGTGTGCGTCAGCCGCGCCCCGAGCCCGCGCCGAGCAACGAGCCCACGCGCGTCAAGGGTTCCACCCGTCTCGAGGCGAAGAAGCAGCGCCGTCGAGATGGTCGAGACGCTGGCAGGCGCCGTCCGGTAGTCACGGAGTCCGAGTTCCTGGCGCGCCGCGAGAGTGTCGACCGCGTGATGGTCGTGCGTTCGAAGTTTGGGCGCATCCAGATCGCCGTTCTCGAAGACGGCGTACTCGTCGAGCACTATGTCGCGAAGTCGCAGGACGCGAGTCTCATCGGCAACGTCTACCTCGGTCGGGTACAGAACGTGCTGCCGAGCATGGAGGCCGCGTTCGTGAACATCGATCGCGGGCGCAACGCGGTGCTGTACTCGAATGAGGTCGACTGG
>CAYZHZ010000156.1:0-5317 GCA_964477625.1 uncultured Salinibacterium sp.
GCATACACGGCGATGTAGAACGAGGTCAGCGGCACCGGGGAGCGCTCGGCGAACTGGGCGACACCGTCGACGACCTCGACGTCGAGCAGGCTGGACGCCTGGTCGAGCGTGACGGTCTGACTGATCGACTGGTCGCGCTCGGCGATCTGGGCGTTGCGCAGGAACACCGCCGTGCCGAAGCCGGCCACGAGCAGCCCCAGTGCGAGGACGGCGACCGTGACGCCCGTGACCTTGGCGCGCAGGCTCACATCACGCCACCACGAGGTCACCCGATCGTTGCGCTTCGCGTGCGCCGCCAGAACGCCCTCTCCGCTCACGGTTCGGGGCTCCCGTCCGCTCAGGACGACTTGCCGGCCTTCAGCATGTAGCCGAAGCCTCGCTTGGTCTGGATGAGCGGCTCCGACGAGTACGGGTCGATCTTGCGGCGGAGGTAGGAGATGTAGCTCTCCACGATGCCGGCGTCGCCGTTGAAGTCGTACTCCCAGACGTGATCGAGGATCTGCGCCTTCGACAGCACCCGGTTCGGGTTGAGCATCAGGTAGCGCAGCAGCTTGAACTCGGTCGGGGAGAGCTCGACGTCGTGGCCGTTGACGGAGACCTCGTGGGTGTCCTGGTCCATCGTGATCTCGCCGGTGCGGATGATCGCGTCGTCCTGCTCCTGCATGGTGCGGCGCAGGATGGCGCGGATCCGGGCGACGATCTCGTCGAGGCTGAACGGCTTGGTGACGTAGTCGTCGCCGCCGACGGTGAGGCCGGTGATCTTGTCCTCGGTGTCGTCCTTCGCGGTGAGGAAGAGGATCGGGCTGGTGTAGCCGGAGGCGCGCAGCCGCTTGGTGACGCCGAAGCCGTTCATGTCCGGCAGCATGACGTCGAGGATGATGAGGTCGGGCTCCTCTTCGAGTACGGCGGAGATCGCCTGTGCGCCGTTGCCGACAGCGCGGACGGCGAAGCCTGCGAAGCGCAGGCTCGTGGTGAGAAGGTCACGGATGTTCGGCTCGTCGTCGACGATGAGAATCTTGGGTCCATCAGACATGCCCACAAGTATCTGGTAGTTGTCTGAAGGTTTTCTGGGAGCGCGCGGAACGTGTTCTTCTGCGCCGCTCGATGGCACACTGGGGGCGTGACTGAAGCTCAAGATCTGAATGTTGCGTCAGGGCTCTACGTGGCGGGACGTGGCGACGGGCCCGACGACGGGTTGCATCACTTCTCGCAGAGGAATGGCGAATGGCGGGGCATCCACCTCGCCCGTGTCGAGGAGCTGGCTGCGCTCGCCAGGCATCCCACGCTGCCCGTGCTGTACGGACTGTCGGGGCTGCAGCGCGGCACGGTACTCGCGTGGGACGTGAGCGAGCTGGGTGTCGCCGGGGAGATCGCCCGTGTGGACAGCGGTGGTGAGATCCCGTGTGACGTCGCCGTCGACCCGAGCGGCAGCATCCTCGTCGTTGCCAACTTCGGGCTCAACGACATCGGGGGTTCTCTCGCGAGTTGGCGACTCGATGCCGCCGGCGCGCCGATCGGCGAACCGCGCGTGATCGACCTCGGCGAGGGCTCGGGTGCGGTGCCGGTCAACCAGGATCGGGCTCATCCGCACCAGATCGTCTTTCACGGCGGCATGCTCTTCGTGCCCGACTACGGCGCCGATCGGGTGCGCAGTTACGAGTTCGATGTCGAGTCGGGCGCGCTCACCGAGGGCGAGCCGACGATCGCGCCGCCCGGGAGCGCGCCGCGTCACCTCTGCTTTCTCGACGACACCCGCTTCGTCGCGTCGGGCGAGCTCGCGGGCGCGATCATGCGGGGAACGGTGGATGATGCGAACTGGGCCATCTCGCCCGGCACCGCCCACTCGGGACCCGTACCCGGCAGGCACCCCGTCAACTATCCCGGCGACATCAAACTCGGCCACGCGACGGGACGCCCCATCGCGTACTTCGCGAACCGCGGATACGACACGATCTCGGCCTTCGCTGTCGACGGCGACGCGCCCGCACCCGTGGGGGAGGTGGCCGCGGGAACGGCGTGGCCGCAACACCTTCTCGTGACCGAGTCGCACGTGCTCGTCGCCGGGTGGGACAGCGGCACGGTCGTCGCGATCGAGCTCGTGGATGGGGTTCCCGGGAAGGCGCACACACTCTTCGAGTGCGCGGGGGCGGGATGGCTGCTCCCTGCCTAGTTCGTATCTATGAACAATGGTTTGCATATCGAGACGGGAGCGCTAGAGTGATCACCGTACAACCAGGGTGGGGTCGGCGTGCCGGTGTCGACCCCACACCACCCCTGACGATCCAGTCCGCAACCACGAAGAGAAGGCCACGAGAGTGACGAGACCGGGGATCGTACTGACGGGCGGCCGGGTCTACGACCCCGACGTGAGCGAGCTGCGCGGGGGCACGGTGCGCATCGAGGGGGACGTCATCGCGAATGGGTCGCACCCCGACGACGAGGTCATCGACGTCGATGGCGCCATCGTGAGCCCTGGCCTTGTCGACCTGCACACCCACGTCTTCCGCGGCCAAGACCTCGGGCTGACCCCGGACGAACTCGCGTCCACCTCGGGAACCACTACTTTCATCGATGCTGGTAGCGCGGGCGGTCACCTCTTCGATGCCTTCCGTCTCTCCACGATCGACACCTCGGATGCCCGTGTGCGGGCGTTCGTCAACATCGCCTCGATCGGCACGACGAGCATCGTGCTCGGCGGCGAACTCCTCGCTCCCTATTACTCGGATGAGGACGTCGCGGCGGAGTGCATCGAACGCAACCGTGACGTCGTGCTGGGGGTGAAGGTGCGCGCGTCGGGCAACGTCGGCGGCGACAACACCCCCGAAGCCCTCCGCAAAGCGCGGCGAGTCGCCGACCGTGTCGGACTCCCGCTCATGGTGCACCTCGGTCCGCCGCCGTGCACGATCGACGAGATACTCGAAGCGCTCGGCGAAGGGGACATCCTCACGCACGCGTATACGGGGTGGGAGGGGAACACGGTGCTCGATGGGGACGCGGTGCGCGCCTCAGTGGAGTCCGCGCGCGACCGCGGCGTCGTCATCGACATCGGCCACGGAGCGTCCGGATTCAGTTCGGTCGTCGCTCGCCGCATGATCCAACTCGGTCAGATGCCCGACACGATCTCGAGCGACCTGCACACCTACTCGCACGACGCCGTCGTCGACCTCGCGACGGTGCTCTCCAAGATGATGGCGCTCGGGATGACGCTCGAAGACGTGCTCCTGCGGGCCACCCTCGCCCCTGCGCGCGTGGTCGGGCTCGACGGACTCGGCGTCGGAACCCTGCGGGTGGGAGCGCCCGCGGACGTCGCGGTGTTGCGCCTCGACGAGGGCGAGGTGGAGTTCGGTGACGGGTTCGACTGCCGATTCGTCGGCACCGCTCGGCTCGTTCCCCAATTGACGGTCATGGGTGGGCGAGTACTGACTTCGACAGGAAAGGGACAAGCATGAGCGTGTACGACCGGCTGGGGGTCACCCCCGTCATCAACGGCGTCGGTCCGGCGACGAGACTCGGCGGGCTCCCGCTGCACGCCGACGTGTGGGCGGCAATGCAGGAGGCCCTAGCGCAATCGGTGCGCATGGATCAACTCGAGCGTCAGGCGGGCAAGCGGCTCGCCGAGCTGCTCGGGGTGCCCGCGGTCTACGTGACGTCGGGCGCATCCGCCGCGCTCTTCCTCGCGACCGCCGCGACCATGGCACGCGGCGACTCCGCGCTCATCGACCAGCTCCCCGACACGACGGGCATGCGGCACAAGGTCATCATCCAGAGCGCGCAGCGCGATCCGTACGATCGCGCGGCAGTCGCGGCGGGGGCGACGCTCGTGCCCATCGGGTATCCCGACTCGACTCATCCGGGCGAGCTCGAGCGCGTTCTCGACGACGAGACCGCGGCCGTGCTCTACCGCCCGGGCAAGCACGGCAATCTGCTCTCACTCGAGGCGACGTGTCGCATCGCGCACGAGCACGGCGTGCCCGTCATCATCGACGGTGCGATGTTCGTGCCGCCGCTCTCGCGACTGCACGACTTCTTCGCCGCGGGCGCCGACCTCGTCGCGGTGAGCGGCGGCAAGGGATTCCGCGGACCGCAGGCGAGCGGCCTGCTGTGCGGCAAGCCCGAATACATCGACGTCATCGCTCTGCAGCACCAGGACATGGATGAGCGCGACACGACGTGGCCGCGCAACCTCGGTGCCGCGGCGCCGACGACTCCACCCCGCCACGGCGTCGGTCGCTCGATGAAGGTCGGGCGCGAGCAGATCGCGGGACTCGTGGCCGCCGTCGAGCGCTACGTCGCCGACCCCGGAGCCGACGAGCGCGCCGGTAACGCCGAGCTCGACGCCGCCGAGAAGGCGCTCACCGCCGACGGATCGATCGGCTTCACGCGAGTGCAGGAGCCGACGCTCGATGTTCCGGGACTGCACCTCGACATCGCGTCGACGGGTGCCGACCTCGACGCGGTCGTGCTCGCGCTCGGCGCCCTCACCCCGCCCGTGTACGTCGGCGAGGGTGAGGCCTATCGGGGAGTTCTGACCCTCAACGGAATGGCCCTCACGCCGGGGCAGGGCGAGCAACTCGCCGCGGCCATCCTCGACGTCGTCGGGCGGCTGCGGTCATGAGCGACACGCTCAAGATCGCGGTCATCGGCGGCGGCATCATGGGTCGCAACATCGCGGCCGCCCTCGCGGTAAGCGGGCACGAGGTGACGGTCGTCGAGCCGGATCCTGCGGCCACAGCCCAACTGGGGCCGGGCATCCTCGTGGCTGACGATATCGAGTCGGGGGTCACGGGTCGCGATCTCGTGATCGAGGCCGTGCCGGAGCAAATGTCGATCAAGACCCCCGTGTGGGAGCGCATGGGAGCCGCGGCACCCCCCACGGCCATCCTCGCCTCCAACACGTCGGCTCTCGACATCGATTCCCTCGCCGCGATCGTGCCGAACCCCGAGCGCGTGCTCGGTACGCACTGGTTCAATCCGGCGACCGTCGTTCCGTGCGTCGAGATCGTGCGCGGCGCGGCCACGAGCGACGAGAGCATCGAACGGGCGTCGCGAATCATGCGCGACGCGGGGAAGTCTCCCGTGGTGGTGCGCAATTCTCCGGGGTTCGTGGCCAACCGCATCCAGTTCGCCCTCATCAGGGAAGCGCTCCTGTGTCTCGAGGAGGGCCTCGCGACCGCGGAGGACATCGACACGATCGTGAGTTCGTCGTTCGGCGTCCGGCTCGCCGTGCTCGGTCCGCTCGCGAACGCCGACCTCGGCGGGCTCGACACGTACCGGTCGATCCTCACCTTCCTCACCTCGACGCTCGGCGAGAGGTATG
>CAYZHZ010000157.1:0-5303 GCA_964477625.1 uncultured Salinibacterium sp.
GCGCGCGGACGTTGGCGCCGAGGCCGGCGTGGCCGTTGTAGACGATGAAGTCGGCACGGGTCGAAGCGTTCTCGTAGCGGGTGCGGAACGCCGGCGTCGAGAGGCCGGTCTGGATGTTGTCGGAGAGCAGGGCGGTAACCTTGATCTTCTTGCCGTCGGGCAGGGTCGCCGTCATCTCGATGTCGGGCGTGCCGACGCCGGGCGAGGTCGGGAT
The DNA here is from genome assembly GCA_964477625.1 of uncultured Salinibacterium sp. Taxonomy (GTDB): domain Bacteria; phylum Actinomycetota; class Actinomycetes; order Actinomycetales; family Microbacteriaceae; genus Rhodoglobus. The sequence goes on from CAYZHZ010000157.1 coordinate 215, forward strand.
GGTCGCGGGGACCGTGACGAGGCCGCGCGCGCTGAGCTCGGTCTTCATCTCGCGGATGAACTCGTTGTAGGCGGCGATGCCGGCGTCCGACGCGGTGGTCGCGCCGTCCTCGTACTTGCCGAAGATGGCGACGACGTTGAGCGCGCCGTCCTCCCAGACCTTGTGGTACTCGGGGAACTTGCCGGTGGTCTGGATCGGGCTCGGCGAGACGATCGCCTCGACCACCTGGAGGTCGGCGGGGGCGAGCTCGCAGCCCGAGCGGTTCGGACGGTAGTAGTAGAACATCGAGCCGGCATCGACGTCGTGCGCGCCGAAGTCGACACAGTCGTGGCTGTACTTCTCGGCGAACGCGCGCTGACCTTCGTACGAGATGTCGGCGGGCAGCTTGAGCGTGTACGTGTTCGGGACGTTGTTGCGCTTGCCCCAGGCGACCGGGAGGGTGACCTCGTAGTCGATCTTGGTCTTGCCGCCGACCGTGGTCTTGGTCGCGCTCTTCAGCACCATCTTGTCGATGCGCGCGAGCGAGTTGTTCTCGTTGAGGTGACCGACCGTGTACAGGAGCTGGTCCTGGATGGTCTTGGCGTTGTCCCAGCTCGAGTCGGTGAGCAGGCTGCCCTTGAAGTCGAAGTTGACGAACACCGCGAGGGCGCTCGAGTCGGCCTTGCCATCCTCGGACTTCACGGCCTCGCCGTCGTAGACGTCGTCCTCGGCTACGCAGGCGGGAGCGGCGAGGGCGGTGGCGGCGAGGAGGGTGGCGAGTCGCTTCATGCCCCCCTCTGGAGCAAGGGCGGTGCCGCCGATAATTCATGCCAACCCTGCGAGATCAGGGCCTTGGGATCGGAAGCCGGAGTGGCCACCGGCAAGTGGGCGAGCCCCCTGGCGGAGCCGTAAGGCAGCTACTCCCAGGCGATCCGCATCTCGTCGTCGTCGCCGATCGCCTTCTCCAGCATCGCCAGGAGCTCGGCGTCCGCCCCGTTGTCGGACATCAGCTCGAGCGTCTCGCGATCGATGAAGTAGTCCTGGTCCTCGTCGTGGTCTTCCTCGAGCTGCTCGACGAGGAACTTGAGCTGGGCGTCACTGATGGTCCCGATGTCGTCATCCGTGTCGATCCGGATCAGCCGCGGCATGGCCGTGGATATTCCACGAAGGGTTCGCGTGCTACAAGGCGCGAGTGAGCGCGCTGCCGCCGCAGATCGAGGTCGCGATCATCGGCGGCGGATTCGCCGGCTGCTCGACGGCCTGGGCGCTGCGCCGCCGCGGCATTGCCGCGATCGTGCTCGAGCGCGAGACCGAGCTCGGCCGGTTTGCGAGCGGCCGCGGTGCGGGGCTCGGCCGGCAGCTCGCCGAGGATGACGCGACGACGGCACTCACGGTGCTCGGTGCCGCACGGCTGCGCACCGAGCTCGCTCCCGCGTGGACACCGACCGGCGGCATCCTGACGTTCGACGAGCCGAGCCGGGTCGGCGCGTACCTCGCGCGCGCGGAGCGCCACGGCGTCGCGGTCGAGGTCATCGATCGCCGCGCCGTGCTCGCGCAGTGGCCCGAGCTCGAGGGGTTGTCGATCACGGCGGGACTCGCGATCGCCGGTGACGGCGTGATCGATACTCGCGTGCTGCTCGCGCGGTTCGCCGCCGAGTCGCGCATCGTGCTCGGCGCCGGCGTCGAGCGCATCGAGCCCACGGATGCGGGCGCCCGCGTGGTCACGTCGCTCGGCACCGTCCTGGCGCGGATCGTCGTCGACGCGTCGGGCGCGTGGGCCGGCCGGAGCACCGGCGATCCTCCGCTCGACGCGTTCAAGCGCCACCTGTTCGTGCTCGAGGCGCGCTCGCGCACCGGTGCGCCGTACGTGTGGCACCTCGGCCGCGAGGAGCTCTACGTCCGCGGTGATGGCGAGCGGATCCTGACCTCGGCATGCGACGCGACGGTCGGGCCCGCGTGTGACGCCGCGACCGATCCCCAGGGCGAGCGCGGCCTGCGCGAGCTGCTCGGCAGGACGGCGCCGGCGCTGGCCGACGCCGCGATCGGTCGGCAGTGGGCGTGTCAGCGCAGCTTCACGCCGGATCGCCAGATGCGGCTCGGCCGCGATCCGGCCCGGCCGTGGCTGGTGTGGGCCGCGGGGCTCGGCGGCCACGGTGCTACCGCGTCGCCGGCGATCGGCGAGCTCGTCGCGGACGCGGTCAGCGCCGCGCTCTGACGGTTACTTCTGCTCGTCGCACTTGGCGACGGCGTCGAGATCGTTGGCAGCGAGCGCGCAGTCGACGCGGCTCTTCGCGGTCTTGTCCACGCAGACGGCGATGAACTCCCCCGACTTCGCTGCCGTGACGGCCTGCTTCTGCTTGGTGAGCTCGGCCTTCATCGCGTCGGTCGCGCCCGCGGTGCCGGCCTTCTTGAACTCGAGGTCGACCAGGTGATCGAGCAGCTGCTTGCACTGATCCTCGGAGGGGCCCTTCTTGCAGCCCACCGCGAGGACCACGGCCACGAGCATCACGCGCTTCATGGACCAAAGCGTATCACCGAGGGGTGGGTAAGGTGGCACGCACGGCGTCGATCCGGCGCTGCACGGCGGCCGACGGGCGCAGCGCCCGTGCGCGGTCGAGGACGGCCGCGCCGGTCCGCGGCGCCCCGTCGGCGATCCACGCCGCTGCGAGGTGGACCAGGATCTCCGGCTCGTTCGGCGCGATCCGCGCGGCCTGGTCGAGCACGCGGACCGCACCCCGCGAGTTGCCCTGGCGCAGCAGTAGCCAGCCCCAGCTATCGAGCACGGCGGGGTCGCCGGGGGACAGGTCGCGCGCCTTGCGCAGCCAGGTCTGGGCGTCCGCGAGCCGGCGGTTCGCATCGGCGAGCAGGTAGCCGGCGAGGTTGAGCGCGATGGCCGACTCCGGGTGCTCGCGCAGCAGCGGCTCGAGGATCGCGAGGGCGCCATCGAGGTCCTGGAGGTGATCGGCGAGCCGGGCGCGCGCGAGCTGCGGACCGAGCCCGCCACCGAGCTTCGCGAGCAGCGCGCGCGCACCTTCGCGATCGCCGGCGTCGGCACGGGCGCGAGCGGCGACCAGCGCGAGGTCGAGGTCTTTCGGGTCAGCCTTGCGCGCCGGGGCGACCGCAGCCTCGGCGCCCTTCGCGTCGCCGAGCGAGAGCAGCGCCTCGGCGGCGAGCCGGCGCGCGTCGGCGAACCGTGCGGACTCGGGAGGAATCGCCATCAGCGTCGCGACGGCGGCAGCCGGATTGCTCGCGAGGTCGAGCTCGGCGTCGAGCACGCTGCCGGCATCGGCGTCGATCATCGCGATCCGCGACGCGATCGCGCGCGCGGGTGCGATCAGGCCGAGGCCGCGGTACAGCCGCGCGACCGCGGCGAGCGCGTCGACGTCGCTGCGGTCATCGTCGAGCAGCGTGAGCAGATCGATCGCCGCCGTGCGGTCGTCGGCCTCGCACAACAGCCAGTACAGCTCCTCGGCGATGTCGAGTGCCTGGCCGCTGCGATCGAACGCGCTGCGCGTCTGCTCGATCGCCTGGGTGAGCTGGCCGTCGCGGCGCAGCACGCGCGCCAGGTCGATCCGCGCATCGATATGGTCCGGATCGCGCTCGAGCACGGCCCGCAGCTCGCGCGTCGCGGTCGCGAGCTCGTTGCGGGCGATGAACCGCTTCGCGAGCCGGAAGTGGCCGTCGGTCGACGCCGGGATCCGCTGGACGAGCTGGCGCAGCGTCGCTTCGGCTGCGGCCGGAGCCTCGAGCTTCGCGAGTCCGAGGTAGCCGCGCTCGTCGTCCGCATCGAGCTCGATGGCGCGGCGGTACGCGGCGATCGCCTCCTTGCCGGTCGCGAGCTCGCCGGAGACCAGCCAGACCTCGGGGTGCTCCGGCCACTTCTGCCGTGCGCTCGCGAGCGCCTCGCGAGCGGCCGGCTCGCGCTTCGCCTTGGCGAGGGCACGCGCGAGCTCGACGACGATCATCGGCTGGTCCGGTGCGGCCTTCGCGGCTGCGGTCAGTGACTCGACGGCGCCGCCCCAGTCGTCGCGGTGGCCCGCGAGCTTGGCGTCGAGGTAGTACGCGTACGCGGTGTGCGAGAGCGGCGGCAGCGGCTTGATGGGCGCCGGCGTGCGGCAGGCCGCGAGGACCGCGAACGAGAGGACGAGCAAGCGCACGCGCGCGTAGCGTGCCACGGGTTACGATGAGCCGTGCGGTCCTGCGTGTGGTTGATCTGCGTGGCCGGGTGCGGTCGGATCGGCTTCGACGCGGGAGCACCCGTCGACGGGGCGCCGCTGGTCGACGATCCGCTGATCTCGGTGGATCCACGTACGCTGCCTCCGTTCGGCACGCCGCAGCTCCTCGCGCTGTCGGACCCGAGCTTCGATGACGACGATCCGTGCCTGACGCGCGATCAGCTCGAGATCTTCTTCGACTCGAACCGCGACGGGAACAACGATCTGTTCTCCGCGCGCCGCTCGGCGATCACCGAGCCGTGGAGCACGCCCGTGCCGATCACCGCGGTCAACTCCGCCGCGATCGAGGAGCACCCGCAGATCTCGGGTGATGGCCTGACGCTCTACTTCACCTCGCGCCGCGGCGGCGGCGAGGCGAACCTGTGGCAGTCGACGCGCCCCGATCGCGACCAGGGATTCGGCCCGCCGATCGAGATCGCGAACGTCAACAGCCCCGAGCTCGAGGCGATGGGCGCGGTCGACGCGCGCGACCTGGTCCTGGTGTTCAGCTCGATGCGCGGCGGCCTGAACGTGGACGAGCTCTACGAATCGCGGCGGGTCAGCACCGACCAGCCGTGGAGCGCGCCGGTCGCGATCGGCGCGCTCAACACCGCGACCTTCGAGCGCGGGCCGCACCTCGACGACCTCGGCCTGGTGATCTACTTCGACCAGGGTGGCGACTCGCGCCTGGTGTGGGCGATGCGCGATTCGCTCGACGCGCCGTGGAGCGCTCCGATAGCCCTCGACGAGCTCGACGTGACCGGCCAGACCGAGACCGACGCGTGGCTGTCGCCCGATCAGCGGACCCTCTACTACACGGTCGACCCCGATCCCGGCGGCCCGGCCGACAAGGACATCTACACCGCGACGCGGTGACTACAGCGGAATGTTGCCGT
>CAYZHZ010000158.1:0-5164 GCA_964477625.1 uncultured Salinibacterium sp.
TCCCATCCACATCGGGGGCGTCCGTTGGGCCGCGGTGGGTGACAGCCTTGCCCGAATCTTCCAGGCACAGGGCGGGATCGTCACGCGTGAGTACTACTTCAACGACCACGGGGCGCAGATCGACCGCTTTGCGCGGAGTCTGCTGGCCTCCTATCTCGGGGAGCCTGCTCCCGAGGACGGGTACGGCGGCGACTACATCTCCGACATCGCGGCTCGCGTTATCGCCAATTACCCGGGAGACCTGTTCCACCTGTCACGCGACGATCAGCAGGAGGTGTTCCGAGCTGTGGGAGTCGAGCTCATGTTCGGCGACATCAAGAAGAGCCTCCACGACTTCGGCGTCGACTTCGACGTGTACTTCCACGAGAACGAACTGCACGAGTCCGGTGCCGTGGAACGGGCCATTCAGCGGCTTCGCGACGTCGACGCGATCTACGAGTCGGACGGCGCAACATGGTTTCGTTCGACGGACTACGACGACGACAAAGACCGGGTCGTCATCAAGAGCGACGGCGAGGCCGGATACATCTCGGGCGATCTCGCGTACTACTTGAACAAGCGTGAGCGCGGGTTCGAGCGCAACCTCATCATGCTCGGTGCCGACCACCATGGTTACGTGCGTCGGCTTATGGCCATGACCAAGGCGTTCGGCGACGAGCCGTATGTGAACCTCGAGATCCTCATCGGGCAGCTCGTTAACCTCGTGCGCGACGGTGAGCCGCTGCGTATGTCCAAGCGTGCCGGCACGGTGGTCACGCTCGAGGACCTCGTCGAAGCGGTCGGGGTGGATGCTGGTCGCTACGCACTCGTGCGCAGCTCCATTGACTCTCAGGTCGACATCGATCTCGGGCTGTGGGGCAAGCGCACCAACGACAACCCGGTCTTCTACGTGCAATACGCCCATGCGCGTACCCACAGCGTCGCGCGCAACGCGGCCTCCTCAGGGGTCGACCGCAGCGCCTTCGACGCGAGCCTGTTGTCGCACGAGACCGAGAGCATCCTCCTCGGGGTTCTCGCCGAATTCCCGCGCGTCGTTCGCCAGGCCGCCGAGCTGCGGGAACCGCACCGTGTTGCGCGCTACGCCGAGGAATTGGCTGGTGCCTACCACCGCTGGTACGACTCCTGCAGAGTCACGCCACTCGGTGACGAGCCCGTCACCGACGTGCATCGCACGAGACTGTGGCTCAACGACGCCGTTGGTCAAGTACTGCGCAGGAGCCTCTCCTTGCTGGGAGTCACCGCTCCCGAGAGGATGTGACCATGGCCGAGCCCATCCAGCCGCGAGAGAGCGCCGAGACCCCGACTGAGACCGACGAGTCGGGGAGAGACGTAGTTGTCGTCGAGGAACCAGCCCCTCGCAAGCGGCGCCGGTGGATCGGGTGGGTCATCGCGGCCGTCATCCTTCTGATCGTGCTCGTCATCGGTTTCTTCGTGGGCGACGCGTTCGCGAAGCAGTACGCCACTCAGTACGTGCGCGAGCAGATCATCCGGGTTCTTCACCTCGAGCCCGACTCAGATGTCGACGTTGATCTCGGGAGCGGGTCCGTCATCCTGCAGGCACTCGCAGGCGGCCTCAACGAGGTAACGATCCACGCGAACGGGATCACCTTCGGCGACATCACGGGTGACGCGCGAATTACCGCAACGGGGGTTCCCCTCGATAGTGCGAAGCCCGTTGACACGCTCGGCATCGTCGTGTCGGTCGACGAGGACAACGTGCAGAAGCTGCGATCGTTCTTGAGCGGCATCGACCTGAAGACGATTTCGCTCGAGGACGACGTGATCCGCGTGGGCACCGAATTCTCGTTGCTCTTCATCACCCTCCCGGTCTCGGTGGATCTGCTTCCCACAGCTCGAGACGGCGGCATCAACTTCGACCCGCGCACGATCATCCTGGGCGAGCAGGAGATTTCGGTTGACGACCTACGCGCGAGCCCGGAGTTCCGCGCGCTCGCGGGTGACCTCCTCAACTCGCGCCAGTTCTGCGTCGCCGAGTACCTGCCGAAGGCCCTCACCCTGACCGACGTGGAGGTCGCGGATAAGCAGCTCGTGCTCACCATCAATGGTGACGGTACGCCGCTCGCAGACCCGGGGCTCTCGACGAACGGCGTGTGCGCGCAGTAGGCGCGTAACACGAATCGGGGCCGCCTCTTACCTTCGGTAAGATATAGACGGCTTCAGGGACCAATCCGGGTTCGCTCGCCTCACTTGTCCCATATCCCGTGAGGTGCTTACTGTGCCTGAGACCAGCCCGTCCCGCGGCAACCCGCTCGCGCCCTCGTGGCTACTCGTTCCCCGAGACGCCAACGAGCTTCCCGAGTCGGTGTGGTCTCAGAATTCGTCTCGATCGGATGACGGTCAGGTGACGATCGCCGGGGTGACGACGAGCGAGCTCGTCGAACGATTCGGTACCCCGCTGTATGTCGTCGACGAGGCGGATGTCCGTAATCGCGCACGCTCGATCCGGGCGTCCTTCGAGCGCGAGTTCTCTGCCGTCGGCTCGCACGCTCGGGTCTATTACGCGGGCAAGGCATTCCTGTCGACCGAGGTGGCCCGGTGGGTGACGCAGGAGGGCCTGAACATCGATGTGTGCAGCGGGGGCGAGCTCGCCGTCGCCCTCGCGGCGGGTGTCGATGGGGCGCGCCTGGGCTTCCATGGAAACAACAAGAGTCTTTCCGAGATCGACCGTGCCGTGGGCGCGGGCGTCGGAGCGATCGTCATCGACAGCGTCGTCGAGATCGGTCGCGTCGCCGAGGCCGCCACACGGCACGGTCGAACCCAGCCGGTGCGTCTGCGCATCAACAGCGGGGTTCACGCCTCCACTCACGAGTACCTCGCGACGGCGAGGGAGGATCAGAAATTCGGGATCCCGCTCGCCGACGCTGTCGCAGTCGCGGCACTCATCCGCGCTGAGACCTCCCTCGATTTCCTCGGGCTCCACTCACACATCGGGTCGCAAATTTTCGAGTCGGACGGTTTCGCGGAGGCCGCCCGTCGACTCTTCGAGGTGCACGCCGAACTGCTGGCGAGCGGACCGGTCCCAGAGCTCAACCTCGGCGGCGGTTTCGGCATCGCCTACACGAGCGTCGACACTGCGCTTCCGGTCGAAGAGATCGCGCGACGCTTTGCCGCGATCGTCTCGGAGCGGGCGGGCGAGCTCGGCATCCCCGTTCCCGTGATTGCCATCGAACCCGGCCGTTCGGTAGTCGGACCGTCGACCACCACCCTCTATGCAGTTGGCACCGTCAAAGACGTGCTCGTCGAGGGTAGCGCCGTGCGCAAGTACGTCTCCGTCGACGGGGGCATGTCCGACAACATCCGCCCTGCTCTCTACGCCGCCAACTACTCGGTGCGCATAGCGGGACGCTCGTCCGATGCGCAGCCCGCTCTCGTGCGCATCGCCGGCAAGCACTGCGAGTCCGGTGACATCATCGTGCACGCTGACTACCTGCCGGCCGATGTCGCCCCCGGTGACATCGTGGCGGTCCCCGCAACAGGGGCGTACGGCTGGGCGATGGCGAGCAACTACAACTACGTGGCGCGACCGCCCGTCGTTGCGGTGCTCGATGGCACCGCCCGGGTTATCGTGCGGGGCGAGACCGAACAAGACCTACTTTCACGTGACGCTGGAGTAAACGCATGATCGAGTACCGCAACTTGCGTGTCGCCATCCTCGGTGGTGGCTCGGTGGGATCCCAGGTGGCGGCGCTGCTCCTTCAGCACGGCGCGGAACTCGCTGCACGTTCGGGTGCAGGGCTCGAGCTCGTCGGCGTCGCCGTCCGTGATGCGACCGCGAAGCGCGACACCGATATCCCCAGCCACCTCATCACCACGGATGCGGAAGCCCTCATTCTGGGAGCCGACATCGTGGTGGAACTCATCGGGGGAGTGGAGCCCGCGCGCACCTACATCTTGCAGGCCCTCAACTCGGGAGCCGACGTCATCACGGCGAACAAGGCGGTACTAGCGACCCACGGTCCCGAACTCTTCGCCGCGGCCGAGCAGGTGGGCGCGCAGCTGTACTACGAGGCAGCAGTCGGCGGCGCGATCCCGATTATCCGCCCTCTGCGCGACAGCCTCGCGGGTGACCGGGTGCGCCGCATTCTCGGAATCGTCAACGGCACGACGAACTACATCCTCGACCGCATGGACTCTCTCGGCGACGACATGGATGAGGCGCTCGCAGAGGCGACGCGACTGGGATACGCGGAAGCCGACCCCACCGCTGACATCGAGGGTTTCGATGCGGCGCAGAAGGCAGCCATCCTCGCGAGCCTCGCCTTCCATACAACCGTGCCCCTCGATGCGGTTCACCGCGAAGGCATGTCGACGATCACGCGCGAGCAGGTGCGCTCGGCGCGCAAGGCGGGTTACGTCGTCAAGCTCCTCGCGATTTGCGAGCGACTGACGGATGCCGAAACCGGTGTCGAGGGCGTCTCCGCCCGCGTGCATCCCGCGCTCGTGCCGCTCGAGCACCCCCTCGCGGCCGTGCACGGGGCCAACAACGCGGTGTTCGTCGAGGCCGAGGCCGCCGGGTCCCTCATGTTCTACGGCGCCGGCGCGGGCGGCGTCGAAACGGCCTCTGCCGTGCTCGGCGATCTGGTCTCGGCTGCCCGTCGCCACGTCGCGGGCGGACCGGGTGTCGCGGAGTCCACGCACGCCAACCTCCCCGTGCTCCCCATGGCGAGCGTACTCACGCGCTACCAGATCACCCTCGCGGTGCTCGATGAGCCCGGTGTGCTCGCCACGATCGCCAGTCTCTTCAGCGATCACGGTGTGTCGGTCGAGGCGGTGTCGCAGTCCGTTGCAGATGGACAGTCGGATGTGCCGCCCACCGCTACCCTTGTCACTGTCACCCATCAGGCGCCGGAGTCCGCTCTCGCCGACACGGTGGCAGCGCTCGCCGCCAACCCGGTTGTGTCGAGCGTCGTTTCCGTCTTGAGAGTTGAAGGACTGTAGCTGTGGCCCACCAGTGGCGCGGAGTTATCCGCGAGTATGCCGACCGACTCGACGTCTCAGAGGCGACTCCCGTCATCACCCTCGGCGAGGGCGGCACGCCGCTCGTCGCCGCGGACGCACTCTCCCACCGCACCGGCGCACGTGTATGGGTCAAGTTCGAGGGGATGAACCCCACCGGGTCGTTCAAGGACCGCGGTATGACCAT
>CAYZHZ010000159.1:0-5087 GCA_964477625.1 uncultured Salinibacterium sp.
GAGCCACTCGGGCCCATGATCGCGGTGAATTCACCCCGGCGAATGCCCAGTGACACTTCCCGGAGTGCCGTGACGCTTGTCACGCCCGTACCGTACGACTTACTGAGACCGGCGACCCGGGCGACGAGGCCGAGGTCCGACGTTGTGATTTCCATGGGACCAGCGTCGCCGCCGTGACGCGGCTGGCGCGTCGGCCGCACGGCGCGCACACGTCCGTCGAGAGGATGACCTCAGGCGAGCCCGTTCTCGTACGCGAAGACGACGAGTTGCACGCGATCGCGCAGGCCCAGCTTCGCGAGAACGCGACTGATGTGGGTCTTCACGGTCGCCTCGCTCAGGAATTCGGATCGGGCGATCTCGGCATTGCTGAGTCCCCGAGCGGCGAGGAGGAAGATCTCGCGTTCCCGGGCCGTGAGCGATTCGAACTCGACGGGGGCCTCCTTCGCGGGCGAACCGAAGTGCTCGAAGAGTTCGCGAGTCGCCGCGGCCGCGATGACCGAGTTGCCCGAGTGCACGGCCCGGATAGCCGCGAGCAGGAGTTCGGGCTGCGCGTCCTTGAGCACGAATCCACTCGCGCCCGCGCGAATCGCGCGCGCCGCCGCTTCGTCGAGATCGAAGGTCGTGAGCACGACGATGCGGGGTACATGCGCGCCCTCGGCGGCGAGGATGGACTCGGTCGCCTCGATGCCGTCCATCACGGGCATCCGAATGTCCATGAGCACGACGTCGGGCTTCGCGGACGCGACCATCGCGACACCCTCCGCCCCGTCGCTCGCCTCGCCCACGAACTCGAGATCGTCCTGGGAAGAGATGAGCATGCGGATGCCCGCGCGGAACAGCGCCTGATCGTCAACGAGACCCACCCTGATGCGCGTCACGCGGCCACCTCCGCTCGCACCGGGATGCGAGCTGTCGCGACGAACAGCCCGTCCCGCCGCTCGGTGGCGAACGTGCCACCCACGAGCTGGGCGCGCTCGCGCATGCCAGCGAGGCCGTGACCCGGCTCGGACGAGGTTGCGGATCCTGGGGTGTTGGTGATCGTGAGTGTGACGGCATCCACACCCCACTCGAGTCGCACGACGACGGGCCTCGACGCATCCCCGTGGCGGAGCGCGTTCGTGAGCGCCTCCTGGGCGATGCGGTAGACCGCGAGCTGGCGTCCGGCGGCGAGAGTCGTCGGGTGACCGACCTGCGAGAGCGACACATCGAGCCCGGATGCCCGCACCTGGGCCACGAGCGCGTCGAGGTCGTCGAGCTCGGGTTGAGGCCCCCGCTCCTGGCTGTGCCGCAGCTGTCCCAGAAGCAGCCGCACGTCGCCGAGCGCCTCACGCGCGGTCGTCGAGATCGTCGCGAGGGCATCCTCGACACTCGAGGGATCTTTGCGCGCCGCGTACCGCGCGCCATCGGCCTGTGCGATGACGACGGCGAGGGAGTGGGCGACGACATCGTGCATGTCGCGCGCGATGCGATTGCGTTCCTGTTCGACGACGACCGCACGCTCAGCCTCTGCCTTGTCGCGTCGCGACTGCCGCGCATTTGCCCACGTTCGAGCGAGCAGGCCGAGCGTCCAGCTCAGCCCGAGCACGGCGAGACCTGCGCCGAAGCCGACAACAAGGCCGAGCCCGATTCGTGCCGCCGCCCCTGGCCCGCCGGTGATGAGCGCCTCCATTCCGCCGCCCGGCAGCGCGATGATCGGCGCGAAGAAGAAGTAGGCGGTCGCGACGAACGCACCAACGACGGCCGAGGCGAGCCCGGCCCACCGCACACGCGTCGACCCGTATCGCGCGGTCGCGTACAGAACGGCAAGGATCGCAAGGTTCGAGGCGTCCGGCGGGAGAAGGGCAATCATCTGGATGATGGCCCCCACCCACGCCACGCCGAGAGCCAGCCCGGGCGAGAGCCGACGCATCGCCAGTGCGGTCGCCATCACGACGACAACGACCACGGCCGCCGGATTCTCGAGCAGCATCGTGAACCGCACGAGCAGACATGCGACGGCGATACCGATGTCGACGGCGAGCTGCAACGGGGTCAGACGTCGGAACATGCCCTCAACGCTACGACCGGAAACCGGCGTGGAGCCGGAAACCCGTCGCTCGGCGACCGGAATCATCCCAGCGATGTATGCGGCGCGAGAGCCGAGTCGTCCTAGAACCCCAGGCGGCCGAGCTGCTTCGAGTCCCGCTGCCAGTCTTTGGCTACCTTAACGCGCAGCGACAGGAATACCTGGCTTCCGAGGAGCGCCTCGATCTCGGCACGTGCCCTCGCCCCGACATCCTGCAGGCGCTCGCCACCCTTGCCGATGATGATGCCCTTCTGGCTGTCCCGCTCGACGAAGAGGTTGGCATAGATGTCGGTGATGGGCTTGTCGTCACGCTCGATCATGTCGTCGATGGTGACCGCGATGGAGTGCGGTAGTTCGTCGGAGACGCCCTCGAGTGCTGCCTCACGGATAAGTTCGGCGATGCGATCCTCGATTGTCTCGTCCGTGACCGCGTCGTCTGGGTAGAGCTTCTGGGAGATCGGCATGAGCTTGATCAGCTCGGCAGCGAGCACGTCGAGCTGAGTCTTGTCGAACGACGAGATCGGAATGATCGCATCCCACTCGCGCAGTTCGCTCACGGCCTGCAGTTGACCCGCGACCCCCGGTCGCGACGACGCATCGATCTTCGTGACGATCGCGACCTTCTTGGCGCGCGGGAAAGAGTCGAGCTGCTCGGAGATGTACCGATCCCCCGGGCCGATCTTCTCATTCGCAGGCAAGCACAACCCGATGACGTCGACGTCACCGAGCGTCGACTGCACAATGCTGTTGAGCCGCTCGCCAAGAAGAGTGCGTGGACGGTGCATACCTGGGGTGTCGACGATGATGAGCTGCCCCGCATCCGTGTGCACCACACCGCGGATCGCGCGACGCGTGGTCTGCGGCTTCGACGACGTGATCGCCACCTTCTCGCCGACGAGCGCATTGGTGAGAGTCGACTTGCCGACATTGGGACGCCCGACGAACGAGACGAAGCCCGCCCGAAATTCTTCGGCCATGTTCACTCCGCTTTCTGTTCGGTCTCGCCGAACGCGGACTGCGCGTCGATGAGAGCCTGGTCGCGCTCCACGAGGATCGTGCTGACGCGCTTGCGCCGCCCCTCGGTACGCTCGGCCGTCAGGATGAGGCCGGAGTATTCGGCGGTCGAGCCCGAAACCGGAAGCCTGCCGAGAACCTTGGTGAGCAGGCCCCCCGCCGAGTCCACCTCGTCGTCTTCGAGTTCGAGCCCGAAGAGGTCGCCGAGCTCGTCGATCGGCAGTCGCGCCGCGACGCGGAACCGACCGTCGCCGAGGTCCTCGACCTCGTCAACCTCGTGGTCGTACTCGTCGGAGATGTCGCCGACGAGCTCCTCGATGAGATCCTCGAGCGTCACGAGACCCGCTATCCCGCCGTACTCGTCGACGACCATCGCGAGGTGGTTGGACTCGAGCTGCATCTGTCGTAGCAGGCTGTCGGCCTTCTGCGATTCCGGCACGAAGGCGGCCTTTCGCGCGAGGGATCCGGCTGTCAGAACAGCCGCATCGAGCGGTTGCTCGTGAGCCGCTCGCGCCACGTCGCGCAGGTACAGCACACCGAGCACCTCGTCGATGTTCTCGCCGATGACGGGCATCCGCGAGACCCCCTTGCTCAGCAGCAGACCCATCGCCGCTGCCATCGTGGCGTCCTGGTCGACGGTGAGCATGTCGGTGCGCGGCACCATCACCTCGCGCACGACCGTGTCATTGAACTCGAAGATCGAGTGGATGAGCTCGCGGTCGTCTTCCTCGAGCACGTCGAGCTCGGTGGCTTCGTCGACCATGCTCAGCAGTTGCTGCTCGCTCGAGAAGGTCGCGGTTCGCGGACGGCCCGGGGTGACCCGGTTGCCGATGGCGACGAGCGCATCGGCGATGGGTCCGAGCAGCACACGCACGGCGCGCACCATGGGCGCCGAGAATCGCATGACGGGCCTGGCGTTCACCCGTCCGACGCTGCGTGGGCTCGAACCGACGAGCACGAATGACGCACCCGTCATGATGAGTGCGCTGAACAGCAGTGCCCACCACCAGTCGGTGATGTAGGCGAAGACGAGTGTCACGAGCACCGCGGCAGTCGTCTCCGCAACGATGCGCATGAAGTTGAGGGCGTTGATATGCGCGCCCGGATCGCGGGAGATTGCGAGGAGCGACTTGCGCGAGCGACTGCTGGCTGCGAGATCGACGAGGTCGGTTCGACTCAGCACCATGAGCGCGGAGTCAGCCGCGGCGAGCAGGCCGCCGAAGATGACGAGCAGCACGGCAACGCTGATGAAGATGCCGATCATCATGGTCGGCTACCGTCGTCGCTCATCAAGCGCGAAGCCGACAAGGATGTCGCGCTGGATGCCGAACATCTCCCGCTCCTCCTCAGGCTCCGCGTGATCGAACCCGAGAAGGTGGAGCATGCCGTGCGTCGTCAGCAGGAGCATCTCCTCTAGCGGCGAGTGACCGGCCGACTCGGCCTGGGCGATCGCGACCTGCGGGCACACGACGATGTCGCCGAGGAGTCCCGCAGGAGTGAGGTTGTCCTCAGTGCCTGGCCGCAGCTCGTCCATGGGGAAGCTCAGCACGTCCGTGGGTCCGGGCTCATCCATCCACTGCACGTGCAACTGCTCCATCGCGGCCTCGTCCACGAAGACGATCGCGACCTCGGCGTCGGGGTGCACGTGCAACTGGTCGAGAGCGTAGACGGCGAGACGCTGGATGGCCGCCTCATCCACATCGATGCCCGACTCGTTGTTGATCTCGATGCTCACGACTGTGCCCGCTTCTTCGCTGCGCCGGCCTTGTACTTCGTGAGCTGCTGCTGGGCGTCGTACTTGGTATACGCATCAACGATCTGGCCAACGAGACTGTGACGCACCACGTCATCACTGGTGAGCCGGGCGAAGTGGATGTCATCGATGTCGTCGAGCACGCGCGTCACGAGCTGCAAGCCGCTCGCGCCCACGGGGAGGTCGATCTGCGTTACATCCCCCGTAATGACCATCTTCGAACCGAAACCTAAGCGGGTGAGGAACATCTTCATC
>CAYZHZ010000160.1:0-4888 GCA_964477625.1 uncultured Salinibacterium sp.
GAGGTCCGAGCACACCATCCGGGAACCTCGCGAAGTCAACACAACGCCACGGTCCCACCTGCGGGGTCGCGGGTCGTCCCGGGTGCGGTGGCTTCAGTCTCGGAGGAGCGGTGTTCGACAGCGTCTTCGGACCGCTCGTCGGATTCACCCGCGCGCTCGGTTCCACAATTCTTGGCATCTGGGACTACTCACCGATCAGCCTCATGGGCCAAGCCCTATTCCTCGGACCAGCAGCAGCTCTGCAGACCACACAGCGACAGGGTATGGGGTTCGTCGCCCTAGGCCGGAGCCTTTACGAAGAGCCCGTCGTCGCACCCGTACGAGGTGTAGGCGAAGCGTTCGGGGGAAGCCAATGGGCAACCTCGCCCGGTCAGGCGGCAGGCACCGCCGCATTTACGATCGCAAGCTTCGCCGTGCCTGCCGGTGCGGCTACAAGGGGAACTGCAACCGCCGCGACTGCGAGTAGGTCGGCAGCAGAAGCCGCAACACTTGCCCGCTCGGAGTCAGTGGCCAGCCGGTTGGCGCAGATCGACGCGGGAATTCCGAATCCGCCCTTCACGAAGGGCGGTCAGACTTTCGCAAATAGGGACGGACGACTCCCAGCGTCGGACGGAGTGACCTACAGTGAATGGGACGTGAATCCGCGCGTTCAAGGAAGCCCTCGTGATTCAATGCGCCTCGTAACTGGGAGTGACGGCTCCGCATGGTTTACGAATGACCACTACGAAACCTTCGTGAGAATACGGTGAGCTGGATGCGTCAGATGGACGTCCTCGAGAACTCCGGCGAGGCAGGTCGGTTTTGGAAGTGGCGCGCGCGAGACGATCAAGTCCACGACTTCGTTAGCGAGCTCTCAATCAACGGGTGGACTGCCGTTACCTTGCATGGGTCACGCATGGCCAGCCTTGAAGGCGTGTTCAATGAGTTCTCGACCGAACTCAGCTTCCCTGCTTATTTCGGACAGAACTGGGATGCACTAGAAGAGTGTCTCACCGACCTCGACTGGCTCAATGTGAGTCGCGGCGTTGTCATCGCCGTAACTAAGTTGTCCGCAGTTCGTGAGGCTCAGATAGTGGAACCGCTTGTCGCGACGCTTGAGTCGACGGTCGCGATGTGGGCGGACGCAGACGCCCAGGCCCGATACATGGCCCGCCCCGCCGTCGCTGTTCCGTTCCATGTCGTGCTCCAAGACTGGCCAGGTTCTGCCATGTCTCTCTGGGGAGAGACGATCACGCAAGCGCAGCAGCTCGACGAGGTCTAGTCGCATCCGTGCGGGGCCGCGTGAAGACGACGCAGATGTGTTTGTTGCTTCCGGAGTAGGTGCTGGCTTGGCTTACGTTGAGTGGGCGATACAGGCGGCGAACCTACGCCAAGAGATGCAAAGGCTCGCTATGGAGGGGGTGCAGGCACCATGAAGACGGTCGCGATCTTGGGCGGCAGGCGACGCCGATTGTGGGGTTGGTCTGCAGCAGTGGGCTCAGTGGGGGGCCTCATCTTTCTTGCGATCGTCAACCTCAGCTATCCAGGTTTTCAACTTCCCTATGCGCTCCTCCTAACCCTGTTTGGTGCACCGGTTGCATTGCTTGCCGGTGCACTCGTGGGGCTCTGCTCTGCTGGGAGTGCTCATCTCGCTATGCGAGTGACCAGTGATGATCGGCGTGCGTTCGCGGGGGTGGGTGGAGCCGCAGTAAGTTCTGCGCTTGCAGCGACCGTTGTTCTGTTGTTGGCGCGGATTACTGAGTTGACAGGCTCGGTCGTAACGGTGGCCGTCGTAGCGCTAGTCGCTGCATTGGGGACCTACTTTTGCATCGGACCTCGCACGGTACGCGAGGAGCAGGTCTCAGACGGGTAGATAGGAACGATCGCCCAGCGAAGCAGAGGTCCACCCGATGGTGCCATGCGATGGGAAGTTCGGCGTCATGAACGTGCCTGTTGGCGTCTCTTGGTAGGTGTGGGTTACGTGATGATGTGGGATGCGGGTGTGGCGGCATCCATTCGTCATGCAACCCCCGCTCTTATGGGACCACGCCCCCGAAGTCCGACAAGGCCGGTAACCGTACCCAGTGGGTGACGAACAAGGCTCCCGACACGGTAAGGCATTGACGGTGAACGCGTCCTACAACGCTGCCGGCCAGCTCACCTCGGAGTCGAAGACCCGCCCCGCCTTGCTGGGTTCGTCGACGACGTCGACCGGGTACACCTACGACGCGAACGGCAACCGCACCAAGTCCCAGACAGGTCTGTCGTCGACGACCTACAAGTACACCGACGACAACAAGGTGGCGGAGGTGAACCAGACCGGCCGTAAGGTGACCACCGGATACGACGGCCTCGGCCGCTCGCTGACATCCACCACCTCGTCGCTGTTGATCCTCGGATCGACCACGACGCAGGTGTGGGACGGATACGACGTGGTCCAGCAATCCACCGGCTCCGCCACCACCACCCTGGTGCGTGATGTGACGGGGGATGTGGCAATCCAAACCACCCCGGGCCTGCTGGGCACGTCCACGCAGTGGGGTCTCACCGACCGCCTAGGCTCCACGATCGCCCAGGCATCCGGGTCACGGGTGGGACAGTTGGCGAAGTACTCCGACTGGGGCATCCCCACCTTCACCTCCGTCGGATTCACCTCCCGCACCGGATACACCGGCGAACTGTCCGACACGACCGCTGGGTTGAACCACTACTACGCAAGGTCCTACGAACCCACGAGCGCATCGTGGCTGACCGCGGACCCCTACCGCGGCACCATGACCAACCCCGGTTCCATGGCCCGGTACGCCTACGTGGAAGGCAACCCCGCCACGTACGACGACCTTTACGGATACGCCGGACGCAACCAACTCGAAACCCGACAGATGGGCGGCGGCAAGACGCTCGTCAAGAGTACACACGGAGGAGGGCCGGTCACTCCGAGTGGCAACACCGGAGCCAAGCCGAATAGGCATGGACCTACCTGCGGCGTCGCCGGTCGTCCAAGCTGCGGTGGTTTCAGTCTCGGTGGGGCGGTGTTCGACATCGTGCTTGGGCCTCTTGTCGGATTCACCCGCGCGCTCGGCAGCACGGTGCTCGCCGCGTGGGACTTTTCCCCTCTCAACCTCGCGGGTCAGGCACTGTTCCTCGGCCCGGCCGCTGCTGTGTCGACCCTCCAGCGACAAGGTATGGGTTTTGTCGCCCTCGGCCAGGACCCTCTGCGCGCTCCTATTCGCGCGGTCGGTGAGGCATTTGGGGGGACTCAGTGGGCGAACTCACCTGGTCAGGCGGCAGGAACTGCCGCCTTCACGATTGCCACCATGGGCGCAGGTGGAGCTGGCATCGCCTCCAAAGCGACGGCCGCGGCGAAGGAAGCGGCGGGTGCGGCCACCACACGTTTTGGGCCGACGCTCTCGGGTCCTTTGTCCGATTCAGTTGCCTCGACGTTCCGTGGTGGTTCATACACAGCACGGACTACTGCAGAGCCGACAACTCTCTATCGCGTGAGTGGCGGCGATGCGAATCCGATCGGGTCGTACTGGACGAGTATCAGACCCACTGGTCCGCTCCAGTCTCAACTTGACAGTGCACTGAACCCGGATTGGGGAAACACCGCCACGAATGTCACTACGATCACCGTGCCGCCTGGGGTGCGAGTGTATGAGGGTTTCGCCGGACCACAGGCACTACAGGGGGGTGGGCAGATCATGGGCGGTGGGCCCCAGGTATACATTCCACACGTCGATCCGGCGTGGGTGGCAAAGTGAGTATGGAAGGTGGGGTGGTAAGAATCGTCAACAACGACACAAGAGTCGCTCAAGCACGGCAGATCCTTCAGCAAATTCTTCAGCTGCTGTTGACACACGGTGAGTCGGCATGGAGCGGCAAAATTGCTCGAGCAGACGAGCTGATGGAGTCTGATTCAGACGCTGCAGTCGCAATGATTCGATCGTTTTTCGGCGGAATGGGAAGCCTTAGCGACCTCACCCTTCTTGCGCTCAATGGTCACGACATTCGTGCGGAGGATGAGTTAAGAGTCAACTCCGAGCTACGTCTCTACGTGTCGAATCTTTGGAATACCGTTCGCAGTTGGAAAGAGGCGAGTGAGGCCGACGGATGAGCGGGCGGGCGGGTCCGCTGGGGACTGGCGGCATTGGGCGAATGGCCGACTCCACTAAAACGGCGAAGGGCGACACCATGAACGACCCGCTAGAAGTTGACTTGGGCGACCTTCGAACGGCTTTAGACATCTTGATTGATCACGTCGTCGAAGTGCAGGGGTCTACGACAGTAAGACTTCCGCACGACTACTTCTGGTCCGTGCCCAGTGATGAGCTATTCAATGTCCTGGAATCTCCTCAGAATTTGACTATCGGTCAACTCTCCGAGTCTTTGGTGAATTTGCAACTGATGCGGCAGGACGAAGAAAGAGTGATCAGCTATGGGTTTGTGTGGGCAGCCGACGTTTTGAGAGCTGTCGCGCTGACTGTGCGACCGTAGTTTGCGCGGCTCTGCACGTTGACCCATCTGACTGGCTGCATTAAGGATGGGTCCGCCCCGAAGGTCACGTCGACCTACGGGCACGACAAACTCAACCGCCTCACCACCAGTGGGGGTCCATCGTCGAACACCTACAAGTACGACAAGGCGGGTAACCGCACCCAGTGGGTGACGAACAAGGCCCCCGACACGGGCAAGGCCCTGACGGTGAACGCCTCGTACAACGGTGCCGGGCAGCTGACCTCGGAGTCGAAGACCCGCCCCGCACTGCTGGGTTCGTCGACGGTCTCGACCGCGTACACCTATGACGCGAACGGCAACCGCACGAAGTCGCAGACGGGCTTGTCGTCGACGACGTACAAGTACACCGACGACAACAAGGTGGCGGAGGTGAACCAGACCGGCCGTAAGG
>CAYZHZ010000161.1:0-4883 GCA_964477625.1 uncultured Salinibacterium sp.
GTCGACGAGGGTTCGTTGCCCACGATCGGCGAGTCGTGCTCGTCGCCACCGGCGGTCAACTCCGGCCAGGGCGAGTGTGCGGGCGGCGTGAAGCAGTGCACGAACGGCACGATCACCTGCACCAAGCCGCCGATGCCCGAGCTGTGCGACCTCCTGGACAACAACTGCAACGGCCTCACCGACGAGGGCGATCCGGGCGGCGGCGCGCTGTGCGGAACCAACACCGGTGAGTGCACCGCCGGCGTGAACCGCTGCATCAGCGGCGCGATCAGCTGCGAGGGCGACATCGGCAGCGTCGGTGGTCAGCCGGAGATCTGCAACAACCGCGACGACGACTGCGACGGCATGTTCGACGAGATGGTGCCGACCGGCGGCTTGTGCACCACGGGCACCGACACCGGCCTGTGTGACCGCGGCACGCTGTCGTGCCTCGGCGGCGTCGAGACCTGCGTCGGCCAGATCGGCCCGACGTTCGAGCTGTGCGACAACCTCGACCAGGACTGCGACGGCAACAACACCAACGGCTACGACCTCAACACGGATGTCCAGAACTGCGGCATGTGCGGCAACGTCTGCAACCTGCCCAACTCGTTCGAGGGCTGCGGTCCGCCGACGCCGAACACGCTCCCCGGCCAGTGCGGCATCCTCGCGTGTGCGCCGAACTTCTTCGACAACAACGGCATGGCGGCGGACGGCTGCGAGTTCGACTGCGGTCACCCGTTCCTCGGCGCCGAGACCTGCAACGGCATCGATGACGACTGCGACGGGCTCGTCGACGCCGCGGACCCCGACATGGTCGCCCCGACCGGCCTGTGCGACGCCGATGGCGCGTGCTCGACGATGACGACCTTGTCGTGCAGCGTGCCGCCGGGCTCGCCGGCGATGACGCCGCCGCGCTGGTGGTGCATCTACAACAACCCGAACGTCCAGAAGGACGCGATGGGCAACCTGATCCCCGAGACCCGCTGCGACAGCGACATCCTGCTCGGCGCGGACGCGGTGTTCGCCGACAACGACTGCGACGGCCGCATCGACGAGGCGCAGGAGCCCAACCTCGGCAACCTGTGCACCAACGGCATGCAGGGCGTGTGCGGCTCGACCGGCACGTTCGTGTGCAACACGACCAACCGCGATCTCGCGGCGGTGTGCACCGCACCGGCCGGCGGCACGATGGCCGCGGAGACCTGCGATGGTCTCGACAACGACTGCAACGGCGTCATCGACGACGGTGCGGCGGGCGGCGCGATGACCGGCCAGGAGTGGGTGACCATTCCGCGCTCGACGGTCCAGATCATGAAGTACGAGGCGTCGCGCCCCGACGCGCTGGCGGCTAACCAGCTCGAGACCCACGCGTGCTCGACCGCGGGCCGGCTGCCGTGGACCAACGTCACGTACGTGCAGGCCGAAGAGGCGTGCGAGTCGATCAGCGCGCGGCTCTGCACGGAGGCCGAGTGGCAGCAGATGTGTACGCCGGCGGTGACCTATCCGGTCGCCGGCCCGGCGACCACCGGGACCTCCGACTTCGTGTTCATCGAGGCCGAGGACTTCCTGACCAACACGACGATCGGAACCCCGGCCGTCGATCGTGCGTGGACCACGATCACGCCGACCGACTTCAACGGCGTGACCGCCATGCAGGTGCCCGACACCGGCGCGGTGTTCACGGCCCCCAACGCGCTCGCCCAGAGCTCGCGGCTCGACTACCAGCTGAACCTGCTCGGTGCGACGAACTACCGGGTCTGGCTGCGGATGCGGAACCCAGGCGTCCCGAGTCCGCTCGGAGCCCACACCGCGCCGGCGGCCGCCGTCGCACGGACCTCGAACGCGGCGACGGCCGTCGGCGATCTCGTGATCGTCACGACGTATTCCCGTGGCACGTCGAGCATTCCGACCCACACCATCGAGGCCGGCTACACCGAGATCTACTCGCAGTCGCTCAACGATGGCAGCACGGACAGCCGGCTGTCGGTCGCGTATCGGGTCGCCACGGCGGCCGGCGCGGTCTCGTATCAGGCGTACACGGTGACCGGCGGTGGCACGATCACCAACTACACCGGCCTCACCGTGCTCAAGGCCGGCACGTACACGACCGCGGGGATTCTCGCCAACGGGACCACCGACACCGGCAACGGTGCGCCCAATCCGCCGGATGCGGGGACTGCGGCCGGTCCGTCCGTGGTCCTCGCGATCGGCGCCTGGCACCTCGGCGGCAACACCGTCAACGTCTCCGCACCGGGCAACTACACCGAGCTGTGGGAGCTGAGCGGCTCGAACAACGCCGAGCTCAGCATGGCCTCGCGCATCATCGCCGCCGGTGGTGACCCGGATCCGGGGCAGTTCGGCGACAACGTCAGCCCCACCAACACGTCCGCGATCACCGTCTCGATCACGCTGACCGCCAGCGTGAACAGCAACTCGGTGTGGGTCGGCCTCAACGCCGGTGCGACTGCCGGCGCGGCCAATGGCGGCGACGTGATCGCCCCCGGCACCGATCAGTGGGCGTGGGTGGTCAGCCCGCAGCTGACGAGTGGCGCGGCCGGCGTTCACACGTTCAGCATCTACACTCGTGAGGATGGCGCGATCGTCGACACCATCGCGATCAGCCGCCAGAACACCAACTCGCCGACCTTCGACAACGCGTGGGCGTATCAGAACAACCCGCGCACGGCGCAGCCCCAGGTGTGCAACGGCGACGAGCTCGACACCGACGGCAACGCCGGTAACGGCGATCAGGACGGGATCCTGGTGACCGGAAGCCCGCTGACGCCGATGTGCTTCGCCAACCAGGCGGGCGCGAACGATGCCTACGACATGAGCGGAAACGTCAAGGAGTGGACCGCGGCCCGGACCTCGGGGCAGAACCCACTCCGTGGCGGCGGCTCGAACAACCTGGTCACCGGCCTGACGTGCAGTCTGAACTTCACCCTGGCGGATGATCAGTTCTTCTTCCCGAACGCCGGGTTCCGCTGCTGTAAATAGCGGCGTGGATCTCGGTCACGATCGCTGCACTCGCTGCCTGTTCCAGCAGCGGGTGTGTCTGTGCGCGCAGGTCCCACGGATCGAGACCCGCACGCAGGTCGTGATCATCCGCCATCACCTCGAGAAGTACCGTTCGTCGAACTCGGGGCGGCTCGCTCACCACGCGCTGGTCAACAGCGTGCTGATCGACCACGGCGGAACCGGCGGACCCGCGGTGCTGCCGGCGCTCGAAGGTGCGTGGCTGGTGTTCCCCGAGGGGGAGCCCCGGACGGTCGCGCCGGTGCCCCCGCCGCGCCAGCTCGTGTTCCTCGACGCGACGTGGTCGCAGGCGCGCCGGATGTTCCGCAAGATCAGTGCGCTGCGCGGCCTGCCGATCCTGCGGCTGCCCGATGTTCCGATCCGGTCGGCTCGTCTGCGAGAATCGCCGGGTGGGGGCCGGGTCTCGACCATCGAGGCGGTCGCCGGGGCGCTGCGCCTGATCGAGGGGGAGGGCCCGGCGGCCCCCCTGGAGACCCTGTTCGATCTCGCGGTGTCCCGGGCAGTTGCGACGGGCCGGTCGCTGGATTCCTGACGGCCATTCCACTAACCTCGAAAGGCCGTGGGTGCGTCGCGTCAAGCTCGCGCCGGGATTCCGATCTCGGTCAAGCTCATCCTCGCTACCTCGATCGTGGTCGCGGCAGCGGTGGGCACGGCCACGTGGTTCGCGCAGAAGTCGATCAACGACCTGACCGAGACCTCGATCAACACCCGCCGGGAGACCGGCGAGCGCTCGATCGTCCGCGAGTCCGAGCTGGTCGTCAAAGCGGTCGCCACCGCGGTCGCGTTCCCGCTGTCGGGCAACGCGCTGGCCGAGATTCCGCCCCTCCTCGACAGCACGATCCAGGAGGACAAGAAGACCGGTGAGAACCGGGTCCAGTGGCTGGTCGTCACGGATCCCAGCGGCGTCGTGGTTGGCTCGACCGCCGGGGCGCCGCCCAAGGACAAGCTCGACGAGCTCGAGCGCCGGCTGGTCGACGGCATCAAGAACGGAGACGTCGTCCACGCCCGTGCGGGCGAGGCGACCGACTGGGTCTACGGCGCGCCGGCGATGCTCGGGGCCAGCCAGGTCGGCTCGCTGCGGATCGGCGTCTCGACCGCGGGCCTCGACCAGGAGCTGCAGGCGTCGCTGACGCGCGCCGAGGACCGCTCGCGCGCGGCGCGCAACCGGATGCTGCTGGTGTCGCTGGTCGTCCTCGGCATCGGCGTGGTGCTCGCGGCGCTCCAGGGCGTGCGGCTCGCGCAGCCGATCAAGCAGCTCACGTTCCAGGCCGACCGGATCGCCGCGGGTGACCTCCGGGCTCGCGTGCCCGAGGATCGCGGCGACGAGCTCGGCGTGCTCGCGCGCGCCTTCAACAAGATGGCCGACGAGATTCGAGCGCTCCTCATCGAGCAGGGCCAGAAGGCCTCGCTGGAGAAGGAGATGGAGCTCGCGCGTCAGGTCCAGCAGGCGATGCTGCCGCCCGACACCCTCGACATGCACGGCAGCCTCAAGATCGTCGGCTACTGCCAGCCGGCCTCGAGCTGCGGCGGTGACTGGTGGACGTACCGCAAGCTCTCGAACGGGCGGATGTTGCTCGTCGTCGGTGATGCGACCGGCCACGGCATCCACTCCGCGATGATCGCGGCGACGGCGCGCGGTGCGGTCGAGGCGCTGTCCGGAATCGACGAGCGGCTGCTCACGCCCGAGCAGGTGCTGAAGGCGATCGACTCGGCGATCCGCCAGGTCGGCGAGCACAACGTCCTCATGACCGCGTTCGCCGCGGTGTTCGATTCGACGAACGGCATCCTCCACTATGCGAACGCCGGCCAGAACTTCCCGTACGTGATGAAGCTCGGTGCGACGCGAATGCTCGAGGATGCGAGCA
>CAYZHZ010000162.1:0-4866 GCA_964477625.1 uncultured Salinibacterium sp.
GTCTACCGTGCGGAGTTGTGCTTTCTGCGGGGCATCCTTCCCACCCGGCCGGTGGGCGAGGTGGATGATCCGCACAAGCTCATCGAACTCGCCAAGCGTCTCATCGAGGCGAACAAGGACCGCGCGGAGCGCACGACCACCGGCGCCCTCCGCGGCACCACGAGCTGGGTGTACGGACGGGAGGGCAAGCCGTGCCTGAGGTGCGGCACGCGCATCGAGCGCGGTGAGCTGGGCGATACCGAGCTGCAGCTGCGCATCACCTACTTCTGCCCGCACTGCCAGAAGTAAAGTCGAGCATGCGATGGCGAGCGTGGATCGGCGCGATCGTTCTCGCGGGTGCGCTCGCCGCGGCGCTCACGTCGGCGACGATCTCGGCGTTCTCTCCCCGGCCGCCGGAGTTCGCGGTGCCGGTGCGCCTTCCCGCGGATGCCCAACCTGTGCGCGTCATCCAGGTGCTGGCGGGTGACACGGTGATCGTCACCGTGGATCGCCCCGGACCCTACATTCCCGTCGCGGGGCAGATCACAGCGAAACTCATCGGCGTCGACGCACCCGACTTCGGGCTGATCGACCAGTGCTTCGCGCAGGACTCGGAGGCGAAGCTGAGCGCCCTCCTGCCCGAGGATTCGATCGCGTGGCTGAAGGTCGACGTGCAGAACACAGATCAACTGGGGCGATGGCTCGTGTACGTGTGGAATTCCGAAGACAACTTCGTCAACGTCATGCTCGCACTCGACGGGTACGCTCGCGCCCTCCCTTCGCCCCCCAATGAGACCTACTACCCGGCGATCGAACGTGCGGCGCAGAGTGCGGCGTCGCGCTTCGCCGGTCTGTGGGGTGAGTGCCGGTAGCTCGCTAGTGTGGAGAGATGAGCGACATGACGCCCCCGATCCCCGCAGCACGCCCCGCCATTCCCGCCGCTGAGGAGAACGTTCAGCGCGGCACGATCTTCGCCCTCGCAGCCATCCCGATCTCGATCGCCGCGTTCGCGCTCATCGGTGGACTCACGGGTTTCATCACGGGCATCCTCGCGATCGTCGTGCCCTACATCACCGCCTACCTCTACTCGAAGGGCGCTGGCGCGCCGCTCAGCCGCAGGGGCTGGGCACCGTTCATCGGCGTCGCGGGCGCAGCCGTCGTGCTCGGCACGTTCTCGGGCGTGGTCGGGGGCGTGTACTCCGCGTACCAGGCGGTGGGTGGTTCTGGCGGCCTCTTCGCCTCCGCCTTCTGGCGCACCGTGGCAAACCAGTTCACGGTCAACCTCGCCGACAACTTTTTCGCAATTCTCATCGGCATCGGTCTCGGGGCGGCCGGCATCGTGAGCGTCATCCGCAATGGGGGAAAAATGCCGTCGCGCGGGAGCAACGCGGCCCCCGCTGCGCCGAGTGTGCCGAGTGCTCCGTCGGTGCCGACCACTCCCCCGGCGCCGCCCGCTGCGCCGGTGCAGCCGTCGCCCGGCGTCATCCTCAACGGCGAGCCCGTCGACCCCGCGGACGGCCCCAAGAAGTAGGGCCTGTTCGGCGCCGGTGTGCGCAGCTACCGCCAGCGCTGCCACCGGGTGGCGTAGACGAAGAGCACGCCGATCCCCGTCGCCAGCCCGAGGGTGATGAGAAGCGGGGCGGTCGCGGTCAGCACCTGCAGGGTCACGAAATCGAAGTTCGACGACGACTGAGTGTCCTCGAAGAGGTCTCGCAGCCGTGACACGAGAAACAGTCCACCGCCGACGAGCGCCGCGGCGATGAGGCCGAGAGCGATGAGGAATGGGTTGGCCCGACGCGGCCCCTCGACCTCCGACTCGATGAACCGGTCGTCGACGACGTCGTACGACTCATCGGGTACCGACTGACGCGGCATCGCCACGGGCACCGGGTCGGCGGCGCGCGCGGGGGCCGCACGAGCGGTGGGATCACCGGGCTGAAGCTCGGGCGCAGGCCCGTCGTAGCCTCGCTGGAATGCGGGATTGAATCTCGGGTCGAAGTCGTCGGCCATGCTCGTCAGCCTACGAGGCTGGGCCGGGCGAGACCATCCTCACAGCGCTTTGCCACCGGTAACAGGGACGATCGCGCCAGACATGTACGAGGCCTCAGCCGAGGCGAGCAGCACATACGCGGGGGCGAGCTCGGCGGGCTGACCCGCGCGCCCGAGGGGCGTATCGTGCCCAAATGTCGGCAACTTGTCTGGCCAGCTCGTCGCCGGGATAAGCGGGGTCCAGATCGGGCCTGGTGCAACAGCATTGACGCGGATGCCCCGCGGACCCAGTTCCTCGGCGAGCGCCTTCGTGAATGCCACCTGCGCAGCCTTCGTCATCGCGTAGTCGAGCAAGCCCGGAGAGGGGTTGAACGCCTGGATCGATGTCGTCGAAATGATGGACGATCCCGGGGCGAGGTGAGGTAGGGCCTCAGACCCGAACCACATCATGGAGTAAAGGTTGGTGCGGAACACCCGGTCGAACTCTTCCGTCGGGATCTTGTCGAACCCGTCGCGGTTCTGCTGGTAAGCGGCGTTGAGCACGAGGATGTCGAGGCCGCCGAGAGCCTCGACCGCGAGGGTGACCGCGCGTCGGCAGAAAGCCTCGTCTTGCACGTCGCCGGGGATGGTCACGGCGGTGCGCCCAGCATCGCGGATGAGGGTGGCGGTCTCATCCGCATCACCCTGCTCCTCTGGCAGGTGCACGATCGCAACGTCGGCGCCTTCGCGCGCATACGCAATAGCGACGGCACGCCCGATGCCGGAATCACCGCCGGTGATGAGCGCACGCTTGCCGGTCAGTCGCCCCGAGCCGCGATAGCTCGTCTCGCCGTGATCGGGTCGAGGTGTGGTCGCGTCGGTCAGACCAGGCTGTTGCTGCTCTTGCTTCGGATAGTCCTGCTTCGGAAAGCGCGTGCGTGGGTCATCGATGAGTTCGCTCATAGTTCAAGGCTGCGGCCGAGTACCCGGGGTCCGTAAAGGGGTTGACACTCATTGCGAGCTCAACGACGGCCAGAACAGTGGCATCGAGCACGGCGTCGGGATCGCCCGGGAAGCGATGCTCGCGCGCTGTCGTGCCGTGCTCCGTGGCGACCGCGATGAACACCGTGCCCGCGGGCAACTCTTCCGTGTGCCCGGGGCCGCCGACCCCGGTGACGGCGAGAGAGATGTCGGTATCCATCAGGTGTCGCACCGACTCGGCCATCTGCTGAGCTGTCTCGCGGTTGATCACAGGCCCGCGCTGCACGCCGAGCACGCTGAACTTGACCTCCTTGTCGTACGCGACGACACCGCCGCGAAACCAGTCGGAGGCGCTGCTCGTGCTGCCGAGGGCGCTCGCGAGACGGCCGCAGGTGAGCGACTCGGCGACCGCCACCGTGAGGCCCGAGTCTTTCAAACGGTGGGCGAACCTATCGAGTGTGTTCATCTCTCCACCGTGCTCTCGACCCGCGATAGTGGGGAAGGGGCTTGACAGTCGGATGATGCTGGCTCGAGCACGCCGCGACCGCTAACGTGTTCGCCATGACGCAACCCGAACCGGATTCACCTCCCGAGGTCGTCGCGCTCGCCTCCCTCGACCTGAGCGGCCCGGAGTCCGCGCCGCAGGTGGTCGGGCGCGTCGTCTCCGGTCTCGTCGTGCTGCTCATCGGGGCTGCGATCGGACTCGCATCCCTCTTCTTCTACGTCGGTGGGTTCTTTTTCTCCTGGGTTCCCGAATGGCTGCTGCTCGACGACATCCTGATGTGGCCCGCCGTCATTGGACTGGGAATCGCCATCACGGGGTTCACGATCATGACCAGGTCGCGTCGGAAGCGCGCGCGCGAGGCCGCCGAGGCGGCCGCGTTCATCGCGCTATCGCGCGCATCCGACGCTCGCGTGATGAGCGACGATGACAACCCGAACCGGATTCCGCCGAAGAACCCTGCCCCGCCGAATCCACCGACCATGGTCTAGAGCATCTACCGCGCCGGGTATGTGTTCGTCTTGAGCAGGCCGGCGAGGTGTGCCGCGTTGCGTGCGACGGTCTCGATGAGATCGGCGACCTTGGCAGGCGTCTCGGGCAGATCCTGGTAGTCCCGATCACCCATGGCGACGTCATTCCAGTAGCTCACCCCACCCGCGGGAATAGTGAAACCGACGTCGTTGAGAGCTTGGAAGACCTCGGCCGAGACGAGGTGCGCCCCATCCTCGTTTCCGACGACTGTCGCCACCGCGACCTTGTTGTAGAGAATCGGCGAACCATCAGCACCCTTCTCCGCGATGTCGGCATCGAGGCGCTCAAGAACGCGGTGCGCGACGCTCGAGGGGTGACCCATCCAGGTCGGGGTGGAGACCACGAGAATGTCTGCCGCGAGCACCTTCTCTCGCACCGTGGGCCACTCGTCCCCGTCACCCATGTCATGCTCGACACCCGGCTTGATGTTGTGATCGACCACGCGCACCACCTCACCCGACACATCGTGCTTCGACAACGCGTCGAGCAGTTGTCTCGCCATGAGTTCACTGCTGGACTTCTGCGGGCTGGGCTTGAGGGTGCACACGAGCGCGAGAACGGTGAGTGTCATGCTTGTGACGCTATGCACCGACGTTCCGCCGGCACAGGGGGTTGACGCGCACCCGAGACGGGTCGCGTCAACGCCCGGTGGTCATTCTCCCGGCGATTACGGCGCGAGAATGACGGAGCGTGACGCCCATCGGGGTGCGTCGGGGTCGAGGCCGTTGCTCTCCGCGATCTGCACCGCCATGCGCTGCGCGAGGATGAGGTCGACGAGGGGATCGCGAGTACCGAGCACGACCGAGGCGCCGGTGGCGCGGATGTCACCCGCGAGCGTCTCGTCGGTGCTGCCGAGCATCCACACCAGGCTTCGCTCGTCGGCAACCGCGATCGGCCCGTGACGG
>CAYZHZ010000163.1:0-4840 GCA_964477625.1 uncultured Salinibacterium sp.
TGGGCTCGCGACCTAGATCCTGCAGCATCTGACGCTGAACGCGAGCGAGCTTGTTGATGACCTCGACCATGTGCACCGGGATGCGGATGGTGCGGGCTTGATCGGCCATCGCACGCGTGATTGCCTGACGGATCCACCACGTCGCGTACGTCGAGAACTTGAAGCCCTTGGTGTAGTCGAATTTCTCGACCGCACGAATGAGGCCCAGGTTGCCCTCCTGGATCAAGTCGAGAAACTGCATGCCGCGACCGGTGTAACGCTTAGCGAGCGACACGACCAGACGCAGGTTTGCCCCAAGCAGGTGGCTCTTGGCGCGCTGGCCATCCTTCGCGACCCACTGTAGTTCGCGACCGAGCGCCGAGCGCTGTTCGCTCGCGGACATGTGGGAGAGCTTGTCTTCCGCGAAGAGCCCCGCCTCGATGCGCATCGCCAGTTCCACTTCCTCAGCGGCGTTGAGGAGAGCGACCTTACCGATTTGCTTGAGGTAGTCCTTAACGGGGTCCGCCGTTGCGCCGGTGATAGCGGCGGAGTACACGGGAACTTCGTCTTCGTCATCGACGAGCGAGAGCACCAAGGCACCGGTGGGCAGTTCCTCGTCCTTCCCCGTGGACTTCTCCTCGTCCTCGTCGTCGTCGGAGTCGACCTTGGCCGCATCATCCACATCGTCCGCGTCGTCGGCATCGGTCTCCGCTACGGGAGCGACGACCTCGACTTCCTCGTCATCGATCTCCTCGATCTCGATGTCGTCGTCGAGTTCCTCGGAATCATCGGTTGCAGCGCGCTTTGCACCAGCCTTGCCTTTGACTGCGTGCTTCGCGGCCGTCTTGGCAGCGGGAGCTTTGTCAGCTGCGGCTTTCGCGGGAGCCTTCTTCGGCGCCACGCTGACGACCGTCTCATCGACTTCGTCTTGGGCCTTCTTCGCCGCGGACGTGCGTGCCGTCGTCGTCTTTGACGCGGCGGCAGTCTTCGCAGCGGGAGCCTTAGCGGATGCGGCGGGGGCCGCTGCCGTGGTTCGGGTTGCCATGTCGGACACCTTTCCGGGGTTTGAGTGCACTGCTTTTTGGGCAGTACTAAGACCCATGTCAAGTCCTCATCCGCGCATCATGAATCCTGCGACGAAATCCCTGGACAAGACCGGGTCTTAGTCGTCAATTATTGCACGGTTTGCGTGAGGCGAAAGCCAAGGCTGATGCGAACTCAGTCGCTAGCGACGTCTCGGCGGTGAGCACTGCCTCTCACACACAACGCGGCGCGGTGGGTCGCTATTCCGTGCCCTCGTCGCCGTTGCGCTTGATCGCAAGGAAGTTCTGCAGCTCCGCCGCAATTTCGTCCGCCGTGGGCAGCGCGCCGTCAACGTCCGTGAGCGGTGAGCGCAGCGGATTCTCGAGCATGTATGTGTCGTGGCGTTCCTCGAGAGTTCCGACGAGACGCGCGAGTTCCTGGTTGCTCCCCACCTGGTCATCGATCTTGGCGGTGAACTCACGCCCCTCTTCTCGGAGGCGATCGGTCGGGAAGATGAGCCCGGTTGCCGCGCTCACACTCTCTAACGCGGTCACCGCAGCAAACGGGTATTCGGTGTCGGCCAGATAGTGAGGGATGAGCAGCACGAAGCCAGCCGTCGGATGCCCGAGCTCCTGCAGTCGGTACTCGACGAGGTGAAGAGCATTGGCGGGCACCTGGGTGTGCGGCTTCCAGACCGACATCGCGTCGATGAGCTCAGTCCGGTTTCCGCTCACCGTCACCCCGATGGGGCGGGTGTGGGGAACCGGCATGGGGATCGCGTGGACCCACGTGGTCGACTTGACCTTGTACTTCTCGATGAGCTGAAGCACGGCAGCGGTGAACCGCTCCCACTGGAAGTCGGGCTCGTACCCGGTCAGGAGAAGGAAGGGCTGCTGGAGCTCGTCCTTCGCGAGGTAAAGGTTGAGCTTTGAGGGACGGTAGTCACTCAGATGGTCCTGATCGAAGTACATCGTGGGTCGTCGAGCCCGGTAGTCGAGCAAGGCATCGGTATCGAATTCCGCGATCACGCGATGATCGAGGGTGTCGAGGAGGTAGTCGCTCAGCTGAGTCACAG
This sequence comes from uncultured Salinibacterium sp., assembly GCA_964477625.1. GTDB lineage: Bacteria > Actinomycetota > Actinomycetes > Actinomycetales > Microbacteriaceae > Rhodoglobus. Next base: position 2,078 of record CAYZHZ010000163.1, read on the forward strand.
CACCACCGGCATCCGCGAATCCTGTGAGGCCGGCGACCATACTGAGGCCCTCGGGAACCGTATAGGCGTCAACCGAGAGGTCGTAGAGTCCGGCCGGATCGAGCATGCATCAACTCTAATCCGGGGCCCATGCACCATGAGGGAGGGAGCGTCATGCCCTGAGCGAACACGGCCACTGGCCGTCGGTACGATTGCCGGATGACCGTGCCCTCGCTCTCTCTGACAACCCGCCCCGCCTCGGAGATCGAAGCCGACGTGCTCGTTCTCGGAGTGCGCAAGACCGACGACGGACCACAGCTCGTGTCGCAGGACCCCGCTTTCACGGAGCTGCAGATTGCGCTCGAGTCGATCGGCGTCACAGGTGGGCACGACGAGGTACGTCGGCTTCCCGGAGCCCACACATCAGCGGAGAGCATTGCGCTCGTCGGACTGGGGACGGGCGATGTGACCGTCGACGACCTGCGATATGCGGCCGGATCTGCCTCGCGCCAGGTACGCGGTGTCGCGTCGCTGGTGTTCGCGCTTCCGACGACGACGCGCGAAGAAGCCTTCGCTGTGCTTGAGGGTGCGGCGATCGGCGCGTACGCGTACACGGCGTACCGCGCGAGTTCGCTCGAAGCGACGAAATTGCCGGCATCATCCATCACGGTGGTCAGCGCGACGGATGATGCTTCACTCGTTCACCGCGCGACGATCGTCGCCCAGGCCATGCACACGGTCAAGGACCTTGTGAACCAGCCGCCGTCCGACCTCTATCCGCAGACGCTCGCCGAGGCGGCGCGCGAGCTCGCCGAGGCGGCAGGCGTCGAGGTAAAAATCCTTGCCGACGACGAACTGGCGGCGGGAGGGTACGGCGGAATTCTTGGGGTCGGACAGGGTTCCACGCGCGGTCCGCGCCTGGTGCGATTGAGCTGGAACCCCCCGGGCGCGCAGCGCCACCTCGCTCTCGTCGGCAAGGGCATCACCTTTGACTCGGGTGGCCTCTCGCTCAAGCCGCCGGCATCCATGATCGGCATGAAGTACGACATGACAGGCGCGGCGACCGTGCTTGCCGTCACCGTCGCCGCGGCGCGACTGGGTCTGCCCGTTCGAATCTCTGCCTTCCTTTGCCTTGCCGAAAACCTCCCCTCGGGTTCGGCGCTGCGACCAAACGACGTCATCACGATCCGCGGCGGCAAGACCGTCGAGGTGCTCAACACCGATGCGGAAGGACGACTCGTCCTCGCTGACGGTCTTGTCGCGGCGAGCGAACTCGAACCCGACGCCATCGTGGATGTGGCAACGCTCACGGGTGCCGCGTCGATCGCCATGGGTACCCGCTACGTAGCGACCATGGGAGACGAGACTCTCGCCCAGCACGTAGTCGCCGCAGGCAACACCGTGGGAGAAACCCTCTGGCACATGCCGATTCCCGCCGAGCTGCGTCCCCTCCTGGCATCCGACATCGCAGACATAGCCAACATCAAGCCCGGAAACACCGCGGGTGGCATGATGATCGCCGCCGCATTCCTGCGCGACTTCATCGGAACGAGCGGTGAGGATGATGCGAAGACCACAATCCCCTGGGCTCACCTCGATATCGCGGGGCCCGCGAACAACGGCGCAGCGGGGTGGGGATTCACCGGTAAGGGTCCGACCGGGGTCACGGTGCGCGCCCTTATTCAGCTGGCCGAGGAGTTTTCCGGACAGTAGTAAGGTTTGTGAGGCGGGTTTCTCCGCCCCATCCGGCCCGCCCCACCACATCCCCTAGCGGCCGGTGCACACAAATCCTTACAGAGGAGTTGCTGGGATTGACTGAGCACAACTTTGACCTCGTCGTTCTGGGTGGCGGAAGCGGCGGCTACGCCGCGGCGCTGCGCGCAAGCCAGTTAGGCATGACGGTCGGACTCATCGAGAAGAACAAAGTCGGTGGGACCTGCCTCCATGTCGGCTGCATCCCGACGAAGGCGCTGCTTCACTCAGCGGAGGTCGCCGATGTCGCACGCGAGTCCGCCAAGTACGGCGTATCGACAACGTTCGGCGGCATCGACATTGCGGGAGTGACGGCGTACCGCCAGGAGGTCGTCTCCAGCAAATTCAAGGGACTTCAGGGACTCATCAAAGCCCGCGGAATCACCACCATTGAGGGTGAGGGCAAGCTGATCTCCCCCACGACCGTTCAGGTCGGCGCGGACACCGTGACGGGCAAGAACGTCGTGCTCGCGACCGGCTCATACTCGCGCTCGCTTCCGGGCCTCGAGATCGGCGGGCGCGTGATCACCTCCGAGCAGGCGCTCGAACTCGACTTCGTGCCGAAGAAGGTCATCGTGCTCGGCGGCGGGGTTATCGGCGTCGAGTTCTCTAGCGTCTGGAAGAGCTGGGGCACGGATGTTCAGATCATCGAGGCTCTGCCACACCTGGTCCCGAACGAGGATGAGGCGATCTCGAAGCAGTTCGAGCGGGCCTTCCGTAAGCGCGGAATCGAGTTCAACCTCGGTGTTCGCTTCCAGTCGGTGACTCAGAACGACCAAGGCGTCATCGTCACGCTCGAGGACGGAACCACGTTCGAAGGCGAGCTATTGCTCGTCGCTGTGGGGCGTGGGCCATCGACCGCTGGCCTCGGATTCGAGGAAGTCGGCGTAACCATGGATCGCGGTTTTGTGATCACGGACGAGCGTCTCGCGACCAGCGTGCCTGGCGTCTACGCCGTCGGCGACATCGTTCCCGGACTGCAGCTCGCGCACCGCGGTTTCCAGCAGGGCATCTTCGTCGCGGAGGAGATCG
>CAYZHZ010000164.1:0-4688 GCA_964477625.1 uncultured Salinibacterium sp.
TGCTAGCGCTTCAGACGGTCAGGGCCAAACGCGGGTTCCATTACGCCCCCCGATAAGCGGGTCCGGGCCGGAAGGCGAGCTTGATACCCCAAATTGCCCCATCGACCTACCCCCCTCCGCGCGTCCCGATGACGCACCGCAACAAAGCGGGAACGGGGTCAGTTTCCGGCCGCACCCATCACTGTGGCTGTTACTGCGGCGCCCACCAGACGGAAAGGAAAGCTGGCGGCATCTCCCAGCGCATCTGCGAGGTTGGTGTTGCGGTCCCGGACTGAGAACGCCGCAATCCTGGAATAGAGGTAGCAACGTTCCTCGACGCCCAGCGGATACTCGTAGGCCTCCCCACAGATGCGGCCGTCTTCGAGCACCGAGACATTCGACAGATGCGCCTCGCGCGCACCGCTGCCATGCGATGGCATCTCGATGGCCACCTGTCCGCGCCGAGCCTTCGCTACGCCGACAGCCTCCGCGATACCCGCCGGCGTTGCCGCATAGGGGCCGAACCGCCGATCGTCACTGAAGGGGACGACCACCCAAACGGTCCGGAGGTCGCGATAGTCCGCACAGTCGTATTCACTGCACACGCCCGCCTCGAACGGGATGACGTTGCCAGGATATCTGGTGAACCAGCGCCATGAATGAGGCTCGTCGCTCCGGTAGTTCGGGTATCGCAGCAGCACCTGGCTCCCGCGCGGAGCTTCCTTCTGGAAAGCGGCTGCGGCCTTGAGACCCTCCGGCGTCGCATCGAAGGTTCGCGAGCGTTCGTGCAGGGACAGGCCGGGGTCGCTCAGCAGCGCGACGACTCCGCTCGCCTGCTCGTCTCCGCGGATGAATGAGGCCAGCACCCAGCGTGTGGCAGGCGGATCTGCGGGTTCCGCAATCAGCGTCAGTTCGATCGATGCCGGACGATCCTGGCTCAGCGCAACCCGTATCGCGCCTTCAGCGCCTGCGCGATCGGCAGCGAAGGTGCGCGTCTTCACGGACTGGCATGCCGGCGAGGCCAGCAGAGCCGCCGAATACAGGACGACCAACCATCGCGAGCGCGACCTGTCTTTGCGTCGAACCGTTTTCACAAGGCCCCCCTCTCCACGGCGCCGCATCATGAGCGCGAGGAGCGCCGGACGCAACTTCATCGCGCCAGCGCCCCGGCCTCAGAATTTCTTGAACGACACGCGCAACCCACCCGACTTCGCGTTGATGGGCAGTTCGGCCTCGAACTCCTTCGGCCGGGAGACGTCGAGATCAAGCACGCGGTGTTCGTGGCCGCCGCTCTCACGGCTGGTCTCGACATGCAGCCGGTACTTGCCCGGCGCGACACTGGCGCCCTCATCGTCGCTGCCGTCCCAATAGACCTTGTAGGTCCCCGATCCGCGCGTCGACATCGACCGCCCGGCGAAATAGCTGTCGACCTTCAAACGGTTGAGCCGCCACCAGACATGGTTGCCTTCGTGCCATTCCTTGTAGCGCCCGATCAGCAGCAGCGTGCGCACGGGCTTGTCGTTCATGTCGCTCACCCAGATCACCACATAGGGCGAACGGAAGGCGATCTCGCGCCGCATGTCCTTCGGCGGCGCTTCAAAGGTTATGTCGGCATACCAGCCCTGCTTCCACAGGGAGGGCGCGCCCTGCCCCGGCTGCGGCGCGGGCGCGTATTCGATCCAGTGCGGCCGCGCAGGACCGAACCATCGCGCGCCATCGGGTTGCGTCACCCGTGCGGAGACACTGGGTATTCCTGCGATCATCGCCTGGGCTGCGTCCGGCGCCATCACCAGCATTGCTGTCGCCAGCGCATCGGCCTCCATTGCACTTGGTGCAATCGCTGTCGCTGATCGCTGGTGCGCCACCGGCCATCCCGTGCGCGGATCAAGCGTCGCGCTGCGCACGATCCCTTCCCTTCCCACGTCGCGGGGTCCGCAGCCCGACGTCGCAATGGCTGCATCGGCAAGGCCTATCTCGCCTGCAAGCGGGGCGTTGTCGAATGTCGACAGCGGATCAGGCACGTCCACGCGCCAGCACCCGCCATCGGGGCCTGCGCCCGCACATCGAATATCGCCCCCGATATCGACCATGGCGCCTGCAACCCCACCAACACCAGTCGCCACACCCAGCGCGCGATCGACGATGTATCCCTTGGCGATCGCATCAAGGTCGAAGCGCACGCTCTCCGGCCGCGTGATCGTGCGGGAGGCCGGATCCAGCTTTACCTCCGCCGCGCCGATCGCGCGCGCCAGTTGCGCCATCTCCCGGGTATCCGGCGTCGCCGCTTTGCGCCAATGCTCCAGCAGCAGCCCGAGCCGCCCGCTCACCGCGCCGCCGCTGATCGCGCGCCAGCGCTCGGCTGCCTCCACCACGGCGAAGAGGTCGGATGATGCACGGAAGTCGTTCGACTGGTTCAGCTGCGAGATTTCGCTCGTCGCGTCGCGCCAGTTGAAAACGGCATCCAGCCGGTCGATCTCGGAGCTCGCAGCGCAAGCCGCAGCATAGGCTTGGGCCTGCCCGCTCGCGATTACCGCCAGGCTGAGGCGCGTGCCCAGCACGCACGGATCGTGGAAGACGAAGACGTCCTGCGCGCGCTGCGCTGCAGTCGCCGCAGCCGGCGCCACAAGAGGCGCGTCCACCACAGACAGGACGGGTTGGACGTCGGCAGGCAACATGCTCGCCTACAGGTTCGCGCCGTCGAACTTCTGGACTTCCAGCGCGTCGAGATCGATATCCGGCACGCAGCGCAGGTTCACCGCCACCATCTGCTTGCCGTCCGGCGCGACGCCGCCGCCATGCGTCGAGATCCCGCAATTGGCACAGAAGTAGTGATTTATGGCCTGCTTGTTGAACAGATAGACCGACACATCCTTCTGCGGCGTCTTCAGCCTGAAATGCTCGGGCGTCGTGAACGCCAGCATGTGGCCTGCGCGGCGGCAGTAGGAACAGTTGCAAACCATTGCGCCGCCGAAATTGCCGTCGACCTCGAAGGCGACGCGCCCGCAATGGCACGATCCGGCGTGGGTGGTCATTGTTGCGATACTCCAGCCATGTCGGACGCCATCCACGCTGCAACCAGCGCCAGCCATCCAACGAGTGAAAACACTACGACAAGCTGGAAGAAGACGTCGAGTATGCGTTGCGTCTTTGCCTTGCCGCCGCCCGGCATCGGCTGCTTCATCACGGTTTCCGTGCCGTGCTGGGTCGTGATCGGCTGATAGAGTCCCAGCAGCTTCTTCGCGGCGATGCTTTGCGCCTTGAACTCCTGATAGCGCTGTCCGTCCGCCTCGATCTTCTGCTGGGTCGCCGCCATGATCTGTTGCACGAGGATAATCGTTGCCGTGAAGACCAGCACGGCGACGCCAGCGATGATCGGCCAGCCAATTCCATTCGCCCGCCCCAGAGCCCCAAAGCCCGCCGCCACAAGGCCGCCATTGCCCGCCAGCACAGTCGTGAGAATGGCGATGGCGTCGCGCTTGTGATCGATCTCGGAGCGATGGTAGGCGCGCATGCCCTCGAACGCTTCCTTCGCGGCGTTCTCCAGCGTGGTGCGCTCCTCTGGCGCCATGCCTAGATCTTCATCCCCAGATGGCCCGCCACCGCGAAGATGTCCTTGTCGCCGCGGCCGCACATGTTCATCACGATCAGTCCGTCCTTGCCGAGTTCCTTCGCGATGTCGCCCGTGCGCGCCAGCGCATGCGCAGGCTCCAGCGCCGGGATGATGCCTTCAAGCTTCGTGCAGAGCTGGAACGCCTCAAGCGCTTCCTTGTCGGTGCAGGTGCGATACTCCGCGCGTCCCGTCTCGTGCAGGAAGGCGTGCTCCGGTCCGATACCCGGGTAGTCGAGTCCGGCCGAGATCGAGTGCGCATCGATGATCTGGCCGTCCTTGTCCTGCAGAAGATAGGTGCGGTTTCCGTGCAGGATGCCTGGCTCACCACCCGTCAGCGAGGCCGCGTGCATCCCCGTCTCGACGCCATGGCCGCCAGCCTCGACGCCGATCATGCGCACGCCCTCATCCTCGATGAAGGGATGGAACAGGCCGATGGCGTTGGAGCCGCCGCCGATGGCCGCAACCAGCGCGTCGGGTAAGCGGCCCTCCTGCTTCAGGATCTGTGTCCGCGCCTCGCGCCCGATCACGGACTGGAAATCACGCACCAGTTGCGGGTACGGGTGCGGGCCCGCCGCCGTGCCGATGACGTAGAACGTGTTCTTCACATTCGTCACCCAATCCCGCAGCGCTTCGTTCATCGCATCCTTCAGCGTGCCCGTGCCCGATGAGACCGGCACGATCTCGGCGCCGAGCAGGCGCATGCGGAAGACGTTGGGCTTCTGGCGCTCGACATCCGTCTCGCCCATGAACACCACGCACGGCAGGCCGAAGCGCGCGCAGATGGTGGCCGTGGCCACGCCATGCTGCCCCGCGCCGGTCTCCGCAATGATACGCGTCTTGCCCATGCGGCGCGCAAGGAGAACCTGCCCGATGCAGTTGTTGATCTTGTGTGCGCCGGTGTGGTTTAGCTCGTCGCGCTTGAAGTAGATTTTCGCGCCGCCGAAATGCTTCGTGAGCCGCTCGGCGTAGTACATCGGCGAGGGACGGCCGACATAGTGCTCCAGCAGCCAGTCGAATTCTTCCTGGAACTTCGGATCGGCCTTCGCCTTGCGGTATTCCTGCTCGAGATCGAGCACGAGCGGCATCAGCGTCTCGGCCA
>CAYZHZ010000165.1:0-4687 GCA_964477625.1 uncultured Salinibacterium sp.
GCGAGCGACTCCCAGCCCTTCACCGATACGCAAAGCGTGCCGGGGCGTAAAGCGCGGCGCAGATTTTGTGGCAGTCAGGCCATGGCCGCGGCGCAGAAGCAACAACTGTCTCAGCCGTCCTCGACGTGAGCCAGCAGCGCAAGAACGGCAAATAGCGCGCAAAGTGGCGGACACCAGGCGGCGGCTTCGGGTGGTGTCGCGCCGGATGTGGCCATCCCGGAAGCCAGTCGCGTTACAAAATAGAGAAGGAACCCGGCGAGGGCGCCCGCGCCGATCAGTTGGGAGAGGCCCCCGGACCGCGCAAGACGCAGGCAGACCACGGCGCCGATCAGCGCCATTGCCAGCATCAGGATGGGGGTGGCGAGCAGCGTATGATACTTCAGCGCATATTCGCCGATTTCCATGCCGGCGGCCTGACCGGCCGCGATGAAGGACGGTAGTTCCCAGAACGGAATGGTCTTGGATGAGGCGAAGCGCGACAGCAGTGTATCGCTGCTGAGATTGGTAGGCAGGGCGAGATCGGCGGCGCGGGAGACTTCGCCTCCGAGGCGATTCTCGACGACGCCGGTGAGCTGCCAGAAGCCAGCTTTCAGTTCAGCGCGCTGGGCGTCGATGCGGTGGGTGAACTCTCGATCTTCTGGACCGCGCGCGCCGGGGCGGAAGAACCAGAAGGTGACATTTTCCAGCGCCTGGCCGCGGCCGATGATTGTTCGACCATGGATGATGGCCTGGGCATTGGCGTTGGCCGGAGTTGCTTCCGTTCCGTCCGCGCCGGTGACGACGGGGGCCGGGGCCTCCTCTTCTCCCGTTGCGGCGCCTGCCTGCAGATCGCCCTGACTAAGCCATACGCCCTGGGCCGACGGGCGCCCGCCGCCGGTGAGGCGATCGCGCGTCGCCTCGAATTCTTCGTTAAGGCGGGTAGCTAGCGGGTCCAGCACCGTGACCATGACCGTGCCGAGCACGACCGCAAGCACCATGACCGGACCGAGGAAGCGCCAGGCCGACACGCCCGAGGCGCGGATGGCCGGAAGCTCGCTTCGGCGGCTGAGCTGGGAATAGGTAAGAATTGCGCCGATCAGCATGGCGAAGGGCAACGTCTCGAGGATCAGACCCGGCGTCTTCATCATCGTCAGGGTGAAGGCGGTCTGGATCGTGATCTGTGTGCGCGAGCCGACGGTGCGCATCTGCTCGACCACATCGACGAGCACGATGGCGAGCACGATGATGCCAAGCGTCATCGCGAGCGACGTGACACATCGCATGAAGATATAGCGCTGGATTCGCCCTGCGATCACCATCTCAGGCTTCCCTCAGCCGGCGCCGGCCTGTCTTCGCCAGCAGTCGCCGTCGCTTCAGCGCAGGCACGAGGAAATAGAAGCCGGACACCAGACCGATCACGAACAGCTGCAGGCCATACTGCAGGATGTTGAGTTCCGGATCGTCGCCGGCGGCTGATGTAGCCGCAAAGGACGCCAAGAGCAGCATGAGAGCGGCGCCGGACGCGACGGCGATGCGCTTGGCATAGCCCCTGCGGCTGAAGTCGCCGCCGAGAACTGCGAAGATGGCGAGCATCGCCATCGAGATGTTCATGAGTGGCGCCGCCATGCGCGCGTGGCCTTCCGCGAGCAGCATGTCGGCGTTGCGGTTATCGTAGTGGTTGGTCATGTCCGGATAGAAGAGTTCCGGCAGGTAGCGGTCCGACTCCTCGAGGATGATCGCCTTCTGATCATCGACAAACGCGCCGAGTTCGAGGGGCGATTGCTGAAAGGTCAGCGATTCGAGTGCGCCATTGGCGCGGATGGTCTGGCGTTGTCCGTCATTGAGGACCAGTGCGGGTTTGCCCTCGATCTCGGACAGGAAGGCGGACTTCGCGATATAGGTCACTTCGGCGTTCGGGTTCCGGGCGTCGCTGGCGACCAGGAAGGTGATCTGCGGGCCATCCACGTCGCCGGCGAAGGTGGTGAGGCCGTCCTGGTGGGAGATAAACATGCCCTCGCGGACGAGGGAGGAGGCCAGGTCCGTGGCCGCCGCAGACATGGTCTCGCGCAGTTCCCGCGAGGCTGTCGGCTGGACCCAGAGATTGAGGCCAAGATGCAGGATGGCCGCGAGGGCAGCCAGGCGCAGGACCGGCGAGGCAACCTGCCAGTTCGACATGCCCGAGGCCTGGCCGACCACGATCTCGTTGTCTCGGTGGGCCACATTCAGGGCGGCTGCCGTGGCGATGAAAAGTGCTATCGGCATCAGGAGGGCGATAATCCGGGGCGTCGCCAGGAGAGACACCCACAGGTAAGTCAGCATCGACTGCCGGTTCTGGACGATCGTGTCCTCGATCTGGCTGAGACCTTGCGTAAGCAAGGCGATCAGAGCAAGACCGCCAACGATAGCGATCAGGGTTCTCAACACGTTACGGAAAAGATAGCGTTGAAACCCAGACATCCGATAACCCGACGGCGGCGCACCCCGCCCGCGACCGGGCCGGAGCGGCCCGGACCAGTGCTAGCGACGTCCGGGGCATACGTCGATGACCAACTGTAGTGAATAGTCAGGACCGAATTATCCCCATGCAGATCAAGTTTTCAGCCGAGCCCGCTGGTGACGCCATCGCCTACCTGGCCCATGAGACCGACAAGGGCCCGGAACTCGCCGTTACCCCGGATGGCGGCGAGGCGGCGATCAAGCGCGCCATCGCGGCGGCGTCCTTCAAGGGCGGGGTCGGACAGGTAATCGAGATTCTCGCCCCAGACTGGAGCGATGCCGCGCGCGTGCTGGTCGTAGGGGCGGGCAAGAAAACGGCCGTGAATGACCTCGCCTGGCAGAAGGCCGCGGCCTCGCTGGTAAAGCGCGTTCTGACCAGCGGCGCGAAGTCGCTGGCGATCGTTGGCGCCCCTGATCGCATCATCGCGGCGAACCTGGCGTTCGGCGCGCGGCTGGCGGCGTACCGCTTCGACAGCTACCGGCTGAATCTAAAAGCCGACAAGAAGCCGACTCTGACGAGCATTTCCGTGGTGACGGAATCGGCGGCGGGCGCGCGGGCGGATTATGCTGCGTTGTCCGCGAAGGCCGAGGGCGTGGAGTTCGCGCGCAATCTCGTAAGCGAGCCGCCGAACGTGCTGCATCCGGAAAGCTATGCCGTGCGCATCCAGGAGCTGGCGGAGCTGGGCCTTGAGATCGAGGTGCTTGACGTCGCCGCGATGGCCAAGCTTGGCATGGGCTCGCTGCTGGGCGTTGGCCAAGGCTCGGTGCGCGGCTCGCGCCTCGTGGTGATGAAGTGGATGGGAGCCAGGGACAAGAAGGCGGCGCCGCTCGCCCTGATCGGCAAGGGCGTGACGTTCGACACGGGCGGCATCTCGCTGAAGCCCGGGCCGGGCATGCAGGACATGAAGGGCGACATGGGCGGTTCGGCCGCTGTGGTCGGCGCGATGATGTCGCTCGCCAAGCGCAAGGCCAAGGCCAATGTGGTGGGCCTTGTCGGCCTCGTCGAGAACATGCCGGACGGCAATGCGCAGCGCCCGGGCGACATCGTGAAGGCGGCGGCCGGCAAGACCATCGAGATTCAGAACACCGACGCGGAAGGCCGCCTCGTGCTGTGCGACGTACTCTGGTACGCGCAGAAGAAGTTCAACCCGAAGGCGATGGTGGACCTCGCCACGCTGACGGGCGCCATCATCATCTCGCTCGGCAACGAGCATGCGGGTCTGTTCTCGAACAATGATGAGCTGTCGGCCAAACTGACTGCGGCGGGCAAGGCGGAGGGCGAACCGGTCTGGCGGCTGCCGCTGGGGCCGGGCTACGACAAGCAGATCGATAGCGAAGTCGCCGACATGAAGAATATCGGCGCGGCAGGCAACGCCGGCTCGATCACGGCAGCGCAGTTCCTGCAGCGCTTTGTGGACGAGGGCCGAGCGTGGGCACACCTTGATATAGCGGGAACGGCCTGGAAGCCCGGCAACGACAATCCTCTCGAGCCCACCTGGGCGACCGGCTGGGGCGTGCGGATCCTCGACCGGCTGGTCGCCGACAATTACGAGGACTAGCGACATGGCGGCGGCGGAGTGGTGGTTCTACCACATCGAGCGAGGCTCGCTCGACGCCGCCATCGCGCCGCTTATCGAGAAATGCCTAGAGCGCAAATGGCGCGTCGTTGTCGCCGGCCACGAGGATACGGTCGAGCGGCTGGATCGTGCGCTGTGGACGTGGCGGGACGACAGCTTCGTTCCCCACGGCCGTGCGCGTGCCGACGCCGAGAAACATCCCGTGCTGCTGTCGACCGAAGCGGTTCCCACGAATGGGGCGAAGGTCGCCGTCCTTCTGGATGGATCGGATTCCGATGCTTCGCTCTTCGAGCGCGTGATGGTGGTGTTCGACGGGCAGGACGAAACGGCTCGCGCCAAGGCTCGTCAGCAGTTCAAGGCGGCGATCGAGGCAGGCTCGCCCGCGCGCTATTTCCAGCAGGACAAGTCCGGCTGGAAGGAATTCAAGCGGTCAGAAACCCCAAGCGGCCCCGCCTGAAATCTTCGGTTGGCTGACACCACAATTGACGACCGCTAGTGGGAATCGCCGGGGGGGCTTGGTCGCCGTGACCGAGCTGACGGTCTCTGCTTGCGGCAGAGAAGGAGTGGCAGGATTGCTACTGACGCGCCGTTGCCGTCGAAAAAATGAAATCCAAAGAGGTTCCACCCTTCGAGGC
>CAYZHZ010000166.1:0-4648 GCA_964477625.1 uncultured Salinibacterium sp.
GCCTGTCAGCTCTTCGGCACAACCTTCAGCAATCTTGCATTCGGCCCATCCGTCAGCAGGTAGAGCGCGCCATCCGGGCCGACGCCGATGTCGCGATAGCGATCACGCGCGCGATCCGAGAAGTTGAAGCGTTCCTCGCCCTTCACCTTCTCGCCGTCCATGGTCAGGCGGGCGACGAAGCTGGGGTTCAGGCCCGCCGCGAACACGCTGCCCTTCCAGGCCGGGAACAGATCAGCGTTGTAATAGGTAAGGGCGCCCGGCGCGATCACCGGGTCCCAGTAGTAGACCGGCTGTTCCATACCGGCCTTAGCCGCACCCTCGCCGATCTTCGTGTTCGCCGGGCCGTACTCCACGCCATAGGTGATGGTGGGCCAGCCATAGTCCTTGCCCTTGCGCGCGATGTTGATCTCGTCGCCGCCCTGCGGACCGTGTTCCAGCTCCCACAGCTCGCCCGTCGCCGGATGCAGGAACGCGCCCTGCACATTGCGGTGGCCATAGCTCCAGATCTCCGGCAGCACGCCATCACGCCCAACGAACGGATTGTCCTTCGGGATCGATCCGTCCTTGTTGATCCTCACAATCTTGCCGAGCCCGCTCTTAAGGTCCTGCGCCTGCACGCGTCCCGGCATCACGGACCGCTCCCCCAGTGTCACGAACAACGTGCCGTCGTTCGCGAACACCAACCGCGATCCGAAGTGCAAGTTCGATTGCAGCGCAGGCGTCTGCCGCCAGATCACCGTCACGCCTTCAATCTTTGGCGTCGCGCCATCGACCAGCTTGCCCTTTGCCACGGCCGTGTTGTTCGTTCCATCGCTCTTGGGTTCGGCATAGCTCCAGTAGATCATCTGGTTCTTCGCAAAATCCGGATCGAGCGCCACGTCCAGCAAGCCGCCCTGTCCAATGCCATGAACCGCTGGTACGCCATCCTTGATCGGCGCCGAAAGCTTGCCCGCCGCATCTGCAATGCGGAACTGGCCGGCAACGCGTTCCGTGATCAGGAATTTGCCGCCGGGAAGGAACTCCACCGCCCACGGCCGGTCGAGGCCAGAGGCGACAACCTCCTTCACCTCATACGCAACGTTGGCCTTGATCTCCGGCGCGCGCGTCTGGTTCGGAAACGCGGGCTCATACCCCGCCTTGTTAGGCGAACGCGGCTCGTTCACCGGCGGCTGCGCCAACGCGACGACGCCAACACCAATCGCCGCCACTCCAGCGGCAAGAACAAGGCCAAGACGAGCACGCATGCGGTTCAACTCCGGCAGGAATATCCGATCTGGTACTTACCTAGTCCTGTTTGCCGCGCCGTACACCCGGAACCTGCATCACGCCGCCGCGAGGCCCTTGCATCCCCGGCTTCTCCCTTGGGAAACTGCGATTACACATAGGAGCCTGCCCATGCGCATCCTGCTTGCCATCCTCGCCCTCCTGCTTGCTCCCGCCGCCTTCGCGCAGGGAACGGGGCAGAAGACCGAGCAGGCCGTTTTCGCGGGCGGATGCTTCTGGTGCATGGAAAGCGACATGCAGGGCCTGCCCGGCGTGATCTCGGTCGAGTCCGGCTACACCGGCGGCAAGGAGAAGAACCCAACCTACCGTCAGGTCGCGATGCACCGTACGGGACACTACGAGGCCGTGCGGATCACCTTCGATCCCGCAAAGATCACCTACGAGCAGCTGCTCACACGCTACTGGCCGCTGGTCGATCCGACCGATGCCTACGGCCAGTTCTGCGATCGCGGCCAGAACTACGCACCTGCCATCTTCGTCACGCCACAACAGAAAGCCGCCGCCGAAACTTCGAAGCAGAAGGTGATCGATAGCGGCCGCGTGAACGGCAAGGTCATCGTGCCGATCCTGCCGCTGGGCGATTTCTGGCCCGCCGAGGAGGAGCATCGCAATTACGCCAAGCGCAATCCCGAACTCTACCACTCCTACAGGCAGGGCTGTGGCCGCGACATGATCCTGCGCCAGGTCTGGAAGCCGGTGGGCTGAACTGAACGAAAAGGCCCGCGGTTTCCCGCGGGCCTGATGGTCTGGTCGTCCGATCTCGCTACTTGAACTTGAACCGCACGCCGACCGAGAACACCGACTGCGCGTTCTCGATGTCCAGCGTTCCCGGGAACAGCTGGTTGTCGAGCGCGATATCGTCCGTCTGGCGATAGGCGTATTCGCCATATGCCTCCCAGCTGGGATCGATCTTCCAGGTGACGCCGCCCTTCAGCTGCCAGGCGAACACCGTGTCATCGCCATTGATGATGCCGACGCCAGACGGGCTGTAGTCGACATCGACCTGCGCGAAGCCGATGCCGGCCCCGACGTAAGGCTCGAACGCGCCGCCAAGGTTGAAGTCGTAGTAGAGGTTCGCAAAGATGGCCGTGTTGGTGATCTCGCCCTGGCCGTCATCGACAATCTGGCCAACAGTTGCGCCAAGCTGCGTCGCCGAGCCGGTCAGCACCGCCGCATCGACGCCGTCGATGTTCGTGCCGCCCAGCGTCACGCCCGCGTGACGATCAACGTCCGATTGCGTGTAGGCGAGTTCGAGACCGGAACGAAGGCCGCCACCATAGCGCATGCCCACCTCGGCTGAGGCAGCCATGCCGCTGTCGAACTCGGTCGTCCAGCCGTAGGGCGTGCCTGCCGCCACAGGCGTTCCGTTGGGAATTGCCGGCGCGCCATTGCCGGCGTTGAATGCGCCCGTCGATCCCGTGTTGTCGGAATCGCCCTGCGCGAGAATGCCGACGGAACCGCCAACATACCATTCCTGCGCATGTGCAGCGGTGGTCGAGGCAAGCGCGAGGGCTCCCCCGATGATCAGTGTACGAAACATTTGATTCTGCTCCTGCCAGTACTCGAACCGGTACTCAAAAACGCAGCAAGCTTCCCGGCGCCTTCGCGTCGTGTGCCGATCAGTTTCTGCTGTCGGGTTACGCGCGCCTCCGACAAGCGGATCAACGACACATGCGCGCTGTCGGACTTGTGATGGCCGCAGGCGCAAACGCTCGGCACACGAGGCCACTTGGCCCCGTGGCGCATGTGGAATCCTGCTCCGGAATTTCGCTGTTGTTGTCTGCGCGTTCGTCGTGGCGAGCGCTGAATCGGACAAGCTCAGCTCACCCGCTTCGGCCCCTCCGGGCGGGTCGCGACGAACAACGCTGAGGCAGCCATCACTGCGCCGACCAGCCAGTCGACCCAGTGCGGCGCGGGCGACAGGCAGATGATCGCCATCGAGATGAACATCGATCCGATCGCGATGAACTTGATGTTGCGCGGGATGGCCCCGTTCTCGCGCCACGCCACGACGCTCGGCCCGAGTTTCGGATGATTGAGCAGCCAGTTCTCCAGCCTCGGCGAGGACCGCGAAAAACATCCCGCCGCGAGGATCAGGAAGATCGTCCCCGGCCAGCCCGGCGTGACCACACCCACAATTCCCACGCCCGTCAGCACCAGCCCGGCCACAAAGAAGAGCGGGCGCAACATGGCGCTTCTCCTTTTCTGCGCGGGGGTCTTGGGTGTCTCGTTCATACGACAGTCATTCCGGCGGCGCTGGTGAACCTACTCGCCAACCGCTTCAAATTGCAACTCGTTCGCAAAAAGCAAGGGTGAGTCTTTTAAGTGCTTGCGCCAGCCCCTTCACGCTTTCGGGAACCTTGCCGCCACGTCCTTGGCTGTAACAGCGGTTTCTGCCTATGGTCCGCCGCGATGACCGGGCCCCAGATTCCCGGCGCCATAAGGGGAGAAAATGTCCACACATCCGCTCAAGCTCGGATCGCGCCTGCTATTTGCCGCCGCATCCTTCGCCTTCCTCGCCGCATGCGGTGGGGGCGAGCCAGCCAAGCCAGCCGAACCCGCCGTTGTCGCCAAAGCCTATGACGACGCCGCCTGGCCCGTCGCTGCAGTCGCCGACCCAACCACGCTCGGCTTTACCGCCGAAGGCCTCGCCGCGCTCGACGCGCGCATGGCCAAGTCCGTCGCCGATGGCGATGTCGCCGGCATGGTCTACATCCTCGGCAAGGGCGGCGAGATCGCCGCCTTCAACGCCCACGGCATCCAGTCCGGCGATCCGAAGACCGGTACGCCGATGACGAAGGACTCCATGTTCCGCATCTATTCGATGTCGAAGCCAATCACCGGCGTCGCGATGATGCAACTGTTCGAGCAGGGCAAGTGGGCGTTGGAAGATCCGGTTTCCAAACACGTCCCCGAACTCGCCGGCCTTCAGGTTCTCACCTGGAAAGACGGGAAGCCCGTGATGAAGGATGGCAAGCCTGTGCTCGCCGCCGCCTCGCACGAGCCGACCATGAAGGAGCTGATGAGCCACACGGCGGGCTTCGGCTATGGCCTGTCGGGCGATGATCCGGTCAACAGCGCCTTCCGCGACACTGCCGTTCTCGCTTCGGCCAACCTCGAAGAGATGATCGGCAAGATCAAGAACATCCCCCTGATCTACGATCCGGGTTCACGCTGGTACTATTCAGCTGCCGTCGACATCCAAGGCTACATCGTCCAGAAGCTCTCGGGACAGAAGTTCGGCGAATACCTGAAGCAGCACATCTTCACGCCGCTCGGCATGAACGACACGTCCTTCTTCGTCACTGAAGCCAATGTGCCGCGCTTCGCGGATGTCTATCACTGGGACAAGGACAAGAGCGCC
>CAYZHZ010000167.1:0-4599 GCA_964477625.1 uncultured Salinibacterium sp.
ATCCGATCCGGTGGTTATCGTAGGCATGGCGCGCACGCCGATGGGCGCGATGCTGGGCGAACTGGCCGGCTTCACGGCCAACGAGCTTGGCGCGCACGCCATCAAGGCGGCGATCGCCGAAGCGGGCGTGAAGGGCGAGGATGTCGAGCTGGTCTATATGGGCAACTGCCTTCCAGCGGGACAGGGACAGGCGCCGGCGCGCCAGGCGGGTATCAAGTCGGGCCTGCCGAAATCTTCCGAAGCCACCACGGTCAACAAGATGTGCGGCTCGGGCATGCAGGCGGCCGTGATGGGCCGCGCGGCCATCCTCGCGGGCGACGCCACGGTGGTGGTCGCGGGCGGCATGGAAAGCATGACCAACGCCCCGCACCTCGTTGATCTCCGCAAGGGTCATAAGTATGGCGCGGCTTCGCTGCGCGATCACATGGCGACGGACGGTCTTGAAGACGCCTATGGCGGCGGCGCGATGGGCAACTTCGCCGACATGATTGCGAAGGAATACCAGTTCACCCGCGAACAGCAGGACGCCTACGCGCTCGAAACGCTGAGCCGCGCGCAGGCCGCCACGAAGGAAGGCCGCTTCAAGCGCGAGATCACGCCGGTGACCGTGAAGGGCAAGAAGGGCGATGTCACCATCGACACCGACGAGCTGCCGCGCCAGGCGATGCCGGAAAAAATCCCGACGCTTCGTCCCGCTTTCTCGAAGGACGGCACGGTGACGGCCGCCAACGCCTCTGGCATTTCGGATGGCGCGGCGGCGCTGGTGCTGATGAAGGAGTCCGAAGCGAAGAAGCGCGGCCTCAAGCCGCTGGCGAAGATCGTCGCGACGGCGGCGCACAGCCACGAGCCCGCTTACTTCACTACGGCGCCGGTGCCTGCGATGCAGAAAGCGCTGGCCAAGGCTGGCTGGAAGGCCTCCGACGTCGACCTCTGGGAGATCAACGAGGCGTTTGCTGTGGTCCCGATGATCGCGATGAAGGAACTCGGCATCACGCACGACAAGGTCAACGTGAACGGCGGTGCCTGTGCGCTGGGCCACCCGATCGGCGCGTCAGGCGCACGCGTCGTGGTCACGCTGATCAACGCGATGGAGCAGAAGGGCGCCAAGAAGGGCGTTGCGGCGCTCTGCATTGGCGGCGGCGAAGGCATCGCCATGGCAATCGAGCGGGCCTGATCACATGGCTGGTGGTAACGTAACGAAGGTCCCCAGCGGATCGAAGCTGGGGCTGGGTTTCTCGCGCGCCGTGCGCGTGGGCGACATGGTGTTCGTCTCGGGCTGTGCGCCCATCGCGCCGGATGGCTCGGTGGCGTCGCCGGGCGACATGAAGGGCCAGACGCGCCGTTGCTTCGAGATCATCGAAGGCGCGCTGGTGCAGGCGGGCGCCGACATCAAGCACGTCGTCCGCACGCGCGTTTTCCTCACCGACATGACGCGCTGGAAGGAAGCCGGCGAAGTCCATGGCGAAATCTTCAAGGACATCGAACCGGCGTGTTCGTTCATCGGCTCGTCCGGCTTCATCAATCCCGGCTGGCTGGTCGAGATCGAAGTGGATGCGGTGGTGACGCGCTGAAGCTCGCACGGTAGGCTCCCGCAAAGCGCGGGAGGTCTTCATGCTGAGCTACGATGTCTGCGAGTGCGGGGCGCCGCTGCAACGCATGGAGCGCGAGACGCCGAAACCCACGGGCGCTGAGGTCGTGCTGCGCGTCATCGCGGCGGGCGTGTGCCACTCCGACCTGCACATCTGGGATGGCTTCTACGACATCGGCGCGGGTCAGAAACTGAAACTGCTCGACCGCGGCATCAAGCTGCCGCTGACGATGGGCCATGAAAATGTCGGCGAGGTTGTCGCCGTCGGGCCTGAGGCCAGGGGCGTGTCGGTTGGCGACGTGCGCCTCATCCATCCATGGATGGGATGCGGCGAATGTCTCGTCTGCCGGCGTGGCGACGAGAATCTCTGCGTGAAACCCTGCAGCGTCGGTATCCATCGCGGCGGCGGGTTCGCGACGCACGTTCTGGTCCCGCACCCGCGCTACCTGTTCGACATCGGCGGCGTCGCGCCTGAACGCGCAGCGCCGCTCGCCTGTTCGGGCGTCACCGCCTACGGCGCGCTGAAGAAGGTCAGCGACACGCTGGCCGACGAGCCCGTGGTGATGATCGGGGCAGGCGGGGTCGGCCTGATGGCGCTCGCGCTGCACAGGAAGATGGGCGGCAAGTCCGCCATCGTGGTCGATATCGATCCGGTCAAGCGCGAGGCCGCGCTGAAGGCTGGCGCTGCGCATGTCATCGATGGCTCAGCGAAGGACGCTCTGGATCAGGTACGCGCGGCGACGGGCGGCGGCGCATGGTCGGTGATCGATTTCGTTGGCGCGGGGCCCACCGTGAAATTGGGCGTCGACGCAACCATCAAGGGCGGCAAGGTCATCGTTGTCGGCCTGTTCGGCGGCGATGTAACCGTGCCGACGCCGTTCTTCCCGATCAAGGCGCTGGCTGTGCAGGGCAGCTATGTCGGCAGCCTGACCGAGATTGCCGAACTGCTGGACCTCGTGCGCGCCAAGGGTGCGCCGGACGTGCCGGTCGCAACGCGGCCGCTGGACCAGGTCAACGCCGCGCTGAACGATCTGCGCGATGGCAAGGTGATCGGGCGCGTGGTCATCACGCCGTAGGAGCTCGCTGCAATGATCTCGGTCGCCGACGAGTTCCGCAGGCAGGCGCACTTCTGCGGCGAACTGGGCTCCGATTTCATCCGGCAAATCCTGACGCGCGGCGTCGAGGATATCGACGCTGGCGGCATCGTTGCCAAACTGGTTGCAGACTGGCCGGGCAATCCGGCAGCCGATGCCGTGTCGTTGCGCTGGGCCGGCGCGCTGCATGCGGCCGCGATCACGGGCCGCGACGCCGGGCTGGCCGCCGAATACCCATCCGCGCGGGCCGACTGGTCGCTGGATCGCATCTGGCCGCTGGCGACGGCTTTCCTCGAAAGGGAGGAGGCGTGGGTCCGCGCCTTCATGACGTCTCCGCCGCAGACGAACGAGACCGGCAGGGCAGGCGCGCTGGCCTGCGGTTTCATGTGGCTGGCTGAACGCTCGCCCGAGCCGTTCCACCTGCTCGAGCTTGGCGCGAGCGCCGGGCTCAATCTCAATTGGGACCGCTTTGCCTACGCGCATCCGGCATGGGACAGGGCGCATGCGGCAGGTCCGCATATCCCGACCGTGATCAGCGGCGACCCGCCGGCCTGGCGCGACCTCGCCGTCGCCTCACGTGCGGCGTGCGACCAGAACCCGCTCGACGTCGACAATCCCGATCATCGCTTGCGCCTGCGTGCCTATGTCTGGCCAGACCAGCCGGCGCGGCTTGCGCGTCTCGCCGCCGCGCTTGAGCTGGCGCAGGCGATGGACGTGAAGGTGGAGAAGGCCGACGCGGCCCAGTGGCTGCGCTCACGGTTGGCGCGTGAGCTGCCCGAGGGAACGACA
The DNA here is from genome assembly GCA_964477625.1 of uncultured Salinibacterium sp. Classification (GTDB taxonomy): domain Bacteria; phylum Actinomycetota; class Actinomycetes; order Actinomycetales; family Microbacteriaceae; genus Rhodoglobus. The sequence goes on from CAYZHZ010000167.1 coordinate 3,472, forward strand.
ATCGTCTTCCACTCGGTCTTCCTGCAATACCCGCCGCGCGAGGTGCGTGAGCAGATCGCGGCGGCGATGGAGGAAGCCGGCAGCCGAACGACACAGGCGCGGCGGCTGGCGTGGCTGATGTTCGAGCCTGAGGCGCTGGTTGCGGGCGTTCCAGGGTCGACGCGTTACGTGCTGCAGGCAGCCGTATGGACAGATCGGCAGCGCAGCGACGTCACGCTGGCGGAGGTCGACCCGCATGGCCGCCACATGACGTGGTTGGGTTAACGGAAATCAGGCGCTGGTGACGGTGCTCGGGCGCAGCGGTGTCCGTGCTTCCGGCTGTTCATAGGCGCGGCGCGCCTGGGCCGGGCTGACATTGACTGGCTGTGCCTGCCCGAGGATGTGGGCGCCGAATGCCGGAGCGAACCATTTTGGGGCAGCGTGGCTGGCGCGCGCCTGCGCGCGGGTTGCCTCAGCGCCGAACTCCGATTCCGCAGCGCGCCGGTCGTCGAACCGCTGGCGGCGGTCCTCGTTCCGGAACACGTAAGGAGCAGGTTCGATACGCATGCAGGATTAACTGCAAGCGATGCGCCGCGTTGCGTGCCGTCAGATTAAATCCGCAGCGGAATGGTTAACCGGCCGGGGGCGCCTCAACCGTCTTTCGGCTTCTCGCTGGGCGTGTAGGCGCCCGTTGCGATCTGCGCGAGCTGCTTCTGCATGTCGAGCATCTGCTGCTGCAGGGCGCGGATCGCATCGACGCCGGTCGGCGGCGTGGAGGCGGCTTTGGGAGCTTCATCCGTGCGCGGCGCAACGCCCGGCATTCCGGGCATGCCCGGAACCCCCGTGGCGCCGGGAACGAAAGGCGTGAAGAACTTCATCGTGTCCTCGAACATCGCCATGTTCTTGCGGATCTGTTCCTCGAACGCCTTTGCCTTGTCCTCGCCGACGGCGGTGTTCATGTACTCCCGCCATTTGTCCTGCTGCTGGTTGAACGTCTTCATCGACAGTTCGAGATAGGCCGGCAGCATGGTCTGGAAGTTGTCGCCGTAGAACTGGATGAGCTGGCGCAGGAACGAGACAGGCAGCACGCCTTCCTTCTTGTTTTCCTGCTCGAAGATGATCTGGGCGAGCACGGCGCGGGTCAGGTCC
>CAYZHZ010000168.1:0-4584 GCA_964477625.1 uncultured Salinibacterium sp.
GCGCCGATGAACGCGTTGACGAACGACGACTTGCCGCTCGAGAACTCGCCCATCACGGTGACGAGCAGCGGCTGATCGAGGTTCGCGGCGGCGCGCGCGACCTCGCCGACGAGGTGGCCGAGCTCGCGCCGGCTCTCCGTGATCTTCTCGACGAACGCGGCGACCTCGGCAATCTCGGCTCCGGGAGCCCCGAAGCGCGCGCTGCGGGCCTCGGTCAGGATCTGGCGCGCACGGGCGTGGTGCGGGGCGACCCGGAGCGCGGCGAGCGCCGACGTCGCGGCCATCGCAGGATCGGTCGCGAGTGCGAGCCGGGCGAGCGCGACGTGCGCATCGACGTCATCACGGGCCGCCGCGACCTCGAGCAGGGCCTTCGCCGCCTCGGGGTTGTCCTCGATCATCGAGGCGCCGCGCGCGACCAGGGCGCGGACGTCTCCGGGATCGCGGGCGAGCAGATCGTTGCTCCACTGCTGCTCGCGGACCGGATCTCCGGCCTCGATCGCGGTGTCGACCGCTTCGCGCAGGACCTCGATTCCGGCGCCGAGTGCGAGGGCGCGGTCGTAGCTCGCCAGTGCGACCTCGAGGTTCTTGATCGTGCGGTGTGCCGTCGCGATCTTCGCGTGGAGGTCGGCGCGCTTGGGGTCCAGTGGCAGCGCCTCGACGAACAGGCCGTGGGCGCGGCTCGCATCGTTCTCGGCCAGCGCGGCCTCGCCCTGTGCGATCAGGATCTCGATCCGGATCTGCGCTCCGAGCGGCGTGTCGTCCGACTCCGCCAGGGCGCGGGCCTTCGCGAGCCGCTCGCTGGCGATCGCGGGCGAGCCCTCGAGCAGGGCCAGCCGGCCGAGCGCGTAGAGGGCCAGGGCCGGTGGGTGCTCCGCCGCGGCGGCACGCTCGAGGTGGCGCAGGGCCTCGTCGTACGGGCCGCCGTCGCAGACCAGCGCCTCGCCGAGGGCCGCGCGCGCGTCGAGATCATCGCCGTCCTCGGCGACGGCCTTGCGGAGCTCGCGGATCGCCTTGTCGTGATCGCCGCGGCGCCGCCACGCGATGCCGAGCCCGCGATACGCATCTGCCAGGATCGCACGATCGCCACCGGCCTCGACCACCGCGCGCCCGAGCGAGGCGACGGCGACCTCGTGGCGCGCGAGCTGGACCAGCGCGAGGCCGTGGCCGACGAGCGCCGCCGGATCGCCGCTGCGAAGCTTGAGTGCGCGCTCGAACGCCTCGACTGCCTTCTGCGGCGCGCGATTCATCAGCTGGGCCTCGCCCAGGACGATCAGCGCCTGGCCGTGCTCCGACTTCGCGGTCAAGAGCGCCTCGAGGACCTCGATCGCGGCTGCGACATCGCCCTTCGCGAGCAGCGCTTGCGCGTGGTTGAGCTGATCGCGGTACTCGTCGAGGACGAGCTCGCCGGCGAGATCTCCCAGCCGGCGCTGTACGCGCGACCACAGCGACATGCCTGGAGCCTACACCGTCCGGTGGCTGTGCCTCTGCGCTCGGCGGTGCATCGCGTCCACGGCTACTCCAGCATCCGGGACGGTGTGCCCTCCCGCTCGCTCGTGGAGTGGCGCGGGGTTCCGCGATCTGTTCGCAGGTATGCCGCTTGCGTTGGGATCTCTTACGATGCGCGTGTTCGTGATGGCAGGCCTCCTCGGCGCGGCGCTGGTGACCCCGGCGGCAGCCTGCCCCCAGGGCGCCCGCTGCATCGCCATGCCGACGAGCCCGTCGAGCTTCAGCTCGATCCGCGAGACCGGGCGCCCGGCGCCCGCGCGCCCGATCTCCCTGCAGATGCGGGTCACCACCGTGGAGACCACCGCCGATCACCACGCATCGCTGCGCCGCTCGCTGACGAGCTACCACCCCCAGGCGATCCAGGCCGGCGCGGTCGAGGTTCCCGAGATCTGGGCCACGATCGCTGCCGAGGCACGCAGCCGGCTGCCCCGTCATGCGAACCGCGACGTCTCGCTCGTCGTGTCGCCGGTCGTCGTGACGATGCCGAGCGAGTCGACGCCGGGCCTCGGCGTCTCCGGCGAGTTCTAGCGCGCTCCCGAGAACGTCGCGTTGGTGTGGCGGAGCCCGAGGCCGAAGTTCATCTCGGCGTCCCAGTCGCCGTCGACGATCCGGTCACCGACGCCGTCCGCGTCGTCATCGACGAGCCGCGCGCCGCCCGATGCGAAGTGCAGCGCCTCGATCCGGTGTGACGCGACCTGGTCGTGCACGAAGTCGACGATCGCGGTCAGCCCGCCCTCGCACACGCTCTCGATCTCGGTTTGGTGCCCGACGCACACGCCGAGGACGCACTTGCTCGCGACGGCCTGCGCGATGCCCGGGCAGTTCATCGCCTTGCCGAGCGTCTGGCGGATCGTCCCGCCGAACACCTGGGTGGTGAAGCCCTCGATCGCCTGCCATGCGTACTCGCCGTAGTTGAGACCGAAGTGCTGCTCACCGAACACGATCGAGCCACCCTCGGCGATGCTGATTGTCGGGCTCTGGGTCAGGACGTCGCCGGCGAGGCCGCCGATCGGCAGCACGAAGTCGATGCCCGTCGGACGCAGATCGAGCGCCGTGATCCGGTGGGTCGCGTCGGTCGTGCCGTTGATCGTGAGCTCGCTGTCGACCGCGAAGTCGGTGAGCGCGTACTCGAACAGCTTCGCGACGTCGCCGGCGTACTCGGTGATCGGCTTGCCGTTGACCTTCGCCTTCGCGATCTCGCCGTTGACCCAGCCCTCGAACCGGCTCTTGATCGGACCCGGAACGAGGTCGTAGATCGTGGCCGCCGCCGGGACGCCCGCGCGATCGGCGATCGAGATCAAGGCATGCGCGGGGTTCGTCGAGAAGTCGCGCAGCGTCGCGACCACCAGCTCGACCTGCGCCGGGACGATCTGCTCGACCGTGAAGTCGACCTTGTTGACCATCGCGTACGGGCCGGTCTTCGCGGGCACCGGGTTCTCGGGAGTGCCGAGGCCCTCGCCCCAGTCCTCGCCGTCGGCGCCCGGGCCGGTCCCGGTCTCGGAGGTCCCACAGGCCGCGAGCAGCATCGAGACGAGGAGGGCGTTGCGCATGGGCTAACCCATTCAGCAAGCGCCTGGCCAGCTGCGCAGTCCGCGCAACTCCGCGAGGTTACTCGCCGGGCGCGACGAAAGGATGGTGGGGGCGGCCACCATCCTGCCCACAACGCTGCGCGACCTAACGCGTCGCGGTGAACGTCGCCGGCGCGTGGCGCAGGCCCTGGCCCGCGTTGATCTCGGCGGTCCACACGCCGTTGTCGATGCGGTCGGCGACGCCGTCCTTGGTCGCATCGATCAGCGTCCCGTGGCCCGCCTCGAGGTGGAACGCGTCGAACTTGAACGACGCGAGCTTGGCGTGCGCGCGCTCGACGACCTCGTCGAGGCCGCGCTCGCAGATCGAGGTCAGCTCCGCCGCGTGGCCGACGCAGACGCCGAGCACGCACTTGCTCGCGACCCGCGACGCGATCAGCGGGCAGTTGACCGCCGCGCCGAGCGTCGCGCGGATGCCGGCGCCATGGTCCGCGGTGACCTTCGCCTCGAGCGCCTGCCATGCGTACTCGCCGTACGAGACCGCGAACAGGTGGTCGCCGATCGTCAGCGTACCCTTGCTCGCGATCGCGGGCGCCGTCGCCGTGACGATGTCCGCGGGCACCGCGTCGAGCGCGATCACGGTGTCGAGCCCCGCCGGAGTCAGGTCGAGCGCGGTCAGGCGGTGGGTGGCCATCCCGCTCTCGATCGTCAGCTCGCTCTCGACCGCCACCGTCGACAGCGAGGTCTCCGCGTAGGTGACGACGGTCGCCGCCATCTGGGTGACCGGGACGCCGCCGACGGTCATCTTCGCGACCTCGGTGTTGATCCAGCCCTCGAGCTTGTCCTCGAGCACCGCCGGGAGCGCCGAGCGGATCGTGCCGACCGCGGGGACGCCGGCGTCCTCGGCCGCATCGAACAGGGTGCGAGCCGGGTTGACCGAGAAGTCACGCATGGTCTCGACCAGGTTCGCCGCGGGCTCGGGCAGCAGCGCCTCGATCGTGATCTCGACGGTCGAGGTCACCTGGTACGCGCCGTGCGCGACCGGCGCCGCCGGCATCGGCGTCGTCGGCTGGCCGGGGTTCGATCCCGCGGGGTCGTTGTCGTCGTGGCCCGCCGGGATGGCGATGCAACCGGTCGAGGCGAGGAGAGCAGCGAGAGAGGTGATGGCTAGGCGCATGGGAGGTTCCTTCGAGCAATGGCCGCGCCACTGGTTCGACCTCTGCCAGGTGCCCGAAATGGCACCTAACTACATGCGTTCACTGGTGGAATGACGCGTCTAGCCGTGTTGGAAACGACTGGCACCCACATGCCGCGGTTCACCGGATCGTGAACAACGCGTGATCAGGAGTCGGTCGGCAGCGGCTCTTCGGCAGGCTCGACGTCGCCCGACCACAGCCCCTCGCGGAGCTGCTTGAGCGCGGAGGTCGCGGCGCGGACCTGATCGATCTGCGTGGTCGTCGCGACCTTCATGCCCTCGATGTTGCTGCCGGCTTCGCGGCGCTCGCGCATCGTGCGGTCGAGGATCTCGCTGATGCCCTTGTAGAGCGTGTTG
>CAYZHZ010000169.1:0-4490 GCA_964477625.1 uncultured Salinibacterium sp.
TAGATCATCGGGGTGTAGGGCGTGAGCACCGTGAGGAAAGCGGCGAGCGCGAGGTCATCGGTCGAGTGGGTTGCGCTGAGCCGGTCGCCGCGCGCCCGGTTGCCGACCTGGTCGTGATCTTGCGTGAACGTCACGAACCGAAAGGTCGGAGTCTCGCGCGGTACGGGCGCCCCGTGGTCGCGACCGCGGAACGACGAGAAGGTGCCGTCATGGTAGAACGCGCCCGTCATGGTCTTCGCGAGGGCTGCGAGCGAATCGAAGTCGGCGTAGTACCCGCTCGTCTCGCCCGTGAGGGCGACGTGAGCGGCGTGGTGGTAGTCGTCGCTCCACTGCGCGGTGAGTCCGAAGCCGCCGTCGGTGCGCGGTGTGACCATGACGGGATCGTTGAGGTCGGACTCGGCGATGAGGGTGAGCGGGCGTGCGAGGGCGGCGGCGAGAGCATCCGTCTCGGTCGCCAACTCGGTCAGCAGGTGGGTCTCGCCGTCGTCGAGCAGTGCGTGTACCGCGTCGAGCCGCAAACCGTCGACGCCGTACTCGCCCAGCCACAGCGCGGCGTTGTCGAGGATGTAGCGGCGCACCTCATTCGAGTCAACGCCGTCGAGGTTGACGGTCTGACCCCACGTGTTGGCTCGCTCGTCGTCGAGGTACGGACCGAAGCGCGGCAGGTAGTTGCCCGAGGGGCCGAGGTGGTTGTAGACGACGTCCTGGATGACGCCGAGCCCGCGCGCGTGGCACGCGTCGACAAACCGCTGGTAGGCGGCGGGACCCCCGTACGCCTCGTGCACCGCGAACCACAGCACCCCGTCATAACCCCACCCGTGAGTGCCGTTGAACGCGTTAACGGGAAGCAGTTCGACGAAATCGATACCGAGCTCGACGAGGTGATCGAGTCGCTCGATCGCGGAATCGAGGGTGCGCCCAGGGGTGAACGTGCCGACGTGCAGCTCGTAGATAGTCGCGCCCGTCAGGTGCTTGCCCGGCCACGGCCGCGGCTCGCGCAGGGACACCGTGCGGGAGAGCCCGTGCACGCCGTGGGGCTGGCGTCGCGAACGCGGGTCGGGCAGCGGAGTGGTGTCGTCGTCGAGGAGGTATCCGTAGTCGACGTCGGGGTGCCACGGGATCGGCTCGGCGGGAACCCACCAGTGACCCGCGGTGCGACGCATCGCGACCACGCGATCATCGATGGAGAGCCGCACTCGGTCGGCGCGCGGTGCCCACACCTCGAACATCCGTCAGTCCGCCGCCAGCAGAGCGACCGGGTAGCGATCGAGCACGTCGGCCAGACGCAACGCGCCGCCCTCGAACGTCCTCCCCGTCATGACATCGGTGACGGGCCGACCGGGGAGCAGGATGATCGTGTCGCCCCAGCGATCCTCGGCGTTCTCGCCCCCCAGCGACACAGTCAAGCGCGTCGCGATGGTGACGGCTCCGCCCCGGTCGAACGCGATCACGTGATCCGCCGCCTCGCCGATCGCGTACATCGGGGCGTACCGCGTGAACAACTCGGGCCGGTCGCGGCGCAGGCGCAGTGCGCGCGAGGTGACGAGCAGCTTGACCGCACCCGTCTGGTCGGCGCCCGTCTGGTCGGCGCCCGTCTGGTCGAGAGACGGATGCGCACCCGCATCGATCGCCGCGAGCAGCAGTTGGCGCTCGCCGAAGTCGACCTCGCGACGGTTGTCGGGGTCGACCAGCGAGTCTTCGAGCAGCTCGCTGCCCTGGTACACGTCGGGCACCCCGGGTGCGGTCAGCTGGATGAGCTTCGCCGCGAGCGAGTTGCTGCACCCCGGGCCGTGCACCCGCGCGACGATCGACTCGATCTCGGCGACCACGGCGGGGTCATCGAAGGCGGAATCGATGAGGCGCATCATCCGTGTCTCGAACTCGTGGTCGGGTGCCTGCCACGTCGTCGACGTGCCCGACTCGCGGGCCGCCTTCGTCGCGTATGCGTGCAGCCGCTCGCGCGAGGCGGGCCACGCGCCGACGATCGTCTCCCACAGAAGGTTCTCGAGCGGGCCATCGCCGAGCGGGGCGAGCTCGCGAAGGCGACCGAGGGTGTCGCGCCACTCGGTGGGAATCTCGCTCAGCACGTCGATGCGCGCACGCACGTCTTCGCCGCGCTTCGTGTCGTGCGTCGAGAGCGACGTGAGGGATGCCGGGAACACCGCCTGTCGACGCTCCTGCCGCTCGTGGAACTCGGCGAGGGTGATCGAGAACTCCGCCGGGTCGGCGCCGACCTCGGTGAGGGAGGCGAGTCGCGAGTAGCGGTAGAAGGCGGTGTCTTCGACGCCCTTCGCCATGACCATGCCCGTTGTCTGCTGCAGACTCTGGGCAGCAGGATGCTCGGGGTCGCGCAGCACCGGCATGAGCTCGTCGAACACGCCCGCGAGGTCGGGGCGGCGGCGGCGAGCGTCCTGCTCCGCCGCGGCGAGATACTCGGCGTGGTGCGGGAGGTAGGTGCGGTACACGGGGAACGTGGCGCAGAGTTCCGCGACCGCGTCGTCGGCGCGCTCGATGTGCGGCACGAGCCGGGCGATCCGCAGCATCTCGGAGCGCAGAATGCCGTCGGCGATGCCGCGTCGGGTGTCGTGGATGAGTTCGGCGTAGTCCGTGGCCGGCCCCGGGGTGAGGGCCGCCTCCACGCTGTCGAGCCGTGTGCGTCCCGCCGGATCGACGAGGATGCGGTCGATGTCGGCGAGCGCGTCGTACCCGGTCGTGCCCGCCGCCTGCCAGTGCGCGGGCATCCGTTCGTCGCCCTCGAGAATCTTCTCGACGAGCACGTACGCCGAGCCGGTCGCGCGCGCCAGGTCGTCGAGGTAGCCACCCGGGTCGAGCAGGCCGTCTGGATGATCCACGCGCAGCCCGTCGACGAGATCGTCCGCGAACCACCGCGCAATCTCGGAGTGCGACTCGTCGAAGACCCACGGCACCTCGACGCGCACCGCGGCGAGTGTCGAGATCGCGAAGAACCGACGGTAGTTGAGCTCGGCATCGGCGCGACGCCAGTCGACGAGCTCGTAGTGCTGGCGAGCGTGCACCTCGTCGGGGGTGCCCCCGTCCGTGCCGGGTGCGATCGGAAACCGGTGCCCCTCGTACACGAGCTCCCCGAGATCGATCTCGAGAGTCGGGTCGTCACCGAGCACGGGGATGCGGATGCGCCCACCCCCGAACTCCCAGTCGATGTCGAACGCCTCGGCGTAGCGCGACTCGCGCCCCTTCGACAGCAGGTCCCACCACCACGGGTTCACCTTCGGGGTGGCGACCCCGAGATGGTTGGGCACGATGTCGACGAGCACACCCATCCCTCGGCGGCGCGCCGCCTCAGAAACCGCGACGAGACCCTCCGGGCCGCCTCGAGCGGGGTCGATGCTCGAGTGATCGACGACGTCGTAGCCGTGGTCGGAGCCGGGCTCCGCCGTCAGTAGCGGTGACAGGTAGACCCAGTCGACCCCGAGGTCGGCGAGGTAGTCGATGAGCCGAGCGGCCGCGAAGAGGTCGAAGCTCTCGCGGATCTGCAGGCGATACGTGGAAACAGGAATGCGGGGGTAACTCATCGAACCGAAGTACTCATTCTGTGGCGGTCAGGTGGCGGTCAGGTGGTCAGGTGGCGGTGGCGATCAGCAGCACGAGCGAGTGCTCGCCAACGGTGAATTCGGAGCCGGCGGGGATCGGGGTGGCGGCGGGCTCGGCCGCGGTGTTGACCGGCACGGCCCACCTGGCGCCATACTCTGCCCCCGGGAGCGTGAACTCGACGGCGTTCTCGGCGGCGTTGAAGAGGATGAGCACGTTGTCATCGGTGATGCGCTGGCCGCGCGCATCCCGGCCCCGTATTCCCTGCCCGTTGAGAAAGACCCCGGCGGATTTCACGAAAGGCGCGTCCCAGTCCTCGTCTGACATGGGCGTGGAGTCGGGCCGCAGCCACTCGAGGTCGGGCAGCGGCTCGCCCGCTCCGCGGGTGACGGGGCGCCCGGTGAAGAAGCGGCGACGCCGGAAGGTGGGATGCTCGGCGCGGATGCGGGCCACCGTGGCGACGAACTCGATGAGCTCGGCATCCGCGTCGTCCCAGTGCACCCAGCTAAGTTCGGAGTCCTGCGCGTACGTGTTGTTGTTGCCCTGCTGGGTGCGCCCGAGCTCATCGCCGTGGGCGATCATGGGCACGCCCTGCGAAAGCAGCAGCGTGGCGAGAAAATTGCGCTGCTGTCGAGCGCGCAGAGCGGTGATGCCCGGGTCGTCGGTGGGGCCTTCGGCGCCACCGTTCCACGACCGGTTGTGGGACTCACCATCCTGCGAGTCCTCGCCGTTGGCCTCGTTGTGCTTCTCGTTGTAGCTCACGAGGTCGCGCAGCGTGAAACCGTCATGGGCGGTGACGAAGTTGATGGATGCGACGGGCCGCCGGCCATCCTCCTCATACAGGTCCGCCGAGCCCCCGAGCCTTTCCGCGAACTCGCCGAGGGTCGCCGGCTCGCCGCGCCAGAAGTCACGCACGGTGTCGC
>CAYZHZ010000170.1:0-4422 GCA_964477625.1 uncultured Salinibacterium sp.
CGCCGTAGTTGACCGCGGCGTCGGCGTTCGCGTCGAAGAACGGCGGCTGCAGGATCGCGGCCGGGAACACGATCTCGTTGAGGCCCGGGTTGTAGTAGGCGTTGACGGTCATCGGCGTCATGCCCCACTCGTCGCGGTCGATCGGCTTGCCGAGCTTCGCGAGCCGGCGGTCATACTCGAACGCCGCCGCGCGCAGGTCGTTGCCGACAGGGTCACCGGCGACGATCTTGAGCTTGCCGTAGTCGCGCCACTTCTTCGGGTAGCCGATCTTCGGGTTGTACGTGGCGAGCTTGTCCTTGGCCTTCGCCTTGGTCTCGGCGCTCATCCAGTCGAGCGCGTCGATCCGCTGGCCCATCGACACGAGCAGGTTCTTCACGAGCACGTCGGCGCGGGCCTTGGTCGCAGGCGTGAAGTACTTGCCGACGTAGATCTTGCCGACCGCCTCGCCCATCGCGGCGGTGATCTCGTCGACGCCGCGCTTCCAGCGCTCCTTGTTCTCGGGCGTGCCGGACAGCGTCTTGCCGTACATCGCGAACCGCGTGTCGACGAACGCCTTCGGCAGGTACGGCGCGGTCGCCGTCAGCAGGTGCACGGTCAGGTAGTCCTGCCAGACCGCGATCGGCTCGCTCTTGATCAGCGCGGCGATCCCGGTGATCGCGGTCGGCTGGGTGACGTTGAACGCCGGCTGCTTGCCGAGGCCGACGCCACCGAGCCAGACCTTCCAGTCGATGTCCGGTGCGATCTTCTGGAGCTCGGCGACCGTGAGCTTGTTGTAGGTCTTGACCGGGTCGCGGTTCTCCACGCGCGTCCAGTGAACCGCGGCGATCTTCTCCTCGAGCGCGTACACGGCAGCGGCGCGGCTGGCGGCGTCCTTGGTGCCGATCAGCTCGAGCATCGCGGTGAGGTACTTCTTGTAGCCCTCGCGCACGGCCTCGAACTGCTTCGCCTCGGTCGCGTACATGTCGCGATCGGGGAGGCCGAGGCCACCCTGCATGATCATGCCGATGTGCTTCTCGGGCTCGCGGTCGTCCTGACCGACGATCGTCACGAACGGGCTGGTGCGGAACACGCGCGCGTTGGCCGCGAACTGCGCGACCAGGCCCTTCACGTCCTTGATCTTCTGGACCTTGGCGAGGTCCTTCTTGATCGGCTCGATGCCCTTCTTCTCGATCGCGGCCTCGTCCATGAAGCTCTTGTAGTAGTCGGCGATCTTCTTCGCCTCGCTACCCGCGGGACCGGCAGCGCCGAGGATGATCTCCTTGGTGCGCGTCTCGCTCTTGTCGGCGAGCACCGTGAACATCCCGTAGTTCGACTTGTCGGCGGGGATCTTCGTCGAGGTGAGCCAGCCGCCGTTCGCATACTGGTAGAAGCTCGTACCCGGCGCGACCTTGGTGTTCATGCCGGCGATGTCGAAGCCCCACGTCCCGATCTCGGGCTTGGGCCCGGTCGGCGCGGGGCCCGGCGTCGGCACCGGGATCACGGCATCTGGTTCGGAGGGTTGCGCAGGCATCGCTGCCGGCGCTCCTGCGATCGTGTCGGGGCCAGGAGTAGGAGCGGCGGTCGTCGTCGGGGGCGGAGACGATCCGCACGCCGCCAGCATCAGGGTCGCAGCGAGGAGCTTCTTGTTCACGCACCGTGCGTATCAAGCCCTGGGCCCGCTGACCAGTGCGACGTGACCGCGACACCAGGCTCAGCGCGCAGCGACCGACACCTCGCGCGCCAGCGTCCGCTTGAGCTTGCCGAACACCGCCTCGACGGCGCCGGTCAGTGCATCCTCGCGCAGGCCGGGCAGCCGGTGCGCGCGATACGAGCGACCGGGAATCTCGACCTTGGCACCGCCCGCGAACACCTGGAGCAGCGTGCCGCGGCCACCGGAGACCGCGATGCGGACCTCGGCCGACACGGTCACGTGATCGCCCTCCGGACCGCCCATCGGATCGATCGTGAGGTGGACGACCGAGATGTCGAGGTGACGGACATCGCCGCGCGGCAGCGCTTCCTTGGCGACGAGCCTCGCGAGCACGCGCTTGACGGTGGCGGCGTTGGTCGCGCGCTCCCGGGCATCCGCGGCCTGGGTCGCGTCCACCGCCGAGCCGATCACCACCCGGTCGGGCTGGGCCGAGGCGACTCCCGACAGTCCGGTCAGACCCGTCATCGACACCAGCAGCAGGCGGCGGAACATGCCCACTCCCAGCATCAGATTCCGTGCCGTCACGCGGGCCGAGCAGATCTTCCAGCTTCTGCGGAGTTGCGTTCAGTGACGCCTGACGTCGCCAGCAGCCATGGCAGCGCCGGTATCCCGTGCGGCGACCGCACAATGGCGTGATCGCACGATAATCCCGGCCGCGAGGAAGGTTTGCGGCTCAGCGGTACGGGCCGTCGGCGAGCCCGGCGTCTGTAGCAATCTGCGCCACCACCCGCGTCGCGATCGCGATCGGCTCGGGCGCGAACACGGCGCCGTCGAACCACACGGTGACGTCGGTCTCGGTCGCGATCACCGCGCGTGCCTTATCCGCCGCGCGGACGAACAGCGGCTCGATCAACTCGAACGGCGGTGGAGCCTCGTCGCGCGACGCCCGCGCCGTGAGGTGACGCAGCGACTTCGGTCCGCGCAGCTTGTCACCGCTGCGGAGCTCAGGCATCGGACCACGCGGCACGTCGTCGTCGACGACCGACCACGTGACATCGGACGCACTCGCGCGATTGCCGCGGACGCGCGTCATGAGGCGCGCCGCCGGACCGGCGTCTCGGCGCAGGTAGCGAACCTCGACGTCGACGCGCTGCTGCTCGACGAGGATCGCGGTCGCGCCGAGCTCGATCCGATCGGTGATCTGCTTGACCCGCGCGCCGGTCAGGAGCGCCAGCTCCGAGCAGCGCTGGCCCCAGCGGCCCGCGGTTCCCGCGATCGCGGCGACGACCTCCAGGCTCTCGATCACCTCCTCGGGCGGCAGCAGCTTGAGACCACGCGTCGACGACAGACGGCCGAGCTTGATCTCGACCGTCCACGGCCGGCGGATCCTCGGCTCGCTCTGATCGAACGGATCGATCTTCTTGAGCTGGGCGATGCGCTGGAGCTCGAGCGCGGTCTGCGCCTCGACGCGCATGCGCTCCTTCACCAGTGCACGGCGCGAGCGCTCGTCGAGCCAGATCCGGGCGAGCGCCGGATCGTTGGTGCGGATGAAGAAGGCATCGTCGACCTCGGGATCGCCGATGTTGGTGTCGCCGAGCCAGCGATCGCCCCACTGCACGAGCAGCTCGAAGTCATCGACCGGCGGCAGGTCTACGAAGATCTCGATGAACGGATCGAACCGCAGCCGCACCGAGTGAAACTGGCCCTCGTACTGGAGCGGACCGGTGATCACGCCCTGCTCGACGTGCAGACGCGATCCGGGAAACGCCGCGGCGATCACCTCCAGCATCGGTCCCCACGATCGCACACCTGGCCTATGCTCTGGCCATGCGGGCGCTGGTGATCGGGGACATCCACACGGAGTCCAGGCTCCTCGCGCAGGCGATCAGCCACGGCGCGAGCACGGGCGTCGACAAGATCCTCAGCGTCGGTGACATCGTCGACGGTCCCGATGATCCGCTCGCGTGCATCGCGCAGCTCCAGTCAAGTCGCGCGGCGGTCGTCCGCGGCAACCACGAGCGCTGGGTCCTCGAAGGCAATCCGATGGATCCGTTCGACTACCCGATCGACGTCCTCGACTGGCTCGCCGAGCTCCCCGCCAGCCTCGAGCTCGTGACTCCGACGGGCCGGCTCTTGCTCGGACACGGCATCGGCGAGAACGACATGCTCGAGATCGACTCGTTCACCGATGGCTATGCGCTCGAGAACCTCGATCCGCTGTGGGCGCTGATCCGCGCCGGCCGCCACCGCTGGCTCGTCGGCGGTCACACGCATCGCTCGATGGTTCGCACGATCGAGGGCCTGACGATCGTCAACCCCGGGACGCTCGTGCGCGAGCAGGAGCCCGGGTTCTTGATCGCGGACTTCACGACCGGGGCGATCGAGCGCTGGCAGCTCCTGCCGTCGGTGCGCCTGCAAGGTACCTGGACGCTCGGCGATCCCGACGTCAACTGGGCGAGCTGACTACTCCGAGCCCACCGGCTTGACCGAGATGAACAGCGTGCTGCTGTTGCTGTCGGTCTCGGTCACGCTCGCGATGATCTTGTTGTTGTCCTTCAAGAGGATCAGCCGGTGCGAGTTGGACTGCGGGATGTACTGCTCGATCTTGAAGCCGAGCTCTTCGAGCTTGGGCCGCAGCTGCGCGTACACCTCGTCCTTCGAGCGCGGGAGGTTGTAGCCGGTGCTGTCGTCTCCGACCGCTTGACCACCATCGGCGTCGGTCGGCACCGGAAAGCCGGCCGGGCCGTTCTTGAACCCACGCCCGACGTTGGAGTCGGTTCCTGCGGCGGGAG
>CAYZHZ010000171.1:0-4414 GCA_964477625.1 uncultured Salinibacterium sp.
CGAGCTCATCGGCATCATCGGCCCGAACGGCGCCGGCAAGTCGACGCTGCTCAAGGCCATTTTCGGTCTCGTGAAGGTTCGCGACGGTGCGGTGATGCTCAACGGCGACAACATCACGGGTCTCAAGGCCAACAAGCTCGTCTCCAAGGGAGTCGGGTTCGTTCCGCAGACCAACAACGTGTTCCCGTCTCTCACGATCCGCGAGAACCTCGAGATGGGGCTCTACCAGAAGCCGAAGGGCATCAAGGAGCGCCTCGAATTTGTCACGGAGATCTTCCCGGAGCTCGGCAAGCGCATGCCGCAGCGCGCCGGGTCACTCTCCGGCGGCGAGCGTCAGATGGTCGCCATGAGCCGCGCGCTCATGATGGGCCCGCACGTGTTGCTGCTCGATGAGCCGTCTGCGGGGCTCTCGCCCGTCAAACAGGACGAGGCGTTCCTGCGCGTCAAGGAGATCAACAAGGCGGGCGTCACGACGATCATGGTCGAGCAGAACGCGCGTCGTTGCCTGCAGATCTGCGACCGCGGCTACGTGCTCGATCAGGGCAAGGATGCCTATACGGGTACGGGCCGCGAGCTGCTGAACGATCCCAAGGTCATCTCCCTCTACCTCGGCACGCTCGGCGAGGACTAGGCACTGCACCGCACCGGGATGCTTGTTCGACCGCGCGTAGAATAGAACCTTCCTGGAATCCTCTGGAGGGGTCCACACATGGTCGACGTTCGGCGGGTCAAGCTTCCCGGTGTCGGTGTACTGCACACGTTCGTGACGGATGATGGCGGCAAAGTCGGTGTCATCACGCACCGCTCCGGCCACAGTGATCTCATCACTTTCTCCGATCACGAGGACGGCGCGGACGCCACGAA
Organism: uncultured Salinibacterium sp.; assembly: GCA_964477625.1. Lineage (GTDB taxonomy): Bacteria > Actinomycetota > Actinomycetes > Actinomycetales > Microbacteriaceae > Rhodoglobus. Next base: position 865 of record CAYZHZ010000171.1, read on the forward strand.
GGTCTCGCTCAGACTCGACGAGGATGAGGCGCACACTCTCGCCGAGCTGCTCGGCGGCACGCGCATCACGGAGTCCCTCTCGAAGCTCGACACCATTCCCGGGCTGTCGATCGACTGGTTCAGCGTGGACTACGACGACCACATCGCGGGTCAGAAGCTCGGCAACCTGGCCAGCCGCGGCGTCGTGGGCCTCACCGTCGTCGCTGTCGTGCGCGGCGAGTCGGCTAACCCCGCGCCCGCCGACGACTTCACGGTATTCCCCGGTGACACCCTCGTGGTGGCGGGAACGCCCGAGAAAGTTGCTAAGGCATTCGCGTTCTACCGAACCGGAGAGATGCCGCACAAGGTCGGTGCCGAGTCCCCACCGGGCGCGTAGTCCATGCACATCGGTGACGACCTCCTGATCCTCGGGATCCTGTTCATCATCGCGTACGTGCTGGGCAGGCTCGGCAAGCTCGTTGGATTGCCCGCGATCCCCATCTACATGATGGTCGGACTCATCGCGAGTCCGAATTCGACGTGGTTCCCACTCGCCTTCGAGCCCGCGAACGTCGAACTTGTGGCCGTCATTGGCCTCATACTCCTCCTGTTCAGCCTGGGTCTCGAGTTTGATCAAGACGAGTTCTACGGCAACTTGCGCTCACTTCTCATCTCGGGCGGGACTCGCATTGCGATCAACATCGTCGCGGGATTCCTGTTCGGCATGTGGGTGGGGTGGGGCATCCGTGAAGCCCTCATCATCGCCGGCATGACGGCCGTCTCCTCGAGCGCGATCATTACCAAATTGCTGATCGAGTTGCGGCGACTGCCGAACCGCGAGACCCCGTCGATCCTCGGCATCATGGTTCTCGAAGACGTCTTCGTCGCCTTCTACCTCGCGATCGTCGCGGTTGTCATCGGTGGAGAGACAGACGTGTGGGCGATCGTGCTCGAACTTGCGATCGCGTTCTCGTTCCTCGTCGCGATGTTCGCGCTCGCGCGCTGGGGCGGCAAGTTCGTCTCGAGACTCATCCAGACCAAGGATGACGAGCTCTTCACAGTGCTCTTCTTCGGACTCGCGGTCGCCTTCGGTGGAATCGGGGAGTTGCTCGGAGTCTCTGACGCGATTGGCGCCTTCCTCATCGGTTTAGTGCTCGGCGCGACGCGCTTCCGGGCGCGCATCGAGCAGTTCGCGTTGCCCCTGCGTGACGTGTTCGCGGCGTTCTTCTTCCTCAACTTCGGTCTCTCGCTCGACACCTCCACGTTCGGCGAGGTGGTCGTGCCCGTCGCCGAGGCCGTGATTCTGACGGTCGTACTCACGATCGCGGGCGGTCAGCTCATCGCGTGGCAGAACGGTCTCACTCGCCGCGAGGGCGTCAACGTGAGTGCGATGCTGCAAAACCGTGGCGAGTTCGTGCTTATCCTCGCGACCCTCGCAACGTCCGCGGGTCTGGATGCCCGTCTCACGCCCTTCGCTGGTCTCTACGTGCTCTCGATGGCGATCATCGGCCCGATCCTCGCGGTCAACTCGGAGCGCATCGGGCGCGCCCTGTTCCCGACCCGAGCCACTCCACGACCCGTCGAGCGCGACCGCATGCGCGCCGAGGGCATCGCGCTGCTCGAAGCCGCGACAGCGGAACCAGACAGCCGTGAGGCAGCGCAACTCGACGACCTCGTCGAACACTTTCCGATAGACGACGAGGTCGACGAGGCCGCACGCCAGGCCGCAGAGCAGTCCGACGAGGTCGCGACGCGGCAGAGGGATCCCGAGTATTGAACGAGTTCTTCAGGGTCGCGCGACGACCGAAGTGGATCGCCGCCCTCGTGCTGTGCGTTGCGATCGCCGGTGCCTTTGCCGCGCTCGGGCAGTGGCAGCTCGAGCGCAGCTTCGAGGCGGGCGCGCCGCCTGCCCAGCAGACCGAGACCGCCAAGCCGCTCGAGATCGTCGGGCAGCCCCAGAAGCCCATGCCAGCGGACACGACGGGGCAGATGGTCAGCGTGGACGCGCGGTACGTGAGTTCCGACTACGTCGTGCTCGAGGGGCGCATCAACCACGCCGATCCGGGGTACTGGGTGGTGGGACACGCCGTGGCGTCCGACGGCGCGAGTGTGGCCGTAGCACTCGGATGGAGCGCGACGGCGGATGGCGCATCATCCGCAATTCGTACCCTGCAGGAGTCCCCGCCCCCGGCGACCCTCACGGGTCGCTACCTGCCGAGCGAGTCGCCGCAGGAGAGCGATTTCGAGGCGGGCACGCGGTCGACGCTCGCGGTCTCCGAACTCATCAATATCTGGTCGACGGCCCCTGACGGCGTGTATGGCGGATACATCATCGCGTCCGAGGCACCCGCGGGACTCGACGTCATCGATGCACCCGCCCCCTCGACAGAGGTGACCCTCAACCTGCTCAACCTCTTCTATGCGATCGAGTGGGTGATCTTCGGCGGCTTCGCGATCTTCCTCTGGTACCGGCTCGTGAGGGACACCATCGAGGAGGAGGCGGCCGCGGCGACAGCTGCCACAGCCGAGTCAGAGCGAGCACCCGACGCCGCAAATCCGACCGATGCGGCGACCGTAGAATAGGCGCATGCAGCCTCGCCCGGAAGACGTCACCAAGATTCGTCGGGCGGTCTCCGTCTACAAGGTCTCCTCGATCATCACGGGAACATTCCTGCTGCTGCTGTGCCTCATGATGGTGCTGCGCTACGGATTCGGGGTCGACATCGAGTTCGCGGGACCCTACGGACTGCTCGCCCTCACCCCGAAAGATCTCATTCAGGGAATCAACCTCTCGTCGCTCATCCTCATCGTGCACGGCTGGTTCTACGTGCTGTACGTCGCCGTCGACTTCGTGCTGTGGCGCCTCGTGCGGTGGTCGTTCGGGCGGTTCCTCTTCATTGCTCTCGGCGGCATCATCCCGCTGCTCTCCTATTTCCTCGAGCGTCGCGTTCCGCGTGACGTCGAGGCCGCCCTGAGTTCGGTAACCCCGTCGAAAGCTGCCGCGTGACCACCACTGACACTGCTGCCCGTCCCGTACTCGTTGTCGACTTCGGCGCCCAGTACGCCCAGCTCATCGCGCGTCGCGTGCGCGAGGCGAGCGTCTACAGCGAGATCGTTCCGCACACCATCACGGCCGCGGAGATTGCCGAGAAAAACCCCGTCGGCATCGTGCTGAGCGGCGGACCGTCGAGCGTGTACGAGCCGGGGTCGCCGACCCTCGACCCGGGCATACTCGAGCTCGGCGTCCCCGTGCTGGGCATCTGTTATGGATTTCAGGTCATGGCGCAGCAACTCGGTGGCGAGGTCGCCAACACGGGTCTGCGGGAGTACGGGGCGACGGCCGTGCGCCTGCAGGGCGACGGCGGCACCCTGCTCGCCGGTCAGCCCGCCGACCAGACGACATGGATGAGCCACGGCGACTCCGTCTCGAAGGCGCCGGAGGGGTTCACCGTGCTCGCATCGAGCGACTCGACTCCGGTCGCCGCATTCGGGTCGGATGAGCGACGGATGTACGGAGTGCAGTGGCACCCCGAGGTGAGGCACTCGGAGTACGGGCAGCGCGTGCTCGAGA
>CAYZHZ010000172.1:0-4345 GCA_964477625.1 uncultured Salinibacterium sp.
CGGTTTGGCACCTGGGCGCAGCAGCGGCGATCGCCCGAAGTTGACGCTGGTTGGCGAGGGTCCTTCGCGCTGGTCCACAAGTACCGCGATCCAGTGCTCGACATCGACATTGCGCTCAAGACGGCTCGGAAGGGCCTCAGCGATCGGGAACAGGCTCGGTTCAGGCAGGAGTTCGACACGCTGAAGAAGCTCGACTTCCCTTACATCGTTCGCGCCTATACCTTCGACGCGATGCAGGGGTCCTACACCATGGAGTACTGTCACTCGACGCTTTACGACTACATCCAGACAAATAACGCGACGCTGACTTGGAGCCTGCGGAAGCGGATCGCGCTTCAGCTCCTCTACGGAGTCAACTACCTTCACCAAAAGAACATCCAGCACCGCGACATCAGCAGGAAGAACGTGCTGATCCTCCAGCACGACCTCGGGGCGGTCACCGTCAAGTTGTCCGACTTCGGATTGCACAAGTCGCCCGAATCGGAGTTCACCAAGATCGACTCGTCCATGAAAGGCACCGTCCTGGACCCGACACTTGAGCGCTTCGCCGATTTCAAGTCGACCAACGACATCTACGCGGTCGGGCACGTGCTCTCCTACATCTTCACCGGGCGCTCGGGGCTGGACGCTGCGACCGGTGCGCTTCGCCAGCTGGTCCATGAGTGCACGGACAACGACATCGGCAAGCGCTACCCGACGGTGGTCGACATCATCAGTGCAGTGGATGCGCTCGACGACCCGAAGACAGCACCCGCCTAACCTGGGGCTGCCCGCGGCGACACCGACTCGCTCCGGCCAGCCTGCATGTGGGCAGAGAACGCCGCGCGCTGCTTGCCGTAGTCCTTCCTGCGGAGGTCCGCATAGACGCGGTCGGTGATCGCGTAGCTGGAATCGCCCATGAGCCGTCACAGCTCGAACATGTCCATGCCAGCTTCCAACGCGCGCGTCGCGAATGTGTGCCGGAGCTCGTGCAGCTTCAACTAGGCGAACCCTGCTCGGCTGGCTCGGCCCGAGGGCCACGTACTTCGAATTCAGGGCGACCCCTTCTTCCCTTGCGGGATCACCGATCGGTCGGGCCGCCCGAGTCCGTATCCACCGCCCACGCCATTCCTAGAGCGAACAGCGTCGAGACGCCGTAGTGGTTCATCGCCTCGGCGATTCGCCGTCGACCCGTTCGCGGGTTGATGCCGACGGTGCGAGATGCTGCGTCGAGGGTCACGCCCTTGCGCATGAGGCTGAGCAGCGGGGTCCAGGGACGCACCACCGGCGTCGACGGCGCGGCAGAGCGCCACAGCGAGGCAAAGTAGGCCGAGATCATGCCGGCAAGCGCCTTATTTCGTACGCTCACGACACTCGTCGGTCTCGTTTCTCCCCATTCCCACGGCATGGCGAGCTGGTCGCCGTCCACCCAGAACCAACTCGGGGGGTCATCCATGAACCGATACTCCATTCCGGCGGCAGTGAATGCGGTGAGCAGCGGACCGACAGCGGGGTCTTCCACCGAGGCGCTCGAGAGAATCACGCGCACGGCATCCTTGCTTCGGAATGCCTCGGAGAAACGGATGACGCGCTCCGCGGGGCTCGTCAGGAATCGGGTGATGTCGGGCAGCACCGCCTCGAGTGTTCCTGCATCCCGCTGACCCAGTTCGAACCACACGTCCTCCGACGCGCGCGGACCGTGTCGAGTGACGACGGGGAGGGGATCGTGGGATGTCTGGCCGATAGACCAATGACCGATCATCCCGGGTAGTTCGGCGACGATCAGTTCCATCTCGCCGAGCAGATCCCGCACAGTGCGTCGGAGGTCGGCCGCCCGCGCCGCCACCTGCTCAGCGGCCCAGTCCGCGGGGTTCGGAAAGGCAAGGTCGCCGTCGTGGCCACCGAGCTGTCCGCTGCTGCGGAGCCGCTCCACGGACGCCCGGACATCCTCGAGAGAACGATGCGAGAGTGTCGCCAGTTCGATGACCGTGCCGGGCCGACCCCGATATGCCAGGGCAAGGAGAGATTCGTCGCTCATTCCCTCAGCGTGTCCTGTTCAGGACGCGTCCGCAAGCGGTTCTTGCCGGGAGATGGACGTTTTAGGACACTGGGTTGCAGTGGGGGAAAGGATGCGATGACCGACTGCGTCACCACGGGTGGGGAAGAGGTGGGCTACATTTTCGCTGTCGCCCTCGGCCTAGGCGTGATCGCGCTCGGGGTCCTCGCCGTTCTGGTGCTGAGGCGTCGTAGTGGCTCGGTGGTTGGGCTCATGCTTGCGATCGTGCTTGGCGTGAGTGCGGCGGGGAGCGCGCCGCCTGCGACGGCGCACGCGGGGGAGGTTTGCCCCATGATCCAGGTCGACGCGAACGTCGCCTTCGCCAGTGGTGAGGTCATCATTCACGGCAGCTTCCGGGCGCCGGTCGACGAGAGCGTGCCGGTAGCGGCGGCCGTCATCGTCGGAGGCACGGGGGCTGTCGACCGCGACGGTAACGGAGCAGGCATCCTCATGGAGCAGTATGCATGGCTCGCCGACATGCTGGCCGATCAGGGAATCGCCTCCTTGCGTTATGACAAGATCGGGACCGGTGAGACCGGGCTGGGGCCCTACGCCAATGAACCGGATTCCCTCCTCACCCACGGCTACGACGAACTCCGGATCCAGCCCGTGCGCGATGCGCTGTCCTTCCTCGCGGCGCAACCAGGAATCGACGCGAGGCGACTGATCCTCATCGGACATAGTGAAGGTGGAGCTGTGACGATTTCGGTAGCCGGCGACCCCGGCACGGCACCAGCACCCGCCGGGTTGCTCCTCATCGAACCGTCGTACGACCGCATTCTCGACGTGATCCCGCAGCAATTGGCGCAGCAGATCGACATTGCCGTCAGCGGCGCCCAGATGACGCTGGAGGACGCAACCACGCTCAAGACGTGGCTCGCCGAGGGCGTCGACCAAATCCGCACTGGCGCGCAACCGTACCCGACCCCGGGACCAGTACCTCTGCCCGACGCGGACAACTACACGGCCCTCATCCAATCGACGATCGAGAACAACATCTACGGGTCCGACCCCGCTCAGATGGTGATCTCCCACGCCTACCGAACCCCGTACGGTCAACAGTTTGACGAGATCGACGCCGCCGCCATCGCTCCGACGATTGCGATCCCCGTGCTCGTCACGTGCGGCTCGAAAGACTTCAATACTCCGTGCGGCGACGGCTCGCCGGGATCAGGGGTGGCGTATATGGCAGCCCAGTTCGCCCCCGGGGTCGCCCATTTCGTCGAGCTCAGGAACGTCGTGCACATCCTGCGTGACGTCGGCGAAGCGGACGCGCCGGGCCTCGCCGATCAGGTGACCCACCCGTTCTCCTCGCAGCTGGAGCGCGAGGTCACGGCTTTCGTCGCGCAGTTCCGGCACTAAGAGAAGGGAATGGCGATGCGCCGAACTCGTTGGATAGCGTTCGCGAGCACAGTCGTGATCGTCGGGACGCTCACAGCGTGCTCGTCGGCCGCGACCGTCGCGACGGACGGCGACGAGATGTTCGCCGACCGCATGGCGGCGGCACTCGTGCAATGGCGTTCCTCACCGTCGACCGGCCCCTTCGCCTACACGATCCCGGGGACGGCGGTGGCCGCCTCCCTCGGCGACTCCGATGTCGTCGCGACGGCGAGCGGGGAGGGCGACCCCGGCGTTCCGCTCGATCCGGGCGCCGCCTTCCACATCGGTAGCATGACGAAACTCTTCACTGCGGCGCTCATCATGCAACTTGACCAAAACGGCGCCCTGTCCCTCGACGACAGCATCGACCGGTGGTTCCCGGCCGCCCCCGGTGGCGCCGGGATCACGGTGCGGATGCTCTTGCAACACGAGAGCGGACTCGCCGAACTCGACTTCGAACTCGTCGGTCACGTGACGCCGCAAGAACTCATCGACCAGGTCTTCACTCAGGAGCCCGTGTTCGCTCCCGGCACGGAGTACGAGTACCTCAACGCCGGCTACATCATGCTCGGACGTATCGCCGAGCTCGCGACAGAGACCCCCTATGAAGAACTCATCCGGACGAAGCTCATCCAGCCTGTGGGACTGACGAGCACCTACCTGGATGGCGAGGGCAGCGGTCCCCAAGCAATCAACGGCTTCGTGCTCGTGTGCGACGCAGGCGAGGGTGCCGAATGTCTCAAGCAGTACGGAGCCGTGGAGCCGCAGCATCCCTCGCCTCAGTGGACCGGCGCGTGGTCGGCGGGCAGCATGGTGAGCTCGGCCAAGGACCAGGCCGTGTGGATCAGGGCGCTCGTCGGTGGCGACGTAGTCGATGCAGCTCACCTCGACGAAATGCTGACGCTCACCACCAACTCGCTTGATTTCTAC
>CAYZHZ010000173.1:0-4029 GCA_964477625.1 uncultured Salinibacterium sp.
GCATCTGCTACATCATGGAGGAAAACTCCGCGACGATGCAGACGCTGGTGCTGGCGCATGCCGCCATGGGCCACAACCATTTCTTCAAGAACAACTACGTGTTCCGCCAGTGGACGGATGCGTCGGGCATTGCCGACTACCTGTCCTTCGCCAAGGCCTATATCGCCAAGTGCGAGGAACGTTATGGCCTGGAAGCGGTTGAGCGCGTGATCGACGCTGCCCATGCGCTGCAGAGCCACGGCATCCACCGCTATCCGGGCAAGCGCTCTATGGACCTGCGCACCGAAGAACGCCGCGAGCAGGAGCGCCGCGCGCATGGTGAAGCGCTGTTCAACGATCTCTGGCGCACCGTGCCGAAGGCGAAGGGCAAGAAGCCGGCGACGCAGAAGAAGCTGGAGGAGGACCGCCGCCGCGCCATCCTGAAGCTGCCGGAAGAGAACATCCTCTATTTCCTCGAGAAGACCGCGCCGCGGCTCGCTGGCTGGCAGCGCGAGATCCTGCGCATCATTCGCCTCATTGCGCAGTACTTCTATCCGCAGCGCCAGACAAAGATGATGAATGAGGGCTGCGCGACGTGGACACACCACCGTATCATGACGCGCCTGCATGAGCAGGGTCAGATCAGCGACGGCGCCTACCTGGAGTTCCTGCACTCTCATACCAGCGTAGTGATGCAGCCCGACTTCAACGATCGCCGCTATTCGGGCATCAACCCTTATGCACTCGGGTTTGCGATGATGCAGGACATCGAGCGCATTTCCCTCACGCCGACCGACGAAGACCGTTCATGGTTTCCGGACATAGCCGGCAATGGCGATGCCTATGGCACGCTCAAGGAAGTGTGGGCCAATTTCCGGGACGAGAGCATCATCTCCCAATACCTGTCTCCGAACCTGATCCGGAAGATGGGCCTCTTCCACATCCGCGACGACCACGACGAGGACGAGATGGAAGTCGCCGCCATCCACGATGAGCGAGGCTATCGCGAAGTACGCCGCGCGCTGGCGCGGCAGTATGATGTGGCGCGGCGCGACCCCGACATCCAGGTGGTCGATGTCGACCTTGCCGGCGACCGCAGGCTTGAACTCCGCCACAGCGTGGTCGATGGCGTGACCCTCGAGGAAAAGGACGCCGACAGGGTGCTGCAGCACATCGCCGACCTGTGGGGCTATGAAGTCCGGCTGGTCGAGGCGGATGACGAGCAGGTCTATGCCGAGCACAAGGCTGAGCCGATGAGGCCGTTCGCCTGACCCATCTGCCAGCGCACAGGCTTGTGAGCCCTTCCGTAACGAAAACGTGGGGGAGCGAGACGCTACGCCGCTTCCCACGGACCGATCAGTAACGCTAATTTCGCCTCCGGAAGGCCGGGCCGCGTCGGGTGTTGGGACGCAGGTACACGGCCGCACGGGAGGAATACGATGTTGAAGCGGGTCGCCCCTTGGGGGATTGCGGTCATTTGTCTGGTGATCGCGGTGACATCGGTCCTGGGCGGCATCGTCAACGAATTGTCGCCGCCCCTGCCGCCGCCTTCGCCGTTCAACCCCGATCCGCTGCCGCTGCAGGTCAATTCAGGGATGGTGACGGCGTCCCTGTTCTACTTCCTCACGGGCGCGCTCTTCGCAGGCGCCGCCTTTGTCACGGTGCAGTTGATCCGGAAGAACGAGCCGCAGGCATTCGTAATCGGCCTCAATGCAGCTTATGCGGCGGCGCTCGCGTCCATCGCAGCCTATCTGCTGTACTACGGCATTCAACTCCTGACGCTTGGCGGCAGCTTCTACTACGCGCTGATGGGCGCGCTGCTTGCGGCCTGCGCGTGGTTCGTCTTCGCACGCAGCCCACTGGCCAGCACGCTCTACGCGGCAATCCTTTTCTTCACTGTCGTCTGGTCCTTCCTCGAGGCCGGGCTGGATTTCATCGCCCTTTTGCCGCGCCTTGCCGCGTGGCTGGTGTTTGGCCTGTGGTTCCTGTCGCCGTGGTACGCCGCCGCGACGAAGAAGCCGGAGCCTCGCCCGGCCTATGTCGGCGGACGGTGGGTTGGCTTTGCCAGCCTCGCGGGCGCGCTGCTTCTCGTGGTTGGTGCGGTGCAGGCCTATCCCGTCAATGAAGGCACGCGCGACGCCAACCTGATCGGCAACTCCTCAGTCACGGACTGGCGCTTCTACGGCGGCGTGGCGGGCGGCCAGCGCTTTGCCCAGATCGACCAGATCAACCTGGAGACGGTCGGCGGCCTCGAGAAAGCCTGGGAATTCCGCACGGGCGTTCCCTACGATTTCAAACAGACGCCGCAGATGGCCAACGGCCTCGTCTACATCTGCACGGCCGGCAGCACGCTGATTGCGCTTGATGCCGACACCGGCGCACAGGTCTGGCGTCACGATACGAAGACGCAGGTGCCGGGCGGCCTCGACAACGCCTCCACCTTCGCGCGCACCTGCCGTGGCCTTGGCTACTACGAGGCGCCGCCGGAATACACGGGCGAATGCGCCAAGCGCATCATCGCCGGAACGGTGGACGCACGCTTTGTGGCCGTCGACGCCATGACGGGCCAGTCGTGCCCGTCCTTCGGCCGCAATGGGGAAGTGAATTTGATGTCGGGCCTCGGCTACTCGCCGCTCGGCAATTTCATGGTGACGTCTGCGCCGCTGATTGCAGGCGACAAGGTGGTCACCGGCGGTTGGGTGACTGACAACCAGCAGATCGGCAACCCGTCCGGCGTCGTCCGTGCCTATGACGCGCTCACGGGCGAATTCGCGTGGGCGTGGGATCTCGGCAAGCCAGGCTATCAGGGCCTGCCGGATGAAGGCTCGGAATACACGCGCGGCACGCCGAACGTGTGGTCGAACATGAGCTATGATCCGGTGCTGAACCTGATCTACGCGCCGACCGGCAACTCCTCGCCCGACTATTTCGACGGCGATCTGCGTTCGAAGGAATCCGAAGAGAACGCCAGCGCCGTTGTGGCGATCGATGCGGCGACGGGTGTCCGGCGCTGGGTCTACCAGACCGTCCACCGCGACATCTGGGACTATGACGTTCCCTCGCAGCCTGTCCTGATCGACATCCGCAAGGACGGTACGGGCGAGATCATCCCCGCAGTGGCCCAGCCCACCAAGCGTGGCGAGATCTTCCTGCTCGACCGCCGCACAGGCGTGCCGATCTACGACACGCCAAAAATGCCGGTTCCGCAGGGGCCGGAAAAAGGTGAGTTCGTCACGGCGACCCAGCCCTTCCCGAACCTGCCGCACTTCCGTGATGATCGCCTCGAACAGGACATGTGGGGCATGACCCCGCTCGACCAGCTGCATTGCCGCATCGAGTACAAGAAGATGCGCTATGAGGGCATCTTCACGCCGCCCATGCGGGGCGGCGGCGGCTATGGCGACGCAGAAGATACCTGGGGCGGCACGTTCCAGTACCCGGGCAATGCTGGCGGCTTCAACTGGGGCTCCGTCTCGGTCGATGCCGACAACGGCCTGCTGGTCGCCTCGCCGATGACGATGGGCAACCGCATCGTCCTGCGCAGCCTCGAAGACCGCGCTGCGATGGCCGCGTCCACCGCAGCCCGCCGGGCCGCACGTGACGATCATGCAGGACCGCAACAGCCGGCTGGCCCTCCGGGTGCTGGCGGCGGACCGGGCCGTGGCCAGGCTGATCCGGCTCGCGCTGCGCACCAGGAACGCTTCGACCAGGACCGCGTCCTCTATCGCGGCGACACCGCGCCGTTCATGTCGGGCTGGCGCCTGCCGCTGCCGTTCCTGAATGTCGGCACGAACCTGCCGTGCTTCGAGCCGCCGTTCGGCGTCATTGGCGTCATCGACCTCAACACCAACAAGCTGCTGTGGAAGCGGCCGCTGGGCTCGATGAAGGAGTCGGGACCGTTTGGCGTCGGATCAGGCCTGCCATTCATGGTCGGAACGCCGCTGCAGTCCGCTTCGATGACGACGCGTGGCGGGCTGATCTTCCATGCCGGCACGATGGACTCGACGATCCGCGCGTTCGACCTGCGCACGGGCGAGGTGAAATGGCAGG
>CAYZHZ010000174.1:0-3850 GCA_964477625.1 uncultured Salinibacterium sp.
GCGCTCTCGGTGACCGTGATGCTGTACCTCGTCGTCGGCCTCGCGCTGCTGGGGAGTCTCGGGGCGGACGGACTCGCGGCCTCCGCCGCTCCCGTGCGCGACGCCGCCGTCGCGGGCGGATGGCACTGGGCCGCTCCCGTCGTCACGGTGGGCGCGGCGCTCGCCTCCCTCGGCGCGCTGCTCGGCCTCATCGCGGGAGTGAGCCGCACGGTGCTCGCGATGGCGCGGGAGCGCGACCTTCCGGGGTGGCTCGCGGCCGTGCATCCGCGATTCGCTATACCGCATCGTGCCGAGGTCGTGGTGAGCATCATCGTGATCGCGCTCGTCGCGACGCTCGATGTGCGCTCGGCCATCGGCTTCTCGTCGTTCGGCGTGCTGCTCTACTACTTCGTCGCGAACGCCTCGGCACTGCGTCAGGGTGCGCCTATTCGGCGGTACCCCCGCGGGCTCTTCGTGCTCGGCGCGATGGGCTGCGCGGTGCTTGTCGCGACTCTGCCGTGGCCGTCGATCGTGGGCGGCCTCGTCGTCATCGCGGTCGGTGTGGGGTACCGGGCGGTTCGCGTGAGGGTGCGGGGCTAGCCGGCCTTCGCGTGGTGGCCGTGCTCGGCGGCCGCCATGTCCTCGTCGATGCGCTTGCCGAGCGCGATCTTCGTGCCGGCGTCGCGGCCCTGTCGGGCGTACTTGGCGCGGGCGCGACGAATGTACTCGGCGCACGTGTCCGGATCGATTCCGAATGCGCGGGCGATGAGCTCCATCGACCAGCCATCGGCGTACGTCGAGGCGACCATGAGCTCGCGGCGGGTAAGGGCGGTTGTGCGCGGGCGCGCTGATGACATTGCCATCGGTGGTTCTCCTTCGGGTGAAGAACAATCGGGTAAGAACACCACCGTATCCCCAAACGGGGGTCATGTGCATACCACTTTCGGGGGGTGCGCAGCGGGCGACGCGCCGCAGGGGCTGCACCGAACCAGTGCTCGCGAATTGGTTATGGGGCTTTGTCACGCGCGCTCGTAGGGTCGGTGCATGAGCTCGTACCGCTTCTCGTCCGACGTCACCGAGATGGACCGCGACTTCATCGTGGCCTACCTCAGTGGCGAGTCGTACTGGGCGCAGGGCCGCACGCGCGATCGTCACGACCAGGCCATGGATGCTTCGCTCAACTTCGGCTTGTTCGACACCGACACCGGCGCGCAGGTCGCCTACGCGCGGCTCATCACCGACACCGTCACGTTCGCGTGGCTGTGCGACCTGTTCGTCGACCCGGCCGTACAGGGGCAGGGCGTGGGCATTGCACTCATGCAGGGAATCGTCGAGTTCATCGAACCCCTGCGCCTCAAGCGCGTGGGTCTGACGACGGCCGACGCCCACGGCCTCTACGAGAAATTCGGCTGGGAGCGACTCGGCGAGCCCACCGGCACGTGGATGGCGCGGCTCGCGCCGCCCGCGACCGATCCGCCCACGACGTAGCGCGCTACAGCGCCTCGGCCTTCGCGCGCAGCACCGCGGCCTCGCGGTCGTTGCCGGCACGTCGTGCCGCCTCGAGCAGGTCGGCGCGCGCTTCGTCGGTACGGCCCAGCCGGGAAAGCAGCTCCCCTCGCACGCTCGGCAGCAGGTGCGAGCCGGAGAGGCTCCCGGCGGCGGCGAGCTGGTCGACGATGCGCAGCGCGTTCGCGGGCCCGGTCGCTTGGGAGACCGCGACGGCTCGGTTGAGTTCGACAACCGGGCTCGGGGCGAGGCGGCCGAGGGCCTCGTAGAGCAGCACGATGCGATCCCAGTCGGTCTCCGCCACACTCGGGGCTACGGCGTGACACTCGGCGATGGCGGCCTGCAACCCGTAGGCACCGCGGCCTCGGCCCACGGCATCCGCCCGCTTCAGTGCGGCGACGCCGCGCACGATCTGCGCGCGATCCCAGCGGGTGCGGTCCTGATCGGCGAGCAGGATGGGTGTACCGTCTCGGGCCGTGCGGGCGGCAAACCGCGACGACTGCAACTCCATGAGCGCGACGAGACTGTGCACCTCGGGTTCCCGCGGGAGCAGCTCGGCGACGACACGCCCGAGCCGCAGTGCCTCCGCGGCGAGGTCGGCGCGCATCCAGCGGTCGCCCGAGGTGGCCGCATAGCCCTCCGTGAAGATGAGGTAGACGACCGCGAGCACGGCGCCGAGACGGTCTCCCCACTCCTGCGGGTCGGGCGCCTCGAACGGAACGTGTGCAGCAGAGAGAGTCTTCTTCGCGCGCGTGATGCGGGCTTGCACCGTCGCGACGGGCACGAGAAGCATGCGCGCGATCTCCTCACTCGTGAGACCCCCGACGACGCGCAGGGTCAGCGCGACCTGGGACTCGCGGGAGAGCACGGGATGACAGGCCGTGAAGACGAGACGCACGACATCGTCGTCGATCGGCTGCCACTCGTCGTCGACCGCCTCATCGAGATCGTGAGCGATTGTGCGATAGCGCTCGTCGAGCCGGTCGCGGCGACGCCAGCCATCGATCGCCCTGCGCTTCGCGACGGCTGTGAGCCAGCCACCCGCGTTGTGCGGAACGCCCGACACCGGCCATTGCCGCAACGCGTCGACGAACGCCTCCTGCGCGAGATCCTCGGCGAGCCCCAGGTCTCCCGTCATGCGGGCGAGCGTCGCGACGATACGGGCACCCTCGATACGCCAGACCGCATCGAGTGCGCGCGAGATGTCGGTCATGATCCGACTGCGGATGCAGGCCTACAGCCCCTGCTTACGCCACTCCTCTTCCTTCTGCACGTACTCGTTGTCGGCGAAGTCCTCGAAGTCGCTTGCGTCGGTGATGCGACGCACCTCCAGCTTGTTGCCCGGCCCGAGAGGCGCACGGCTGGCCCACTCGGCCGCCTCCTCCTTGCTCGACACGTCGATGATCCAGAAGCCGTTGAACAGTTCGTGGGTCTCACCGTAGGGACCGTCAGTGATGATGGGCTTCTCGGCCGCGAAATCCACGACGAAACCCTCGGTCGCTGGTGCAAGCCCGTCGCCGCCCGCCATGACGCCAGCCTTGATCATCGACTCGTTGTAGGCACCCATCTGGTTGATGACCGTCTCGAAATCCATCTGCTTGCTCGCCTCGAGAGCCTCGTCGGTCGAGCGCATGATGAGCATGTACTTCATGGTTTACGTCTCCTTCGTCGAGGGCGTCGAATGCACCCTTCTACTATGACGTCGAACGGGGCGAGTGTGGATCGACATCGGGGCGGGAGAAAAAGCTCCAGAGGGTTACGCTGCCACCATGACCACCCCACCCGCCCTCACACTCAACAACGGCGTGACCGTGCCGACCATCGGCCTCGGCGTGTTCCAGAGCTCGCCCGCCGAGACGGCCGCCGCCGTGACGACCGCACTCGAGATCGGCTATCGGCACATCGACACGGCGGCGGCGTACCAGAACGAGCGGGAGGTTGGAGAGGGCATCCGCGCGTCTGGGGTGAACCGCGACGACATCGTCATCGAGACCAAGGTGTGGGTGTCGGACTACGGGTATGACGCCACGCTGCACGCGTTCGACAAGTCGGCGGGCAAGCTCGGCGTCGAATGGCTCGACGTATTCATCCTGCACCAGCCCGCACCGAGCCGGTGGGAGAAGGTGCTCGACGCCTACCGAGCGCTCGAGCGACTGCTGGCCGACGGCAAGGTGCGCGCGATCGGCGTGAGCAACTTCATGCCCGACCACCTCGATCGACTGCTGGATGTTGCCGAGGTGGTGCCCGCCATCAATCAGGTCGAGCTGCACCCGTACTTCCCGCAGGTCGATGTGCAGGCAGCGGATCGTGCTGGCGCTCTACTTGCCCACAGCAGACCGGAGCACCCGTTGTCCTCAGAGTCGTC
>CAYZHZ010000175.1:0-3827 GCA_964477625.1 uncultured Salinibacterium sp.
GTCGTGCTGTCGAAGCTCGACGGCGATGCTCGAGGCGGAGCCGCGCTCTCGGTCGCGAGTATCACAGGGCGTCCCATCATGTTCGCCTCCACGGGTGAGGGTCTCGACGACTTCGAACCATTCCACCCCGACCGCATGGCGAGTCGCATCCTCGACCTCGGTGACATCCTCACGCTCATCGAGCAGGCGCAGAAGACCTTCGATGAAGAGGAGTCGCGCAAGGTTGCCGAGAAGTTCGCAACCGACACCTTCACGCTCGAGGACTTTCTCGGCCAGATGCAGCAGCTCAAGAACATGGGTTCGATCAAGAGCATGCTCGGCATGCTCCCGGGCGCGAAGGGCATGCGTCAGCAGCTCGACAACTTCGACGAGTCGGAGATCACGCGAACCGAGGCGATCATCCAATCGATGACGCTGCAGGAGCGTCGTCAACCCAAGGTGCTCAATGGCTCGCGTCGCGTTCGGATCGCGAAGGGCTCCGGCACGACGGTGACCGAGGTGAACGCCCTCGTCAACCGATTCGAGCAGGCAGCGAAGATGATGCGCACCGTTGCCAAGGGCGGTGTCCCGAATATGCCGGGCGTTGGCCCAATTCCGGGAGCGAAGTTCGGCGGCGCGAAGCAGCAGGCCAAGAAGAAGAGCGGCTCACGCTCCGGCAACCCCGCCAAGCGTGCCGCCGAGAATGCGGCGCTCGCGGCGGGTGCCGGTGCCAAGCCCACGGCTGCCGGGTCGGGTTTCGGTCTCGGCAGTAAGCCGGGTGGCCCGACCGAAGAGGAGCTGGCGAGCCTTCAGAAGTTCCTGGGGCGCTGAAGGCGCGCGCATCCATCGCCGGGCGGGGCTAGCCTGAAGCAATGACTTCTCGACCCGTCCGCCTGGGCATCCAGGTCCAGCCTCAGCACGCCACCTACGCCACTGTTCGCAACACGATCCTCGAACTCGAGCAGCTCGGGGTCGACATCGTCTTCAACTGGGACCACTTCTTCCCGCTTACGGGGGAGCCCGACGGCCTCCACTTCGAGGCCTGGACCGAACTCGGCTCGTGGGCCGAAATGACGAGCCGGGTGGAGTTCGGCACGCTCGTGAACTGCAACAGCTACCGCAACCCCGACCTACAGGCCGACATGGCCCGCACGCTCGACCACATCAGCGGCGGGCGGTTCATCTTCGGTACGGGCTCCGGGTGGTTCGAGCGCGACTACGACGAATACGGATACGAGTTCGGCACGGCGGGTCAGCGACTGGATGCCCTCGCGGCAGCCCTTCCGCGCATCGAGGAGCGCTGGACCAAGCTGAACCCGCCGCCCACGCGCGACATCCCGATCCTCATCGGCGGGGGTGGGGAGAAGAAGACCCTGCGCATCACCGCACAGCACGCGGACATCTGGCACAGCTTTACGCCCGCGGCAGACCTCCCGCGCAAGCTCGCGATCCTCGCGGAGCACGGCGAATCCGTCGGGCGGGACACGAGCGAGATCGAGATCTCTAACGAGCTTCGCAATCGCGACGAGTCGGAGGCTGATGCCCTGCTCGAGGCGGGCGTGACGCTCTTCACTCTCGGCATCAGCGGACCGGACTATCCCCTCGAGAACGTGCGCCGGTGGCTGAAGTGGCGGGATGCGGTCGACGGCAGATAGTCACTGTCTGCCTGTCCGAATGTCGCCGGTGAATGTCGTCTATAACGAGTAGCGTCGGCACGGTGGAAAGACAACTGAGCCCCCGTGTTCTCGTCGCCGTTGTGGTGACGATCATCGCGTGGGCGAGCGCGTTCATCGTCATCCGGGGCACGGGTCCCTACTTCACCGGCGGAGGTCTCGCGCTCGGGCGACTCATCGTCGGCACCATCCTGCTTGGCGTCGTGGTGCTCATCGGTCGACGATGGGTAGCGCCGACGGCCCGCGAGTGGCTCCTCGTCGTCGCTTTCGGGGTCTTCTGGTTCGGGGCATACAACATCGCCCTCAACATTGCTGAGCAGACTCTCGACGCCGGTACAACAGCGATGATCGTCGGCATCGGCCCCATCCTCATCGCGCTCGGCGCCGGAATCTTCCTGCGTGAAGGAATTCACAAGTGGGTTGCCCTCGGCGCGGGGGTCGCATTCATCGGCGTGATCCTCATCGGAATCTCGACGGGTGGCTCTGTCGTCGGCCACGGAACGGGTGTGCTCTGGGCCCTGCTCGCGGCCGTGACCTACGCGGGCGGCGTGCTCTTCCAGAAGCCCGTCCTGGCTCGACTTCCCAACGCCCAGGTGACCTTTCTCGGGTGCGCGATTGGCATGGTTGCTTGTCTCCCGTTCACCGGTGACCTGCTTGCGGGGATTGCGGATGCCCCGCCCCAGGCTCTTCTTGGCGTGGTGTGGCTCGGTGCCATCCCCACCGCCCTCGGCTTCTCGACCTGGGCGTACGCGCTCTACCGCATGCCCGCCGGTCAGTTGGGAATCGCCACCTACGTCGTACCACCGCTCACCATCGTGCTCGGACTTCTCTTCTTCCGCGAGGTGCCCGCAGTTCTCGCGATCGTGGGCGGAATCGTCTGTCTCGTCGGGGTCGCGGTCTCCCGCCGCCGTACGCGCGTACCGGTGACGAACCCTGCCGTTTCGGCGCCGGGCAAAAACGTGGCAGAATAGCTGGTCGAGTCTTGTCGTCCCCGACCCTCTAATCAGGCGCGGCGAGAATCCATCAGAGCTTTTGTGCCGAGTGTGCCCCCACGCTCACGGCTAGCGGTTCGCCATCAACACGCTCGTGCTCGAGCACACACAGATTTCAGGAGAATTGTGGCTGTAAAGATTCGTTTGAAGCGTCTCGGCAAGATCCGTGCGCCGTATTACCGCATCGTCGTCGCGGACTCGCGCTCGAAGCGCGACGGTCGCGCCATCGAGGAGATCGGCAAGTACCACCCGACTGAGGAGCCGTCGTTCATCGAGGTCAACTCGGAGCGCGCGCAGTACTGGCTGAGCGTCGGCGCACAGCCGACCCCGCAGGTCGAGGCCATCCTCAAGCTCACGGGCGACTGGGGAATCTTCAAGGGTGACAAGAACGCCAAGAGCACGGTGAAGACCGCCGAGGCCAAGGTCGAGTTCCAGGCTGACGAGAAGAAGAAGCCAGTGCTCAAGCCCAAGTCTGAGAAGCCCGCCGCCAAGGCTGAGGCTCCCGCGGAAGATGCTGCCGAGGTGGCTGAGGCGCCCGCTGCTGATGAGGTCGTTGACGAGGTCGTCAGCGACGGCGCTGCCGAGGAGGCTCCCGCCGCCGATGTCGCCGACGAGGCGCCCGTCGCGGGCGACGAGCCCGCAGAAGACGCCGCTGACGCGGACAAGGCCTAGTCTTGCTCGCTCCTGCCCTCGAGCACCTGGTCAAGGGGATCGTCGATCACCCTGACCAGGTGCAGGTATCCGCGAAGAACTCGCAGCGCGGCGAGGTTCTCGAGGTGCGTGTGCACCCCGACGACCTCGGTCGCGTGATCGGCCGCGCTGGCCGCACGGCCAAGGCACTCCGAACGCTTGTCACGGCTCTCGCCGACGGGCGGCGCGTTCGCGTCGACGTCGTCGACACCGACTACTAGCCGGTGGCCGCGGCCAAGCCGTCGAAGTCGAACCACACGCAACTGCGCGTGGGGAGACTTACTAAGGCGCACGGTCTCAAGGGCGCCATCAAGATCGAGCTCTACACGGACGACCCGGAACGACGCTTCGTTCCGGGCGCCGTGTTCTCGCTTCAGGTGCCCACGAGTTCGCCGTGGCACGGCAAGACCCTCGAGCTATCCGAGCTCAAGTGGTACAACAGTCACCCCGTCGCGTTCTTCAAGGACATTTCGGATCGCACGACCGCCGAGTC
>CAYZHZ010000176.1:0-3813 GCA_964477625.1 uncultured Salinibacterium sp.
GCCGGCCGCCGCCTCGGCGGCCCGCACCGACAGGTCCTCGTTGACGATCTTGTCGGCGAGGCGCTCCATGGCGGCGCTGTCGCCGGCAGCAAGGATCGCCCGCGCGTGGCCCGCACTGAGAACACCCGCCGCGACGCGCTTCTGTACCGTCGCGGGAAGCTTGAGTAGCCGCAGCGTGTTGGTGATCTGCGGACGAGAGCGACCGATGCGCGTGGCGAGCTGATCCTGGGTGATGCCGAAGTCGGCGAGCAGTTGCTGGTACGCCGACGCCTCTTCCAGCGCGTTGAGGTTTGCCCGGTGGAGGTTCTCGAGGAGGGCATCCCTCAGCATGTCCTCGTCGGCGGTGTTCTTGATGACCGCCGGGATGGTTGCGAGCCCGAGTTGCTTGGTCGCGCGGAGTCGACGCTCGCCCATGATGAGCTCGTAGTGGGGTGACGATGACGCGCCCGTGATGGGACGCACGACGATCGGCTGCAGCACGCCGATCTCGCGGATGGAGACGACGAGTTCGTCGAGCTCCTCCTTGCGAAACTCTGTGCGCGGCTGCACCGCGTTGGGTGCGATGTCGTCGGGTGACAGGTTGGCGAGGCGGGCGCCCGGAACCGCGAGCAGCCCCTGGTTCTCACCCGCGCCGGCCGGGAAGAAGACATCGACAGGACGCTGCGTGCTCTCGTCGGATCCCGGAATGAGTGCGCCGATGCCGCGACCCAGACCGGTGCGCTTAGGAGTCGCCATTACTGCGGTGCTCCCCGGTGGGCGATCTCCGCGGCTGCCTCGAGGTACGACAACGAGCCAGGGGAATTTCCATCGAAGCTGATGACGCTCTGGCCGAAGCTCGGTGCCTCAGAAATGCGCACCGAGCGTGGGATGACGGTGTTGAGCACCTCTTTGGGAAAGTGTTCCCGCACGTCTTGCACCACCTGGTTGGCAAGGTTGGTGCGCGCGTCATACATCGTGAGCAGGATGGTCGACACCGAGAGTTTGGGGTTGAGGTGCCGCTCGATGAGCTGGATGTTGGTGAGTAGCTGGCTCAAGCCTTCGAGAGCGTAGTACTCACACTGGATGGGGATGAGCACCTCCTGAGCCGCGACGAACGCGTTGATCGTCAGGAGTCCGAGTGACGGCGGGCAGTCGATGAAGACGTAGTGGAACATCTCCTCCGAGCCCGCGAGGAACTGTTCGAGAGCGCTGCGCAGGCGCTGTTCGCGTGCGACGAGAGAGACGAGTTCGATCTCGGCACCAGCGAGATGGATCGTCGCGGGAACGCAGTACAGCGCGTCGAACTCGGGGCTCTTCTGCACGACTCCCGCCATCGGCTCGTCGTTGATGATGACGTCGTAGACACTGACGGTCTCCGAGCGGTGCTCCACACCCAGCGCGGTCGAGGCGTTGCCTTGCGGGTCGAGATCGATGACGAGCACTCGAGCCCCGGCACGTGCGAGGGCAGCAGCGAGGTTGACCGTCGTCGTGGTCTTGCCGACGCCACCTTTCTGATTGGCGATCGTGAAGACTCGGGTGTGCGGCGGCAAAGGGAGCTGCTCGGCCGCAAGGGCCTGGCGACGACGGTTGATCTCGGCGAGCTCACGAGCAAGCGGAGTCGAGTCGTCGAAGACGCTAGTCGATTCGGCGATATCGCCTTCGGGATGTTTCACGTGAAACCTTCTGGCTGGATCGGGCGTCACTCGCCCGCAGGAGTCGAAATTGGTCAGTCCACTGTAGCCCTAAACACACGGGTCGCTTCTGGCGCTGTTCCCTCCCCCAGGACGAGCACCTCCACGTCGCGCAGTCGGGCTTTCTTGATGGCTTTCTGGGCCGCTTCGACCTCGTCGCCGACTCGCAAACCCTTCATGAAGATCATCTCGCCACCGCTTCGCACGAGAGGAGCTGTAGCGGGGATGAGCTTCGACAGGGCGGTTACGGCGCGTGCCGTGACCTGGTCGAGCGCTGCATCCAGTCGGGCGTCTTCTGCGCGAGCCCGCACGACGGTCACATTGTCGAGACCGAGAGCATCGCTCTCAGACTGCAGCCAGTCGACTCGTCGTTCCATCGGCTCGATCAGCACGAGGTGGGTGTCGGGGCAAGCAATGGCGAGCACGAGACCTGGCAGCCCCGCGCCGCTGCCGACGTCACCCAGACGACCCGGCTTGACGAGCGGCGCGACGAGCGCACAGTTGATGATGTGTCGCGACCAGAGTCTCGGAAGCTCAAGCGGCCCGATGAGCCCGAGTTCCTCCCCCCGACGAGCCAAGTCGTGGGTGAACTCGCGCGCGAGTTCGATGCGGTCGCCGAACAGGTCGGCAGCGACTGCCGGTTCGGTTTCGAGTTCAGCGGTCACGGCCGTGAATGTTTCACGTGAAACACTGCGACTACGCGCGAGTGATTACCGTGTGACGGTCCCGGCCTTCGCCTTCGGACTCAGACGAGAGCCCACGGTCGGCGACAATGTCGTGAACGAGTTTGCGTTCGTACGAGGACATCGGCGGGAGCGCAGCCGACTCGGCGCCGGCCTCGATGCGCTCGACGGCCTTGTCGACGAGGATCGCCAACTCGGCGACGCGAGCCTCGCGCGATCCTCCGATGTCGAGGATGAGGCGGGAGAACGACCCCGTCTTCGTCTGCACCGCGATGCGCGTGAGTTCCTGAAGCGCGTTGACCGTCTCGGGTCGCGACAGCAGGCGCAGGCTCGAGTCGTCGGCAGAGGTCACCGAGAGGTAGGAGCGACCAGCGCGGGCGTCGATCTCGATGTCGCCATCGAGGTCCGTGATGTCGAGCAGCTCCTCGATGTAGTCGGCGGCGATGTCACCCTCCTCCTCGAGCTGGCTCGTGGTGGGGGCATCCGTCGACTCGCTGTCGATCAGTTCCTCGGAATCGGGCGTCTGCAGGTCGGTCACTTCGCTCACTTCTTCTTCTTCTTGGCGCGGTTCTTGCCGACTGGCTGCTGCCGCTGGGGCTTCTGGGGTTCTTCCATTACGGCCCCGGCTGCCTCGTCGGCGGGATCGGGGATGCCACGGCGCTGGCGCTGCTTGGCGAGTCGAGCCTCACGAGCAAGGGCAGCCTCGCTACCGGGCGTCGGCATGTTGCGAATCACGAGGAACTGCTGGCCCATCGTCCAGAAGTTCGAGAACAGCCAGTAAAACATCACGCCCAGCGGGAAGGTGAATCCCGAGAAGGCGAACACGAGAGGAAGCAAGTACAGCAGGATGCGCTGCTGGCGGTACATCGGGCTGGCCTTCATCTCGGCCGACTGGTTCTTGGACATGATCTGCAGCTGGGTGATGAACTGCGAACCCGTCATGAGGATGACCATGATGACCGCGATGACCTGCACCACGGGGGTGCTTGCCGTCGAGAACGCCTCGTGCAGAGGAGCGACACCGAAGAGCGTCGAGGTGCCGAACGACTCCGACAGGCGCGCGTCGAGCAGGCCGACACCGGGGTTACGGCTGCCGTCGGCGTTGACGTGCTGTGCGTTGCTGAGAACCGAGAAGAGACCGAAGAAGATCGGCATCTGCAACAGAAGAGGAAGACACGAGCTCAACGGGTTTGTGCCGGTGCGCTTGTACAGCTCCATGGTCTCGCGGGACATAGCCTCGCGAGAGAACTGGTCCTTCTTGCCCTTGTACTTGTCCTGGATCTTCTTGATCTGCGGGGCGACCTCCAGCATGCGACGCTGGCTCTTGATCTGTCGCACGAACACCGGGATGAGCGCCGCACGCACGACGATGACCAGGCCGGCGATCGAGAGAACCCACGTAAGGCCCGCATCGGGGTCGAGCCCGAGCGCGGTGATCAGCGTGTGGAAGCCGATAAGGA
>CAYZHZ010000177.1:0-3800 GCA_964477625.1 uncultured Salinibacterium sp.
AGCCGCTGCGCCACCGCCTCGGCATCGGGCACGCAGCGCAGCATTGGCTCGGGCTGCTTCAGCTGCCAGGGCCTCGCATGCGGCCACAGGTGCAGGTAGGCGATGCGCTCGCCGCGCAGCAGCTGCAGCGGGATGTCGCCGACGCCGTCGGCGCCCAGGCGCAGCCCGGCGCCTTCGAGGCGCCGCAGCGGCAGGTTGAAGGTCAGCGACAGCACGATGCCCACGCGCATCACGACGCGGCGGTCGGTCAGCGTGTAGGCCGTCGTGCGCGCGCTCAGCCAGGCCAGGCCGGCGAACAGCGCCAGCGCCAGCAGGCACCAGGGCAGCGCGATGGCGACCGACTTTGCGGCGGCCAGCGCACCGCCGCCGTCGTACAGCGCATTGGCGGCGCGCAGCGCGAGGATGACGCCGAAGTAGACCGCCAGCTTGCGCAGGTGGAAGACACGCAGCGCCATCGCCCGCCAGTCCGGCGCACCCTGCCACAGGATGCGCTCGCCCTCGGGCAGCTTCTCGGGCAGGCCGAACTGCGGCTCGAATTCGTGCTCGTGGCGGCGCCCGGCGCCGGCCGGTTCGCGCACGACGGCCTTCATGCCAGCGGCTCCGCCCGCGACGGTTCGGCATACAGCGTGCCGGCGCCGTAGTAGGCCTGGATCTTCTCCTCCTCGAGCATCGTGACCTGCTCGGGGTGGCGCGTGCGCGGCACGCCGGCCAACTGGTCCGACATCAGCGCGTGCACCTCGATGCGGTCGGCCCTGATGCGCGCGAAGGTCACCGGCAGCAGCACCGGGTACGGCGCGCCGGTGGGCGTGACCTCGATGTAGCGGAACATCATCTCGCAGGTGTCGACCCAGAGGTCGCTCACCGTGCCGGCGACCTCGCCGTCGGCGCCGTAGACCGGCTTGCCGCGCGGGTCGGGGTCCCTGGCCGAGACGCCGTAGTCCGGCACCACGCGCAGCGGCACGATCTTGGCCTTGCCGTGCGGGTCGTGGTCGGGCACGTCGGCGCGGTTGCACCAGGCACCCGGTCCGACGCCGGCGGTCAGCGGGTTGCCGGTGGGCTCGATCGGGGCGCCGAACCAGCGCTGCGTCGGCTCGGCGTTCGCCACCACTTCCGGCGCTTCCTGGCGCGGCACCTGGATCGTGCTGCCGTCGGCCATGCGGTAGGTCTTGGGCGCCGGGATCGCCGGCCAGCCCTCGGTGGTGCCGCGTTCGGTCTCCAGCGGGTAGCCCTCGCGGTGGTTCTCGCGCACGAGGTAGTAGACGAGGCCGGCGAAGAAGATCCAGAACAGGTACAGGACCAGCTGGGCAACGTCGACGTTGGTGGTGATGGCTCCGGTTCCCATGAGTGGTCTCCTCTTGTGGGTGCCTGGCAGGTGCCTGGGGGCGGGACGCTCGCTAGCCGGGAAACTCGGCCAGACCGAACTTGGCCGGCGCTTCGTGCGCCGGGGGGGAAGGCCGCACCAGCGGCCCGATGGCCACCAGGGTGGCGAACAGCAACAGCAGTTCCAGGTGGTAGACGACGGCGTAGCCCGTGGCCGCGTTGACCAGCGTGCTGCCGAACAGGCCGCTGGCCGCCAGCGAGCCGGCCAGGTCGCGCAGCACGCCGCCGAGCGCGATCGCGACGCCGGCGCAGGTGGCGTGCACGGCGCCCCAGGCGCCCATCGCGAGGCCGTTGAGGCCGCCGTGTTCGAGGTTCATCGCCGCGGCCAGCGTGCCGACCGAGAACAGGCCGCCGCCGAAGCCGATCAGCACGACGCCGGCGCGGAACAGGTTGGGCGCGTCCAGCGGCTCGGCGAAGATCACCGCGCTGAAGGCAAACAAGCCGACCAGCGCGCCGTAGCCGGCGATGCGGTGCGCATCGTGGCCGCGGCCGAGCAGGCGCGCCGCCAGCGCGAAGGCCGCCAGCGCGCCGGCGGCCATCAGCGCGCTGAGCAGGGTGGTCGCGCCGACCGTCAGGCCCAGCACCTCGCCGCCGTAGGGCTCGAGGATGATGTCCTGCATGTTGAAGGCCGCCGTGCCCAGGCCCAGCGCGACGAGCAGCCGCTTCACGCTGCGCTGGCCGGCGAAGCGGCGCCAGGTGGCGGCGAAGCCCTCGGCGGGCTGCGTCGGTTCGCCGCGCCGGCGCACGCTGTTGCGCGGCTCCTGCTTCCACAGCGCGACCAGGTTCAGCAGCACGGTGGCGACCGCGGTGCCCTGCACGACCTGCACCAGCTTCGTCGGCGTGAAGTCGGCCAGCAGCAGGCCGAACAGCGCGCCGCAGCCGACCATGCCCACCAGCAGCATCACGTACATCAGTGCGACGACACGCGGCCGCGCGGACGCAGGCGCCAGGTCGGTGGCCAGCGCGAGGCCGGCGGTCTGCGTGGTCTGCAGCCCGGCGCCGACCAGCAGGAAGGCCGCCGCGGCCGCGATGTGGCCGGCCCACAGTTGCAGCGGCGTCGCGCCGGACAGCAGCAGCAGCGCGAACGGCATGATCGCCAGGCCGCCGAACTGCAGCCCGGTGCCGAACCAGATGAAGGGCACCCGCTTCCAGCCCAGGAACGAGCGGTGGGTGTCCGAGCGGTAGCCGATCAGCGCGCGCAGCGGCGCCACCAGCAGCGGCAGCCCGACCATCAGCGAGACCAGCCAGGCGCCGACGCCCAGCTCGACGATCATCACGCGGTTGAGCGTGCCGACCATCAGCACCGTGGCCATGCCGACCGAGACCTGGAACAGCGCCAGCCGCACCAGGCGCGGCAGCGGCAGGTCCGGCGTCGCCGCGTCGGCGAACGGCAGCCAGCGTGTCGCCACGCGGGTCCAGTCGATGCGCCAGAGCGGGAGGTTCATGACCGGCGTCGTCGGGGTTCAGCCGCGCTGCAGCTGCAGTGCCTGCGAGGTGTAGAAGCCGCTGGCCACGCGTTCGCAGCGTGTGGCCTGCCAGGCCGGCAGCGCGTCGTGCAGCGCCCGGCGCAGGCCGCGCTCGGCCAGCGGCACGATGGCCGGCGAGCGGTCGCCGCGCGGAAACAGCTTGCCGGCCAGGTGCATGGTGCGCAGCAGCGGGCTGCTGGGCGCGAAGGTGAACAGCAGCGAGCCGCGCGTGCGCTGCGCCCAGCCGTCCAGCACGCGCAGCGCATCGGCCCGTTCGTAGTGGATCAGCGAGTCCATCGCCACGACATGGTCGAAGCCGCCGAGCGCCGGGTCGGTCATGTCGCCGCTGCGGAAGTCGATGCGGCCACCGCTGGCGAAGGTCTCCAGCTGCGCGGCGACGCGGCGCAGCGCCACGTCCACCAGCGCCGGCGAGAGGTCGATCGCCACCACCTCGGCGCCGCGGCGCGCTGCCTCCATCGCGAAGGCGCCGGTGCCGCAGCCGGCGTCCAGTATGCGTGCGCCGCACAGGTCGGCCGGCAGCCAGGCCAGCAGCAGCGTGCGCATGCGGTCGCGGCCGGCGCGCACGGTGGCGCGCACGCGGCCGACCGGCGCGGTGGACGTGAGCTGTTCCCAGGCCCCGGCCGCGGTGCGGTCGAAGTAGGTCTCGATGCGCTCGCGGCGCTGCAGGTAGCTGCTGGCGGTGCCGGTGGTCGCGGTGTGCATCGTGCGCCCCTCAGTCGAAGCCCAGCAGGTCGAAGATGTCGCGGTCCTTCAGCGGCACCGCCGGCAGCGGGTCCGGGCCCAGCCACAGCGCGGCCGCCAGGCGCAGGTATTCCTTCTGCACCGCCTCCAGCTCGGGGCTGGACTCCATCTCGAACAGCGTGCACTTCTTCAGGCGGCTGCGCCGGATGGCGTCGAGGTCGGGGAAGTGGCCGGCCAGCTTCAGCCCGGTGC
>CAYZHZ010000178.1:0-3765 GCA_964477625.1 uncultured Salinibacterium sp.
CCATCCTTGCCGGCGAAGTCCTGACCGATCTGGCGGCCAGCGAGCGAGGCGGCGGGACCGAGGCGATCGTTGCCCGCGGGGTACTGGTCATCGTGGTGAACGCAGAACAAGAACGGGTCCTGGGTCTCCCACGGGAAGCCCAGCGCGATCGTGCCGAGGATGGGATTGGTCACCCGGGAAGGGTAACTCCGCCGGGGTGCCGGCGCAGGGGGGGCCACCCGGAACGGAGCGTTCCAGCGGCAGGATCCCCTGTTCGGGTAGACCTGCGATGATGCCGTGGATGTCCACTCCGCGCAGTCCGGCCGCGATCGGGTCGACGCGCTGGATCGTGACGCTGGCGTCGCTGACGGCCGTGATCGCGCTGTCGATCGACATGAGCTTGCCGGCGCAGCCGGTGCTGGCCGACGTGTTCGGCATCACCCCCGAAACGGCGCAGCTGAACCTGTCGCTGTTCATGATCGGGTTCGCGATCGCGCAGCTGCTCGTCGGCTACCTGTCAGACGTGTGGGGCCGGCGGCGCGTGTTGTTCGCAGGGATGATCGTGTTCACGGTGAGCGCGATCGCGTGCGCGGCGAGCCCGACGATCGAGGTGCTGCTGGTGTGTCGCACGCTGCAGGGGATCGGTGGCTCCGCGGCGCCCGTGGTCGCGCGCGCGATGGTGCGCGACACGCAGCCAGCCGCGGAGGCCGCACGGCTGTTGTCGACGATGCTCGCCACGCTCGCCGTGGCGCCGATGATCGCGCCGTCGATCGGCGGCCTGATGCTCGATGCGTTCAACTGGCGTGCGATCTTCGCGACGCTCGCGGTCGCAGGGCTCGCTCTGCTGGTGATCGCGCACCTGACACTGACCGAGACGTTGCCGGTGGAGCGGCGGCAGGTCCCGTCACGTGCCGGACTGATCCGCGGGTTCGCGACGTTCTTCGCGACGCCCGGGACGAAGCTGCCGCTGCTGATCGGGTGCCTGTCGTTCGCGGGCCAGTTCGCGTACATCGCGGGCTCGCCGTTCGTGCTGATGGAGGGCTACGGCGTGTCGACGGAGGCGTTCGGCATCTACTTCGGTGCGACCGCGCTCGCGTTGATGCTCGGCTCGCTGACTGGCTCGTGGATGATCCGCGCGGGGCGCTCGCCGAGCACGATGATCGTAACCGGAACCACGATCCTGCTCGTCGGAGGACTGCTCGTCACGCTGGGTACGCGGGTCGACGGAGCAGGAATCGCAGGCTTTCTCGCACCGATGATCCTGTACTTCTTCGGGGTCGGCGTCGGAGGACCGAGTGCGACCGCACTGGCGCTTGCGCCGGTGCCCCACATCGCGGGGACCGCATCATCCGCGATCGGATTTCTGACGATGACCGCGGGGGCACTATCGGGATACCTGACGACCAAGATCGGCGGCAGCGATCCGAAGAACTTCGCGCTCGTCGTGACGGTCATGGGTGTGGCAGCGTGGGTCGTCGCGTGCAGTGCGGCAACGGCGCGCAGTCGGCGTCCTGGATCACCGTAGCCTCACTCGGAATGGGTTGGCGTCGACGCCTCGCGAGGACACGCTTCGACTGTGGCGTCGAACCCGGTCAGCGAGAGCCTACGGGACCATGTCAGCTCGATCTCCCAGGCCTGGGAGGTCGAGATCCTGTCGCGCGTGCCGGGCCTGCAGCAACTGGAGCGCGGGGCGCTGGTCGATCACATCCCGGAGTTCCTGGTCGGGCTCGCGTCGTGGATCGAAGGCGACGAGGAGGCGGGACGTCAGGGGTTCGAGATCCTGGCGCAAGGTCACGCCCTGCAGCGGCTGGGTCACGGGATCTCGCTCGAGTCGCTCTCGACCGAGTACCAGATCCTGCGTCACACGATCCTCGAGCAGCTCTTGCAAATCGGTTCGTCGGAGCAGGTCCGCGAAGCGCTCGTACGCCTCAACGACGGCATCGATTACGCCGTCAACGAGGCTGTACGCCGCTACAGCTCGCGTCGCGACATGATCCGGGAACGCTTCGTCGGGATCCTCGGCCATGACCTCCGCAACCCGCTCAATGCGGTGACGCTCGCCGCGGCGCAGATCGGAACGCACGTGTGCAGCGACCCGAAGCACGCGCGCCTCGCGGCGACGATCCAGCGCAGCGCCGACCGGATGAGCCGGATGATCGCCGACGTGATCGACTTCGCGCACGCGCACCTCGGACAGGGAATTCCGTCGGTGCCGACGCTGGCCGACCTCGGCGAGATCTGCGAGGAGGCGGCGGCCGAGCTGCGGATGAACCACCCTGATCGCGAGATCCGCGTCGAGCGCTCGGGTGATCTGCGCGGCCACGTCGACCGTGATCGTGCGATCCAGGCGCTCTCGAACCTGATCGGCAACGCGGTCCAGCACGGCCGCGGGCCGATCACGATCACCGCGCGGGAGGTCGAGGGCAACCAGGCCGTGGTGACAGCGGTCAGGAATGCGGGGCCGCCGATCCCGCAGGAGGTGCTCCAGCGCCTGTTCGATCCGTTCCGCGCCGGCCATGAGGGAATCAACCGGCCGCGCTCGAACCTCGGCCTCGGGCTCTACATCGTCCAGCAGATCGCGCTCGCGCACGGCGCGATCTGCCAGGTCACGTCGAAGGCGAACGAGACGGTGTTCGAGATCACCTGGCCGCGGATCCCGATCGAGGACACGCCGGGCCGAGACGACTGATCTAGAAGCAGCAGGAGTCGCGGTAGCCACAGGTCGCGCACCGGTAGTGCGCGTGCTCGGGCTGCATCAGCGTGTGGCAGGTCGGGCACATCGATGCGAGGTCGCAGGTCCCGCGAGGCGTCTGTGCGGCGGCGGTGCTGACCGCGGCGCGATCGATCGTCGTTGGTGGAGCATCCACCCGACCGGGGGCGCCGCGGGTCATGGCGACGAAGGCCGACGGAGGGAGCGTGCCGCGGGGGAAGCGTTCCATGACCGAACTGGGTAGCACGCCCCTCTGACGGCGCTCACGGGACGCGCTGGACGTCGAACGTCGAGCACAGCGGGTTCGTGATCACCCCGCGGAGGCGCCCTCGCCGGCTGCCGGTCGTCGCGGTGAGGCCGACCATCTCGTAGTCGGGCGGCTGCGAGATCCAGAGGTCGGGCTCGAGCTCGACGACGAGCTTCAGCCCGTCCTGGGTCGTTCGGCCCGTCAGGCGGTACGAGCCCGGCGGGACGCTTGGGTTGTCGGCGTGTGGACCGAAATCGAAGATCGCCTTGGCGGTGCCGTCGCTGTCGAGATCGAGGGTCAGCTGGACGGCGGTCCGGCCCTGCGCACACACGTAGAACCCGCGCCACACGGTGTGGACCGGCAGGGGCTCGAGCTCGGCGGGACCGACGGGACCCGGCGGCTTGACGTTGGCGATCGGCTCGGGCGGTTGCGGTTGCGACGGCGACGACCAGCAACCGGCCGCGAGAACCACGAGCGACGCGGCCCGCACGCTACGCGTTCGGCGCCTGGTCGTGCGTCGCGGTGCGCGGGACGAGCGTCGGATAGGTCTCGCCGCTCGGCGGATCGAGCAGCGTGACGTCATCCTGGTAGACGCGCGCGGTGCGATAGAGCTGACCGAGCGCGGTGGTCAGCGGCATCGACTGATAGCGATCGGGGAAGTGCTCGAGCAGCGCGGCGCGAACGACCTTGCCGTGACGCGTGCTGATCGTCGGGAACAGGTGGTGCTCGACGTGATAGCCGAAGTCGAGCGTCAGCCACTCGAGCGGGCGCGGCAGCGTGACCGACAGCGAGTTGACGAGCGGGTCGTTCACCGACGGCGTCAGCGGGC
>CAYZHZ010000179.1:0-3750 GCA_964477625.1 uncultured Salinibacterium sp.
GATGAGCACGGGCGTGCCCGGCTTCCACGTCTCCTTGATGCCACCCGCTCCGTTCGTCAGGATCATCGTGGATGCCCCCGCCGCCGCTGCCGTGCGCACCGAGTGCACCACCCGCCGCACCCCATGGTTCTCGTAGTAGTGGGTACGAGCGCCAATCACGAGCGCGCGCTTGCCACCAGCCAGAAGCACGGATCGCAGCGTGCCGACATGCCCTTCGAGGGCGGGTTTCGAGAATCCGGTGACCTCGAAAGCAGGGATCGTCGCGGTCGTCTCGCCGATGAGGTCCGCGGCCTTGGCCCACCCACTCCCGAGAGTGAGGGCTATGTCATGCCGTTCCACACCGGTGCGTTCGGCGATCTCGGCGGCGGCGACCCGGGCGATCTCGAACGGATCTGCCGACGGGTCGTCGAGGGGGTTCGTGGTGGTCTGCTTCGACATTCCCCCACTCTATTTCTTCGAAACCCCGTTGCGCCTCGACTGCTCGTGTGAGCCGTTCACGCGGCGTCCACCAGTTATTGTCGGCGTGAGCTGGGTGAACGACGCTGCCCAAGCGCCGACAACGCGTCCCCGTGGGTAGAGAATTGAGGTATGGCCTACGAATTCGAGCGGACCCAGCGCATCGCCGTACTCGGAGGCGGACCCGGCGGCTACGAGGCTGCCCTCGCCGGCGCGCAACTCGGCGCCGAGGTCACGCTCGTCGAGCGGGAGGGTGTCGGCGGGTCGGCCGTGCTCACCGACGTCGTGCCCTCCAAAACCCTCATCGCGACCGCCGAAGCCACCAACGGTGTGGGGGAGGCCGCCGACCTCGGGGTGCAATTCTTCACGAGAACGGATGACGGACGCGCACTGCGTCCCGAGGTCGCCGTCAACCTCGCCGCTGTCAACGCCCGACTGCTGAGGCTCGCGCGTCAGCAGTCGGAGGACATGAAATCCCAGCTCATCAAGGCCGGTGTGCGCATCATCCACGGCGAGGGTCGCCTCGATGGCCCGCAGCGCCTTGTCGTGTCGACGGGCAAGGGCAAGGCGGGCACGGATTTCGACGAGGTCAACGCGGACACCATCGTCGTCTCGGTCGGCGCTCGTCCGCGCATCCTGCCCTCGGCCAGGCCCGACGGCGAGCGGATTCTCACCTGGACCCAGCTCTACGCCCTCGAGGACGTACCCGAGCACCTCATCGTGGTCGGCTCAGGTGTCACGGGCGCGGAGTTCGCCTCCGCCTACACGGCGCTCGGGTCGAAGGTCACACTCATCTCCTCGCGTGACCAGGTTCTCCCGGGTGAAGACAACGACGCAGCGCGGGTGATCGAAGACGTCTTCAAGCGCAACGGGATGACCGTGCTCTCGAAGTCCCGCGCCGAGTCGGTCAAGCGCACCACAGATGGCGTCGTCGCGACCCTCGCCGACGGACGAACCGTCGAGGGAACCCACTGCCTCATGGCGGTCGGCTCGCTGCCCAACACCGAGGACATCGGGCTCGCCGAGGCGGGTGTGCAGCTCACGGAGTCCGGGCATATCCGCGTCAACCGGGTCGCGCGCACCTCGATGCCGATGATCTATGCGGCGGGGGACTGCTCCGACTTCCTCCCGCTCGCTTCTGTCGCCTCGATGCAGGGACGCACGGCCGTGTTCCACGCGATGGGTGACGGCGTCACACCGATCGAGCTGCGCAACGTCACATCCAACATCTTCACCCAGCCCGAGATTGCGACCGTCGGCTGGTCGCAGAAGCAGATCGAGGATGGGATCGCCCAGGGCGAGGTGTACAAGCTCCCGCTCGCGTCCAACCCGCGCGCGAAGATGATGGGCATCAAAGACGGCTTCGTGAAGCTCTTTGCCCGAACGGGCTCCGGCACCGTCATCGGGGGCGTCATCGTCGCCCCACACGCCTCTGAACTCATCATGGCCGTCGCGCTCGCCGTCGAGCACCGCCTCACGGTCGATCAACTCGCGCGCGCATTCTCGGTCTACCCCTCGCTCACGGGCAGCATTACGGATGCCGCACGAGCGATGCACATCGTCGGCTGACCCGCAGCCCGCGCGAGCCGCCCTAGTCGGTGATCGAGAGCAGCAGGTGGCCTGACGACACAGTCGAGCCGACGGTCGCGTTGACGCCCGTGATCGTGCCGTCTTTGTGGGCGGTGAGCGGCTGCTCCATTTTCATGGCCTCGAGCACGAGGATGAGGTCACCCTTGACGACCTTGTCCCCTTCGGCAACCGCGACCTTCACGACGGTCGCCTGCATGGGCGCCGTGAGGGAGTCGCCGGTGACGGTGCTGACGGATGATGCGGCACGACGCTTCGGCGCTGCGGCCAGGGCTGTCCCGCCACCGCTCGTCGGCACGAGCTTGGTCGGCAGTGACACCTCGACGCGCTTGCCCCCCACCTCGACGACGACGTTGTGACGTGGCGCCGGTGGTGTGCCGTCGGCGAGGGATCCCGACCACGGTTCGATGTCGTTGGTGAAGTCGGTCTCGATCCAGCGCGTGTACACCGAGAACGGTTCGGAGGTGAAGGCGGGGTCGCGCACGATCTTGCGGTGGAAGGGCAACACCGTCGGCAGCCCGGCGACCTCGAACTCATCGAGCGCCCGGCGGGAGCGCTCGAGCGCGTCCTCGCGGGAAGATCCGGTCACGATGAGCTTGGCGAGCAGTGAGTCGAACGCACCGCTGATGACATCGCCAGTGGTGACGCCGGAGTCGACCCGCACACCGGGGCCGCCGGGCATCCGCAGCACGCTCACCGGTCCGGGGGACGGTATGAAGTTCAGTCCGGGGTCTTCGCCGTTGATGCGGAACTCGAAGGAGTGCCCGTGGGGTTCGGGATCGGTGTAGTCGAGTGTGCCGCCCTCGGCGATGCGTAACTGTTCACGCACGAGGTAGATTCCCGTGACCTCCTCGGAGACGGGGTGCTCGACCTGCAGCCGGGTGTTGACCTCGAGGAAGGAGATGGTGCCATCTTTCGCGACGAGAAATTCGCACGTTCCGGCACCCACGTAGCCGACCTCACGCAGAATGGCCTTCGAGGACTCGTAGAGGGCCTTGTTCTGCTCGGGGCTGAGGAACGGCGCGGGCGCTTCTTCGACGAGCTTCTGGTGCCGTCGCTGCAGGGAGCAGTCGCGAGTGGAGATGACGACGACGTTGCCGTGGGCATCCGCGAGGCATTGCGTTTCGACGTGGCGCGGTTGATCCAGGTACTTCTCGACGAAGCACTCCCCGCGGCCGAACGCAGCGATTGCTTCACGGGTGGCCGAGTCGAAGAGTTCGGGGATCTCCTCACGCGTGCGGGCAACCTTGAGCCCGCGGCCGCCGCCGCCAAAGGCAGCCTTGATGGCAACGGGGAGCCCGTGCTGGTCGACGAATTCGAGAACTTCTTCTGCGCCCGAGACGGGGTTGAGGGTTCCGGGGGCGAGGGGGGCTCCCACCTTCTCGGCGATGTGGCGCGCGGATACCTTGTCTCCGAGCTTCTCGATCGCCTCGGGCGACGGCCCGATCCAGGTGAGCCCGGCGTCGATGACAGCGCGGGCGAAGTCGGCATTCTCGGCGAGGAATCCGTAGCCGGGGTGCACGGCGTCGGCACCCGAGCGGCGGGCGACCGACAGGATCTTCTCGATCACGAGATAGGTCTCGGCGCTGGTGGTGCCGTCGAGCGCGTATGCCTCGTCGGCCAGCTTGACGTGGCGAGCGTCCCTGTCCTGGTCGGCGTAGACCGCGACGCTCGCGATCCCGCTGTCTTTGGCGGCGCGGATCACGC
>CAYZHZ010000180.1:0-3712 GCA_964477625.1 uncultured Salinibacterium sp.
CTCCGAGCGGTTCAAGGCCCAGCACTCGGCCTGGCTGACCTGGGCGATGATCTCGGACAAGCAGTACCCCCGCATCCCCACCCGCCGGGCGGATCTGGGCGGGTTTGAGCACCTGCGAAGGCGACCGGGGGGAATGGCCCGGGCCGCCGCGTGGTGGCGGGCCGCGCTGGCCAAGGTCAACGATGTTTTCTGAATAATCCGACCCGGCGGATGTATGATCCCGGGGTCTTTTGCCGGGTCCGGTCCGGGCGCGGCGGGGTTCGCTCACGCGGGCGGGTCCGGGGGGCCGATGTCGCTGGGCTTTGGTGGCGGCCCGGCCGCCCGATGAGGGGAGTTTCGCACGATGTCTCAGGACGGGATCCGCACCGCGCCGCTCGGCGCCCGCTGGCTGCGCAAAATGGTCATCATCATCGTGGTCCTCCTCGCCTTCGGCGGCTGGGGGCTCTACGACGCCGTATCCGTCTATCCCAAGCGCGGCGAACGCTTCGCCAGTTGGGCCAAGTGGTCGTACCTCGGGGCGGCCCGGAAC
This sequence comes from uncultured Salinibacterium sp., assembly GCA_964477625.1. Lineage (GTDB taxonomy): Bacteria > Actinomycetota > Actinomycetes > Actinomycetales > Microbacteriaceae > Rhodoglobus. Next base: position 530 of record CAYZHZ010000180.1, read on the forward strand.
GCCAACACCGAGGACTTCGGCGTCTTCGAGCGGGAGGCCTCCGTGCCCAGCCCCGTCGAGGAACTCGCCCGCCTGTCGGCCTCGGACACCCGCACCCGCAACCAGACCGACGCCAGCAACCCCGCCTCCAACCGGCGCCTGCGCGCCATCATGCAGGAGAGCCGTCGCGCCTGGCTGGAGGGCCTGGACCGCATCGGCCAACTCACGCCCGAACGCACGAAGATCGACAACCCGCGGGCCGAGCTGGAAGCCCTGGACAAGTCCTGGCAGACCGCCGACTCGAACCCCAAACCGCTCGCGGGCTACGACATCCCCAGTCAGTGGGCCATCATGGGCGTGTGCTGGACGATCGCCCTGATCATGATCGTCCGCCTCGTCAAGGTCGCGGGCACGAAGTACCGCTGGGACGAATCGACCCAGACCCTCACCCTGCCCGGCGGCCAGGGCATCACCCCCGACGACATCGCCGAGTTCGACAAGCGCAAGTTCGACAAGTTCATCTGGTTCGCCACCATCAAGCCCGGCCGCGCCGGCCCGCTCGGCGGCAAGGAAATCAGGTTCGACACCTACCAGCACGCCGAACTCGAGTCCTGGCTTGAGGCCATGGAAAAGACCGCCTTCCCCTCCCAAGAACCCCCGGAGGGATCCGATGCCGCCAGCCCAGAGAACCACGATGACGCGAACGACTGAGCCCGGACCACGGATCGGGCGGCCGATCCCATGACGGCGTGGCTTGCCGTCGGGATCGTCATCGCCGCCTCCTGGCTGGGCGTGGCCCTGGTCGCGGTGACGCTGCCGGGCATCTGGCTCACCGTGCTGGCGGCGTTGCTGGTCGAGTGGTGGCGGCCCGAGGTGCTGACCAACTGGGTGCTGTGGGCCTGCGTGGGCCTGGCGATCCTCGCCGAGGTGGTCGAGTTCGTCTCGTCCATGGCGGGCTCCAAGCGGGCCGGCGGCTCCCGTGCGGGCGGGTGGGGCTCGCTGGTGGGCACCATCGTCGGCCTCATCGTCGGCCAGGTCGTCATCCTCATCCCGCTGCTGGGGGCCATCATCGGCGGCATCGTCGGCGCGGGCATCGGCGCTGTGGTCGCGGAACGGGGAGTGGCCAAACGCGGCTGGAGCGACTCGTGGCGATCCGGACGCGGCGCGGCCGCGGGCCGAGCGGTCTCGATGGTCCTCAAGACCGGCATCGGCGCGGTGGTGGCCATCATGCTCACGGTCGACGCGGTGCTGTCGCTGATCTGAGCCAGGGTCCGAATCTCGGCCCGGCACCAGCCATCCCGATCGTGGGGCCTGTGCCCTCGCCGGCGGGCCGATAACGACATCTTCATGAAGACTCGCGGCACGGCGGTTCGGCGGGCGTGGCCGTGGCCCGATCCGTGGGCGTGCCCCGACGCTGCCACCGACTGCCCGGCTGCTCGTGCCGACCGATGGAGGTCCGCGTGGCCCTGCGCGGGGTGATGGAGCCGGGCGAGCGGCTGATGGGTTGGGCGCTGGTGCTGCCCACCGGGCGTGCCGCCGTGGCGGGGTCTGCGTTCGCGATGGGCGTGATCGTGCCCGTGCTCATGCCGCTGAGCGTGCTGACCGCCGCGTGGTCGCAGGCGGCGGGACGACGCCTGGCGGTGCTGACCGACCGGAGGCTGGTGATGCTGGACGCCGCACGCGGGCGGCCACGGGTGGCCGGTTGTTTCACTCTGGAGCAGATGGAGACGCGCGTGCCGGGCGACCCGGACCGTGCGGTCCGCCTGAAGGCCGGCGGCGTGTGGTACCACGCCATCACCAACGGTCTGGAACGCCGGTTTGTCCGGGCGACGCGGGTGCTGGACACCGCACGGGCCGACGCGGGGAGCCCGGACGCGGTATGCTGACACTCGGACGGGCAGGAGGCCCGCCGAGAGAGACACGCCCAACCAGGAGCACCCGGGCTCGATGGCCAACAAGAACACGGCGCAGGAGGGATCGGGCACGGCGGAGCACACGGCCGCCGGGCGTTCCAAGAGCGGTGGCCGGGAGAAGGGCGTCAAGCACTTCGTCCTGGACACCAATGTGCTGCTGCACAACCCGGACGCGCTGTTCGTGTTCCAGGAGAACCACCTGGTCATCCCCTACCCGGTGATCGAGGAACTCGACGCGATGAAGCGTCGGGAGGACGATGTCGGACGCAACGCCCGCGCCGCCATCCGCCACCTGGACCGCATCCGGCGCGAGGGCATGCTGACCGACGGCGTCGACCTCTCGCTGCTTGGCTCTCAGTCCCGCGGCGCGACGGGGACCCTCTCGATCGACACCGAGGACCACGAACGCCCGGCGGTCATCCACCACGACAAGGCGGACAACCGCATCATCGCCGTGGCCTGGCACCTGCACCGCCAGGGCAAGCGTGCGGTGTTCGTCTCCAAGGACCTGGCCGCGCGGATCAAGTCCGACGCGCTGGGCATCCGCACGGAGGACTTCGAGAACCAGAAGGTCGACGCGGACCACCTGTACTCGGGCTTTGTCGAGGTCGAGACCCCGCGGGAAACCATCGACGAGCTGTACCGGGACCGCATGCTCGCGGTCAAACGGCTCGAGGAGCCGCTGACGGTCCGCCACCCCGGCGAAGACCCCTTCGTCCGTGAGGTCTCGCCCAACCAGTTCGTGGTGCTCAAGGATGTGGAGGACGAGGCCCACTCCGGCCTTGGCCGACGCCTGACCGACACGGACCACATCATCCCGGTGTCGCCCCAGAAGAAGCCGACCTTCGGCATCCTGGCCCGCAATGTGCAGCAGACCATGGCCCTGGACCTGCTGCTGGACGACGAGATCAAACTGGTCACGCTGCTCGGCTCGGCCGGCACGGGCAAGACCCTGCTGGCCATCGCGGCGGGCATGTCCAAGGTGTTCCAGGAGGAACGGTACGAGAAACTCCTGGTGGCCCGGCCGATCATGCCCATGGGCCGCGACATCGGCTACCTGCCCGGCGACAAGGACGAGAAGCTCGGCGCGTGGATGCAGCCGATCTTCGACAACCTCAACTACCTGCTGAGCACCCGCGGCTCGCCCAACCAGCAGCCCGAGAGCAAGTCCACCGAGCAGCGCATCGAGAAACTCATCGCCGACGGCAAGCTCGTGCTCGAGCCCCTGACCTACATCCGCGGGCGGTCGATCCCCCACCAGTTCATGATCGTCGACGAGGCCCAGAACCTC
>CAYZHZ010000181.1:0-3556 GCA_964477625.1 uncultured Salinibacterium sp.
TGCAGGCCTACCTGCCCGACGCGCTCGCCGCGCTCAAGGGCCTCACCGCGTGGGCCCGGGCGCGCCGCGCAACCGGCGGGGCCGGAATCAAGGTGCGCGTCGTGAAGGGTGCCAACCTCGCTATGGAGCACGTCGACGCCACCATGCATCACTGGCCGCTCGCGACCTGGTCGACCAAACAGCAGACCGACACCAACTACAAGCGTGTGCTCGACTGGGCGCTCACCCCCGAGCACACCGCGGCGGTGCGCATCGGCGTTGCGGGCCACAACCTCTTCGACATCGCCTTCGCGTGGCTGCTCGCGAAGCAGCGCGGCGTCGAAGCGCGCGTCGAGTTCGAGATGCTGCTGGGCATGGCGGCCGGGCAGGCGGATGCCGTGAAGCGCGACGTCAGAGGGCTGCTGCTCTACACCCCCGTCGTCAGGCCCGACGAGTTCGACTCGGCGATCAGCTACCTCGTGCGCCGGTTGGAGGAGAACGCATCCACCGACAACTTCATGTCGGGTGTGTTCGAGCTCGCATCGAACCCGCACGTATTCGAGCGGGAAAAGGACCGGTTCCTCGCCTCGCTCGCCGACCTCGACGACGACGTTCCGAAGTCGAATCGTGTACAGAACCGTGGCCGAACCCTCGAGCTCGGCACCGCGACGCACTTCACCAACGAGCCCGACACCGACCCCTCCATCGGCGGCAACCGTCGATGGGCGAACTCGATCCTGGAACGCAGCGTTGACTCGACCCTCGGCACCTCCTCGGTCGCGGCGGCACGGGTCTCCGACGGCGAAACCCTCGACCGGCTGATCGGCTCCGCGCTCGCCGCCGGTACCGCGTGGGGAGCGACCCCGGCCGCTGAGCGCGCGCGTGTACTGCGCGACGCGGGCGACGTGCTCGCCGCCTTCCGCGGTCGCCTCATCGAAGTGATGGCCAACGAGACCGGCAAGACCATCGCCGAGGGAGACGTCGAAGTCAGCGAGGCGATCGACTTCGCCCGGTACTACGCTGACCGCGCGCTCGAGCTCGACTCGGTCGAGAACGCGACGTGGGTGCCGCCGCGGCTCACCGCCGTCATGCCGCCGTGGAACTTTCCTGTCGCGATCCCCGCGGGCTCCGTGCTCGCGGCGCTCGCCGCCGGAAGCGCCGTCATGATCAAGCCGGCCCGACTCTCGCGTCGGTCGGGGGCCGTCATGGTCGAGGCACTGTGGGAGGCAGGCGTGCCGAGGGATGCCCTGCAGCTGCTCACGATGGATGAGGGTGCGCTCGGGCAGCAGCTCGTCTCCGATGCTCGGGTGGATCGCGTCATCCTCACCGGCGCGTGGGAGACGGCCGACCTGTTCCGCTCGTGGCGGCCCGACCTGCCGATTCTCGCGGAGACGAGCGGCAAGAACGCGATTATCGTCACGCCCTCGGCCGACCTCGACCTCGCGGTGGCCGACATCGTCAAGAGCGCCTTCGGCCACGCGGGCCAGAAGTGCTCGGCGGCATCCCTCGCGATCCTCGTCGGGTCGGTCGCGACGAGTGAACGATTCCTGCGGCAGCTCGAGGATGCCGTACGCACGCTGCGCGTCGGGTACCCGCACGACCCGCTTACCCAGATGGGCCCCATCATCGAGCCCGCGAAGGGAAAGCTGCTGAGCGCACTCACGACGCTTGGCCCGGGGGAGAGTTGGCTCATCAAGCCGCGCCAGCTCGACGAGAGCGGGATGCTGTGGTCGCCGGGCGTGCGAACGGGAGTCGCCGCGGGCAGCGAGTTCCACATGACGGAGTACTTCGGTCCCGTGCTCGGCATCATGTCGGCCCGCAGCCTCGACGAGGCCATTCGCATGCAGAACGCGGTGGACTACGGGCTGACCGCGGGCATCCACTCGCTCGACCCCGCCGAGGTCGTCACCTGGATCGACACGGTCGAGGCGGGCAACCTCTACGTCAACCGCGGCATCACGGGCGCGATCGTGCAGCGCCAGCCGTTCGGCGGCTGGAAGCGCTCGACGGTCGGAACGAGCACGAAGGCGGGTGGCCCGAACTACGTCATGAGTCTGGGCACCTGGCGCTCGGTCGAGGTCGAGCCGGTCAGTGACATCCGCATCGACGGGCTCTCGAACCGTGTTGCGAAGGTCATCAAGCAAGCGCAGACAGGGCTCGACTTCCCGGCGTTCGACCGGGTGCGGCGCGCGGCTCTCAGCGATGAGGCGGCCTACGCCCGCGAGTTCGGGGTCAGTCGCGACGTGTCCAACCTCGAGGTGGAGCGCAACGTGTTCCGCTACCGGTCGGTGCCCGTGACCATCCGGTTGAGCGAGGGCGAGCCACTCGGCCACCTCGTGCGCCTCATCGCGGCGGGAAGTCTGGCGGATGCCCCGCTCACGATCTCGTCGGCCGTGCCGCTGCCCACCCCCCTCGTGGAGTCGTTCCGGGACCCGGTTCCCTCCGCGAGGGTCACGTCGGTGACCGTCGAGTCCGATGCCGCGTGGCTCTCCCGCGCCCCCCAGCTCACCGGACGCGTGCGACTCATCGGTGGATCACACCTCGCGCTCTCGCAGGCGGTTCGCGGCAACCCGGATATCGCGATCTGGAGTGGCCCCGTGACCACCTCCGGCCGCGTCGAGATGCTGCCGTTCCTGCGCGAGCAGGCCGTGTCGATCACCGCGCACCGCTTCGGCAATCCGGACCGCGGGATGCAGTCGCTCGTCGTCTAGCCTGGGCATAGCCTGAGGGGATGATCCCCGCATTCGAGCTCAACGACGGCCGCAGCATCCCGCAGATCGGACTCGGCACCTACCCGCTCAAGGGCGAACAGGCCGCGAGCACCGTCGCGACGGCCATCGAGATCGGCTACCGCCACATCGACACCGCCATGAGGTACGGCAACGAGGAGGGCGTCGGCGAGGGCATCCGTCGGTCTGGCATCTCCCGCCACGAACTGTTTGTGACGACGAAGCTCGACGGGGAATATCAGGGCGAGGATCGTGCGATCTCGGGCCTCGAGCAGTGCCTCGAGCGGCTCGGCCTGCAGTACGTCGACCTGCTGCTGATCCACTGGCCCCTGCCGGATCGCGGCGAGTACCTCTCGACGTGGCGCACCTTCGAGACCCTGCGCGACCGCGGGCTCACCCGCTCCATCGGCGTCTCCAACTTTCTGCCCGAACACCTCGACGTGTTGAAGGATGCCGGCACCACCGTTCCTGCCGTCAACCAGATTCAGCTGACCCCGGTCATCCCGCGGCGAGAGCAGCGCGCATACGACGCGGCCCACGGGATCGTCACGGAGTCGTGGAGCCCCATCAAGGGCATCCTGCACGAACAGGCGATCGTCGAGATCGGTGACAAGCACGGCCGCACCCCGGCGCAGGTGGTGCTGCGCTGGCACCTGCAGAACGGTCTCGTCGCGATTCCGAAGTCGAGCGACCCCGAGCGTCTCGCGCGCAACCTCGACATCTTCGATTTCGAACTCGATGCGGATGACCTTGCGAGCCTCGACACGCTCGACGCCGGTCCCGACGCCGGGGTCGACTCCCGCGTCGAGGGCCACTAGCGCGCCCGCCGCGCGGGGCCGCGCCGCGCC
>CAYZHZ010000182.1:0-1196 GCA_964477625.1 uncultured Salinibacterium sp.
ACGAGCGACTTCTGGTTGGTGTGCAAAAACTCGATCGGGTCTTCGATCGTGACGATGTGGTCGGCGCGAGTGCGATTGACCAGATCGAGGATGGCCGCGAGCGTCGTCGACTTGCCCGAGCCGGTCGGTCCGGTCACGAGCACGAGTCCGCGAGGCAGGGCGGCAAAGCGCGAGACGGACTCCGGCAGTCCCAGCTCCCGGAGCTGCTTGATCCCCGTGGGGATGAGGCGGAACGCAGCCCCCATCGCCCCCCGCTGCTGGTAGACGTTGACGCGAAAGCGCGCGTTCGCGGAGATCGTGTACGCGAGATCGAGCTCGAGATACTTCGAGAACTGGTCGCGTTGGGTGGGACTGAGGATGCTCGTGATCGCCGCCTGCACGCGCTCCCGGTTCCACACCGGCGCACCCGGGATCGGCTGGAGGTGCCCATCGATGCGGATCATCGGAGGCGAGTTCGACGTCAGGTGGAGGTCGGATGCGGTGGAGAGTACGACCTCCTGAAGGGCCTGCAGCAGGTCGGGATCCGCGGACGCAAGCTTCACCCGGTACGACTCGTCGACCGGCACACTCTCCTGTGCGGTTCCCAGGACGGGCGGCGGCAGTTGGTCGAGCGGCACGTCGCGCAGGGTCGGCGCGGGCGGTGGCGCGACCGAGGTGGGCGCACCCAACGGGATGACCGTGGGCGGAGCACTCGGCGGCACGGGTGCACTCGCCGGCGGCACGCGCAGGTCGGGTCCCGTGACCGGAATCTCGTAGACGGGCTTGTTCACCGTTTCCCCTTCTTCGCTCCAACGCATCACGCGACCACTCGCAGAATCTCTTCGATCGTCGTGATGCCGAGCAGCACCTTGGCCCAGCCGTCCTGCCGCAGGGTCGTCATCCCCTGCTCGATCGCGACGCGACCGATCTCGGCGCTCGAGGCTCGTGCGACCGCGAGCCGTTCGAGCTCCTCGGTGACCGCCATGACCTCGTGCAGCGCGACGCGGCCGCGATACCCGGTGTTAGAGCACACCTGGCAGCCGACCGCGCGATACAGCGTGGGCGCGGGCATCGCAGGGTTGTACCCGACCCTCAGGTTGACGAGTTCATCGGCCGGGGCGACATAGGGCTCCCGACATCGGTCGCACAATCGACGGGCGAGGCGCTGGGCGACGACACAGTCGAGCGCCGAGCCCACGAGGAAGGGCTCGATTCCC
>CAYZHZ010000182.1:1206-3535 GCA_964477625.1 uncultured Salinibacterium sp.
ATGGGTTTCGCCGACAAAATCTACGCGAGGCTTCCCACCTGGGGCCAACACGCGCCGGGCGCGGCGGGGGGCGCCGCCACCGGCGCGCGCCGCCCCCACGAGGAAGGGCTCGATTCCCATCTCGGTGAGGCGGGTAATCGCGCTCGGGGCATCGTTGGTGTGGAGGGTGGAGAGGACGAGGTGGCCGGTCAGCGAGGCCTCGATCGCGATCTGCGCCGTCTCGTGATCGCGGATCTCTCCGAGCAGCACGACGTCGGGGTCGGACCGCAGAATTGACCGCAGCGCGCTCGCGAACGTGAGCCCCGCCTTGGGGTTCACCTGCACCTGATTGATGCCCTTCATGCGGTACTCGACGGGGTCTTCGACCGTGATGACGTTGATCTCGGGTCGCGCGACCGCATGCAGGGTGGTGTAGAGCGTGGTCGACTTGCCCGACCCGGTCGGCCCGGTCACGAGGATCATGCCGTAGGGCTTCGTGTATGAGCGTTGGTAGACAGCGGCGTTGCGCTCGAGCAGCTGCAGCTGTTCCATCCCCATGCCCGACGCCGCGTTGTCGAGAATACGCATGACGACCTTCTCGCCGTACACGGTCGGCAGGGTCGCGACGCGAAGGTCGATCTGACGACCGCCATGGATGACCGACATGCGGCCATCCTGCGGACGCCGTCGCTCGGCGATATCGATATCGCTCATGATCTTGAGCCGCGAGATCACGCCGTTCTGCACGTTCTTCGGTGCGCGCTGCATGTCGTGCAGAACACCGTCGATGCGGTACCGCACGGCCATCTCGTACTCGCCCGGCTCGATGTGGATGTCGCTCGCGCGGTCCTGGATCGCCTGGCTGATGAGCAGGTTGACGAAGCGCACGATGGGGGCATCATCCTCTTGCGCCTCGGCGATCGGAACGACTGACGACTCGGTCGATGGTCCGCTCTCGTGACCGAGAACCGTGGTGATCTCGCTGAGCTCGCCATCGGCGCGCAGGAACCGGTTGATCGCCGCTCTCAGATCGCTGCGCTCGGCGACGACAACGTCGACGCGTTGGCGGGTGGCGGCGCGCACGTCGTCGAGGGCGAAGACGTCACCAGGATTCGCCATGGCAACGATGAGCTTGTCGTCGTGCAGGGAGATGGGGAGCAGGTCGTGGCGGCGACAGAGGCCGGGTGGCACGGTGGAGACGGCGTTGCGGTCGATCGGGTAGTCGACGAGCTCGACGAAGGGCAGGCCCACTTGGGCGGCGCGCGCCGACGCCACCTGGGCATCCGTTATGACGCCCTGATCGATGAGGTCGAGGATGCGCTGATCATCGTCGTCACGGTCGCCCGTGACCGCATCGAGACTCTCGATGGGCATGAGTCCGCGGATGATGAGAATCTCCGCCAACGACGACACAGCAGCACCTCCCCCGATGTGCTCGAAACCCCGGTTCCCCCCGGAGCTTCCACGCTAGGGTGCTGATGCCTCCCCCCACACCCCCACAATCTAGGGGTACAGGCGGCTGCGCTCGGGGTACCGCGGTGCGACGCACACGAGCAATAGATCGAGGATCTCGTGACGACGGGCCAGCACGGCCACCCGCACCTCGCGCAGCGCGGCGGCGGCATGATCGTGCCCGCTCACCCAGTACTCATGCGGGATACCGTCCGCGTCTTCCTCGTCGAGCGAGTCGCGCACCTGCCCGACGACACCATCGAACGCCGTGTAGAGGGGTGCCATGAGATCTTCGGGCCACGCGCCGAGATCGAGTGCGGTAGCCATGGCGGAGGAACGCGCGACAGTGATCGGGAGGGTGCGCGCCGGGGTCCAGGCGACGCATCGAGCGATCCAGCGCGCGAGCACGCTATCGACGACGTCGCTGATGTCTGCGGTGTGCACGCGTCGAGAATGCCATGGTGCTACCGCTGAGGGAATGGGGGAAACGACGGAAGGCCCCCGCATTTCTGCGAGGGCCTTGCGCTGCTGGTGATCGAGCTTGTCGAGATCTCGACTTCGCTCGATCACCGGCTAATTGTAGGTGCCGGGCGTGTAGTCGTCCGACGAGAAGCTGTCGAAGTCGACGAAGCTCAGGTCGGATTCAGTGAACACCGAGTCATCCGTGAAGATGCGGTTCGGGTAGCGCTCCGCCTTCGCCTCGTCGGTCGCCTCGACGGAGACATCGCGGTAGCGCGGGAGACCCGTGCCGGCCGGGATGAGCTTTCCGATGATGACGTTTTCCTTGAGACCCATGAGCGGGTCGGACTTGCCCTCCATGGCGGCCTGCGTGAGAACACGCGTGGTCTCCTGGAACGACGCGGCCGACAGCCACGACTCGGTCGCCAGCGATGCCTTG
>CAYZHZ010000183.1:0-3530 GCA_964477625.1 uncultured Salinibacterium sp.
GGAAGTGGCGCTCGACATAGATGCGACCCACGGCCTCGCCGAGCGAGCCCTCGACGAGTGAGACGCCGCGCTTCCACCGGGCGCGCAGCTCAGGGGTGCCAGAGAGGGTGCGGCCGTAGAAGTCGAAGTTCGCCTCGACGAAGTCCTGCGACAGGTACGCGGCATTCGAGCGGACCACCTGCCACCCCAGCCAGTCGCGCCAGGCCTCGAGGTTCTCATCGCGCAGCACCGACTCGAGCCCGGCCATGAAGCTGGGCTGGCGAACGACTACCTCGTCGAAGGAGTGCTCGGGCACTCCGATGGCGTTCAGCCACGCATCCATGTCGACCGCGCCCGTCAGGTCATTGGCGGCCTGCCACAGCATGGGGTTGTACGTCTTCTCGCTGTCGCGGTTGGCGACATTGTCCCAGTGGTGGGAGGCGAGCTCGGTTTCGAGGGCGACGATGCGATCGGCACGCGCGGCCGCGTCGCTGAGCCCGGCGAGCGTCAGCATCCGCTCGACGAAGGCACGGTACTTGCCGAGCACTTCGGCGTGCTTCTCCTCGCGGTAGTAGGACTCGTCGGGAAGGCCGATGCCGGCCTGCTCCATGAAGACGAGGTAACGCTCGGGGTTGCCGGGGTCGTTATCGACGAAGAGTTGAAAGAATCCGGGCGCGCCACCGCGCTCCAACCGTCCGAGGGTCGCGAGCAACTGGGGGATGGATGACACGGCCGCCGCCTCCGCGAGCAGGGGTTCGATCGGCTTCGCCCCGAGCGCCTGTGCTCGCGCTTCATCCATGAAACTCGCGTATAGGTCGCCCACTTTGCGCGCCTCCGTGCCGGGGTCGGCCGACTGCGATTCCATGATGATGTCGCGCACGGCCTTCTCACTCTCTTCGGCGAGCACGATGAACGAGCCGTAGCGCGCCTTGTCCGAGGGGATCTCGGTGCGCTCGATCCACTTGCCGTTCACGTGACGGTAGAGGTCGTCCTGCGGTCGTACCGCCTCATCGAGGTCTTCCGTGACGATTCCAGAGCTCAGCGCAGTCATGCGCTCCAGCCTATTGCGGGTTTCCGAGAGGCGGCCCGGCGGTGCCGCCCGCGCACAGCTCGGTCGCGAACTGCCCGATGACGAGGTTGTAGCTTGGTCCAATCGAATCGACACCTGACACCCCGCCTCACACGACGAGCACGAGCACTGCCCAAGGGACCTCATGACCACCACCGAACCGGAGACGTACGCGGGCGGCCTCAGCCGCCGTCAGGCGCTCAACTGGCGCAACGCGATCTTCGTGGTCTTCATGCTCCCCGGACTCGCGATGGCGAGCTGGGTGTCGCGGCTGCCCGCGGTGCGCGACGCGCTCGAGATTCGCATCGATCAGGTCGGCGTGCTCATCCTCGCGATCGCCGCGGGGTCTGTCATTGGTCTTGTCTTCTCGAGCCACATCGTCGCGCGCCTGGGGGCACGCACGACCATGCTGCTCGGCCTCATCGTCACCGCGGTCGGCCTCGCGGTCTCGGGACTCGGCGCCACGGTGGGGCCTGTCTTCGCTCTCACCTTTGGCGGCCTCTTCGTCTTCGGTTTCGCTTCGGGAATAACCGACGTGGCCATGAACGTCTCGGGGGCGGCCAATGAGCGCACCCTCCGCAGGGCGATCATGCCCGTCTTCCACGCCTTCTTCAGCTTCGGCACCATGATCGGCGCGGGACTCGGCGCCCTCGCCGAACTGGCGGGCGTGCCCATCGCGGTACACACGGGGATCATGGCGCTCGTGATCGTCGTCGTCGCGGTCGCGGTGGTTCGCCTCATCCAGTCGGAGCATGTCATCGAGGAGGGCGAGGAGCCCGTTCCCGACGACGACCACTCGAAGACCTGGCGCGGGCGCCTCGCGATCTGGAAAGACCCGCGCACCCTGCTCATCGGAGTGCTCGTGTTGAGTGCGGCCTTCGCGGAGGGCTCCGCGAACGACTGGCTGGCCCTCGCCATGGTCGACGGGCACGGCGTGGATAACGCGACCGGCGCCCTCGTCTTCGGAATCTTCGTCACCGCCATGACGGTCGGGCGCCTGGGTGGCGTCGTGTTGCTGAACCGGTTCGGGCGGGTTCCCGTGCTGCGGACATCCTTCGTGCTGGCCACGGCGTCGCTGCTCGTGATCATCTTCGTACCCAACCCGGTCGTGGCGATGATCGCCGCGGTCACGTGGGGGCTCGGCGCTGCACTCGGATTCCCCATCGGGATGTCGGCGGCAGCGGATGACCCGAAGACCGCGGCGGCCCGCGTGAGCGCGGTCGCGACCATCGGGTACTTCGCTTTCTTGGTGGGCCCGCCGGTGATCGGATTCCTCGGCGAACACGTCGGCATCCTCAACGCCCTGCTGGTCGTGCTCGTACTGTGCGCCGTTGGGGCGATCGTCGCGGGCAGCGCGCGCGAACCGAACCGCGCAACCGGGACGAAGGTGGACCCCTTCGCCGACCCGGGTGACGCCACGAACAGCACACCCACCCCCTAGCTAGGCTGGGTCGATGGGGCTCGTCGACAACATTCCGCTGCGTGCCGCGGTCGCCGCCTTCGCGGCCAAGGCGGAGCAGTCCAGCTACCTCGAGGTCGTGCGCAACTGCTTTCAGGGTGACCTGCTGCTCGACTCCACGGGCTCGGAGATCACCATGACCGAGGATGGCACCTCGATCGCAGCGGGCTCGCGCTTCCACTTTCACGAGGGGAAAGGTCCCAACGGCGAGCGCGCCCTCTTCGCCTTCACGCGGCAGGAGGAGGCGCAGCGGATGCACCCCGGCGAGCCGGCGACGACCATGGGCCAGCCCGCGGGCGGGCTCATGGAGTTCGCCCAAGCCCAGGGCTACGGGTGGGTGTACATCGACCCGGCCGGACCGACCTGCGGGGTTTCCCTTCACGACATCGACTTCGTGCTGCGCAACGCGCGCAACGACGCCGTGAAGAACGCGACCGCCGGCAGGCCCTCCGACGTGCTCGACGCGCTCGCGGCTGGAGGGACCCTCATGTATGCCGTGATCGAGCACCCCGACAAGTCGGTCGAGGTGCGCACGTCGACCTCACCCGAGGGCAAGCCCGTGCGACTCGCGTTCACCTCAGCGGCGGAGGTCGCCGCCCGCAGCACGGGTGACGCGTTCGCGACGATCGATATCGCCCGCATCGTCGACGACGCACTCGAGCCGCCATTCGAGGGACTCGTCATCAACCCCGCAGGACCGTGGGCGCTGCTCGGGCGCGAGCAGCTGGGGATACTGCGCTCGCGCCTCGGTACATAGGAGACCGCCCCTCTAGACTCGACGCCGTGCGTCTCGTCATTGCCCGGTGTTCCGTCGACTACGCGGGCCGGCTGAGCGCGCACCTGCCGCTCGCCACGCGACTGCTCGTCGTCAAAGCGGATGGCAGCCTGCTCGTGCACTCCGATTCGCTGAGCTACAAGCCGCTCAACTGGATGAGCCCGCCGTGCACCCTCGCCGTCATGCAGCCCGACGACGACCAGCGGGAGGCCGGGGTTACCGAGATCTGGCGGGTCGCGCAGGCGAAG
>CAYZHZ010000184.1:0-3438 GCA_964477625.1 uncultured Salinibacterium sp.
CGGCTGGGCAAGGACGGTTCCCCGTCGCCCAGGATCCACCGTCAACACGCCGATTCAGACAGCGATGCCTCGTTCTGGAAGCGGAGGGCCTTTGCGATAACGCCACCATGAGTTCCAGTGCGGCCGTCAATTCGACGTCGAAAGAGTCCTCCAGGACCGCAAGCGCCTGAAACACGACTTTATTGGCAAGCATGCCCGCACGACCTCCCGGGAGCCCTGGACAGGGCTCGGCGGGCGAACTCGCACAAGAGCCTCCGACAGCGGCGCCCTGAGGCTGGAGGTCACGGTGTAGGAACTTAAGGTTCCTGGCGCCAGGTCGCAGCGCACCTCGCCTCAAGCGCCGCGCGGAATCCGGTCCTGACTTGGTCCGGCGCCCTTCGAACGTACTCGCTAGCACGCACCAGCGCGTCTCCGGAGAGAGTGCCGAGGTAGGACGCGGCGGCGGCGGCGTCCTTCGGCCCGGCACCATCGACTCCGTCGAACCTCGGACGCAGGGCAGTCCAAGTCACGGCGTCGAAGCCTCGGTCTTTGCCCCACTGGCTGATCTCCGCATAGCCAGTGGCGTGTTTCGGTGGCTGCCCTGGCCACAGGCCAATGGCATGGATGGCAGTTCCCTCGCGGCCAGCCAGCGCGGCTTGCGCCGCCTCTCCCGTGAAGTAGTTCAACTCGCACCACATGGTCGGTACGGGCGCCGCCCCCGGCGTCAGCACCAGCGTCAATCTGCCGTCGCGAGAGACCCGGGCGAACTCGAGGGGTAAGGTCGGGCCATCGGTCTGCCAATCGCCAACGCAGCGCAGAACGCCGGGATCCCAGACCAGGGAGCCCCATCCGATGCATACGATCCTCACGCCCTCGCCCTCACTCGACTTGTCATCCAGCATCGTACGTGGTTGCGTCGCCCAGGCCAGCAGGGCCACCCGAAGGACTGCGCTACCGCCGCCTAACGCACGGCCCTTGCGCCATGCCCGCGCGCCGGATCGCATCGCGGGTGACGCCGCCAGGGGGTCGCTTGGAGGTCTTGCCAGCAAGCTGAATAATTCGCCACCAAACAACGTCCTGATAAGAACACTTCTCAGGACATCGCGATAATTCTTCTATAGTGGGGGTACCGCTCTTGGGGGACCCCTTTTTCATGCCTACGGAGGTGGTGGCTTCAGAGGTAGCGCCGGCCCCTGGCCAGCACGCCGCCAGCGCCGGCGTGCTGCCGCGGCGCCGTGGCCGCCCGCGCGGCGCGAAGACCCGTCTACTGCGCGAAGGCAGCGGCGAGCTCGGCCGCCATCACTTCGCATTTCTGCGCGCCCTTCTCGACGGGGTCGACCTTGAGCGCGCCTGGCGGCTCTACCTCTCCTTCACCGGCGGACCCAGCGATCGTCGCCACTTCGCCACCCGTCTGCGCCTGGTCGTCGCGGCGATCGAGCACGCCGGCGAGGCGCGGGGTTGCGGTTCGGAGTTGGCGGTGGCGCTGCCGGCCTTGCGCGCCCTGCCCGACTTTGCCGTAGCGAAAGCCGGACGAGGGGCAGGAAAAGCCGGACACATCGGCACTCCCGAGGTGGCGCTGAGGCCGGCATCAAGCCGGCCACCCTCCCCTAGCCTCGAAGAATGGCGCTCGCAGTACTGCGGTGCGACCGGAATCGACGAGGACTTCTACACGGAAGCGGAGTGGCTCGAGCTCTACGGCGAGGAGTTCGGCGAGGACGCGGCGGCGGGCCAGACCGGGGCAGGAAAAGCCGGACACTTGGCCGCCCCGCCCTCCCCTGCCCTGTCCGCCACGACTCATTCGCGACTCGTCGAGGGGTCGTCTGCCGCGGCCACCCCGCGGCTATCCGCGACCCAACGCAAGGCGGTCGTCGAGGCCCTTGCGGCGCTGGAGCGCGTGCTGTCGCGTGAGGCCGGCCTGGACGACGAGGCTGGCTTCTGGCTCGGCTCCGGCATCCCGCGCGACCTGGCCAAGGTCGGCGTCAAGTCGCTCGGCGACCTGGTCAACTACATCAACATCTACGGGTTCCGGTGGCACCGCCGTGTGCCCCGGATGGGCGTCGTTCGGGCCCGGCGGCTGCTCGAGTGGCTGACTCCCATCGCCGAGGCCGGCGGACGGCCCTTCAAGGAGTCGGCCCGGCGCCCCGAGACCGACCTGGCGCTACTGCGTCGGCGGGAACTGGCGGGTCGGGGGGTGGCCGGTGCAGAGCCGTTCGCCCTGGTCCCGATCGTCGACGGCACCTTGTCCGATACCCTGTCTGGCCGTCAGGGCGCCTTTCGATCGCATGAGGCCAACGTCTGGGGCGCGGAGACCGATGTTCAGGCGATCAGCCAGTGGCTGAGCCGGTACCAGGGGCAGACCCGGCGGGACTACACGCGCATCGCCGAGCGCTTCTACCTTTGGTGCATCCACGTCCGGCGCAAGGCCCTCTCCTCGCTCCAGGAGCCCGATCTGCAGGCCTACCAGGCCTTCCTGGCGGCTCCGCCGGCCGATTGGGTGCAGGAGCGCAAGGTGAGGCGCGAGGACGCCTCCTGGAGGCCTTTCCGGGGCCCGCTGGGGCGGAACAGCCAGCGGCACGAGTTCACCGTGCTGGGCAGCATGTTTTCCGCCATGCACGAGAAAGGGTACCTGCGGGCCAACGCCATGGCGAACCTGGGCCGGACGCTGGGCCTGCTGAAGCCGAGCATCGACGTTCGCCGTTCCCTGAGCGAGCGGCAGTGGGCTTTCGCCATGGAGGTGCTACATGAAAAGCCGGACACTCCCGAGCGGCGGCGCCTGCAGTTGCTGCTGGAACTCGGCAGCACCACCGGCCTTCGTTTGTCGGAGCTGGCCACGACCCGGCTGAAGGGCTTCCGGCGGGAACTGGTGGATGGGCAGGAGGCATGGTTGCTGGACGTCATCGGCAAGGGCGGGAAGCCCCGGACGGTGATGGTCTTCGACGAGATCAAGACGCTGCTCGAGCAGCACCACCGGGACATGGATGCTGCAGGCCTGGGCTTCGACTCACGTGTGGAGAGAGTCCAGGCGGCCAACAGCCTTCCGACGACCGCGGCAGGCGAGCGCATGGCGGGAACTGGCCGCGAACTCGACAGCAGGCCCGATGAGGGGGTGGGGCAGGCATTGCAGGACGCGTTGCGGGCAGAGCACCAACAGGCCTGGCGGCCCCTCGTCGGGATCCTCAAGCGCCCTCCCCCGCGCCGCAATCTGGACCGGCTCGGCGTTCCGTTCCTGGATCGCGAACTGCCGTCGCAGGCTGACCGCTACGGCGCACTGGAGCGCTCGGCGATCTACAAGGCGCTGCGCCGGTTCTTCCGCGAGGTGGCCGTCGCCGCCGCTGCGCGCGATGGTGCCCCCGGTTCGGCGGACTTCCTGAACGCATCGACCCACTGGCTGCGTCACACCTTCGCCAATTCCGCCGTGAAGCAGATGCAGCCCCAGGTGCTGCAGAGCCTGCTTGGGCA
>CAYZHZ010000185.1:0-3356 GCA_964477625.1 uncultured Salinibacterium sp.
GCGGTGCCCGCGGCGCTGCTGGCGCTGGCGGTCGACCGCGCGCTGCACGCGCTCGAGCGCGCCTGGACGCCCCGGGGCCTGTCCTGAGCCTGTCGAAGGGCTTGTCCTGAGCCTGTCGAAGGGCCTGTCCTGAGCACGCGGAAAGTTGTACAAAGTGGTGCACCCACCCACCCGCGAGGGCCCGCCGATGCTCCAACGTTCGCCGACCTGGCCGCGCCGCCGCGTGCTGCAGTTTCTCGCCGCCGCGGGGACCGGCGCCGTCTTCGCCCGCGCGCTGGTGACGGTCGCGCAGGAGGCGCCCGCCGTCACCGCGGAGATGATCCGGCAGGCGGAGTGGATCTCCGGCGTCACGTTCGACGAGACGGAGCGCGAGCTGATGCAGTCCGGCGTCAACCGCCTGCTGGAGAGCTTCGCCGCGGTGCGCGCGGTCCCCGTGCCGAACGACCTGCCGCCCGCCTTCGTCTTCCGCCCCGGCCGCGACAGCGAGGCGAAGGGGACCCGGCGCGCCACCGCGCGGCCGCTGGCCGCCTCGGCGATCGGCGGCGCGAAGTCGCCGGAGCGGCCCGACGACCACCTCGACCTCGCCTTCGCGTCCGCGGCGGACCTCGGCCGGATGCTGCGAGCGGGCTCGATCGCGTCGGTCGAGCTGACGCAGTTCTACCTCGACCGGCTGAAGCGGCACGACCCGCAGCTCGAATGCGTCATCGCGCTGCTGGAGGAGCGCGCGCTGGAGTCGGCGGCGCGCGCCGACCGCGACCTCGCCGCCGGCCGCGCCCGCAGCGCGCTGCACGGCGTTCCCTGGGGCGCCAAGGACCTGCTGGCGGTCGCCGGCGCGCCGACGACGTGGGGCGCGCGGCCGTTCCGCGACCAGGTCCTCGACGGCACCGCCACCGCGGTCGAGCGGCTGGACGAGGCCGGCGCGGTGCTGATCGCCAAGCTGGCGCTCGGCGCGCTCGCCTGGGGCGACGTCTGGTACGGCGGCACGACGAAGAGCCCGTGGAACGTCGAGGAGGGCTCGAGCGGCTCGTCGGCCGGCTCGGCCGCGGCGACCGCGGCGGGGCTCGTCGGGTTCGCGCTGGGCAGCGAGACCTGGGGCAGCATCGTCTCGCCCTGCACGCGCTGCGGCGCGACCGGCTTCCGGCCGACGTTCGGCCGGGTCAGCCGGCACGGGGCGATGGCGCTCTCCTGGACGATGGACAAGCTCGGCCCGATCGCGCGCACGGTCGAGGACTGCGCGCTGGTCTTCGACGCGATCCACGGCACGGACGGCCTGGACCGCGCCGTGCAGGACCGGCCGTTCCGCTGGCCCGCGGAGCTGCCCCCCGAGCGGCTCAAGATCGGCTACGTCGAGGCGCTGTTCGACGAGGATCGCACGAAGGACGTCGAGGACCCGGCCGAGCGGCGGCGCGCCGCCGCCTGGCAGGAGAACGACCGCGCCGTGCTCGCGACGCTGCGCGACATGGGCATGCAGCTCGCGCCGATCGCGCTGCCGTCGGACCTGCCGGTCTCCGCGCTCTCGTTCATCCTCACCGCGGAGGCGGCGTCGGCGTTCGACGACCTGACGCGCAGCGGCCGCGACGACGAGCTGACGCGCCAGGTCGAGTTCGCCTGGCCCAACGTCTTCCGCCAGGGGCAGCTGATCCCCGCGGTCGAGTACCTGCGGGCGAACCGCATCCGCATGCGGCTGATCCGGGAGATGGAAGCGCGCCTCTCCGAGCTGGACGTCTTCGTCTGCCCGAGCTTCGGCGGCGACCAGCTCCTGATGACGAACCTCACCGGCCATCCGGCCGTCGTCGCGCCGAACGGGTTCGCGCCGTCGGTCCTGCGGTCGCGGGACGGTGAGACCTCCTCCGGTCCCGAGACCCCGACGAGCATCACGTTCTGCGGCCGGCTGCACGGGGACGACCTCGTGCTGACCGCGGCGCACGCCTGGCAGGTCGCGACCGGGTTCCACCTGCGACGCCCGCCGGTCGGCGGCCGCGAGGAGACGCCGGCATGATGCGCAGCGCGCCGCGGCGCGAGCCCTACGCCTCCCGCCGGCGGGAGCTGATGGAGCGCCTCCACGACGGCGCGATCGTCGTCCGCGGCGAGGCGGCCGGGGGACCCTCGCCCGACCTGTTCTACCTGACCGGGGTCGCCGACGCGTCGGCGATTCTGCTGCTCGTCCCGCGCGGCGCGCCGGTCCGGCTCGCGCCGGCGGACCCGGGGCCCGACTACCTGCGCGGGCGCGAGGTGCGGCAGGCGCTCTTCCTGCCGCCGTCCGACCCGGTGAAGCGCGCCTGGGGCGAGGAGCCCGACGCCGTCGCCGACGGCGACCGCGCGCTCGACCCCGAGGAGCTGGACTACGACGCGGTCTTCCCGCTCGCGCGGTTTCCCGCGGTGGCGACGCAGGTGCTCGGCCGCGTCGAGCGCGTCCGCGTCGCGCGCGGGCACGCCGCGGCGCTCGGCGGCGAGGACGACCCCGACACGCGCTTCGCCCGCACGCTGCGCGACCGCTTCCTGCACCTCGTCGTCGACGACGCGACGGCCGCGCTGCACGAGATGCGCCGGCTGAAGTCGGCCGAGGAGGTCGCCGCGATCCGCCGCGCGGGCGAGGTCGTCGACGAGGCGCTGCGCCGCCTGCTGGCCCGCATGGAGCCCGGCGTGCGCGAGGCGGAGCTGGAAGCGGAGCTGACGCGCGTCTACCGCGCGCGCGGGGGCGGGCACGCGTTCGACCCGATCGTCGCCTCCGGCGCGAACGCGCTGCAGCTCCACTACACGAAGAGCTCCGGCACCCTGCGCGAGGGCGACCTGCTGCTGGTCGACACCGGCGCGCAGGTCGACGGGTACTGCGCCGACGTGTCGCGCACGTACCCGGTCGGCGGGCGCTTCGGCGACCGCCAGCGCGAGCTGTACGACGCGGTGCTGCGCGCGCAGCGCGCGACGCTGGAGCGTTGCGCTCCCGGCGCGCTGCTCGCCGACCTGCACGAGGCGGCGTGGCGCAGCCTCGACCGCGACGGGCTCGGCGCGGAGTTCCCGCACGGCATCGGCCACCACCTCGGCCTGGAGACCCACGACGTCGGCGACGGGCGCAAGCCGCTGGCGGCGGGCGCGGTGATCACCGTCGAGCCCGGCGTCTATCTCGCCGGCGAGGGCGTCGGCATCCGCATCGAGGACGACGTGCACGTCGTCGACGGCGGCTGCGAGCTGCTGACCGACCGGATCGCCCGCGAGGCCGACGCGGTGGAGGCGGAGATCGCCGCCGCGCGCGATCGGTCCGCCTCGTGAGCGAGCTTCCGGAAGGCGTCGCGCCGGCGGAGCCGCCGGCGCCGCGGCCGAGCGCGGCCGGAGTCGTGCTGCGCCGCGGGGCGCGCGGC
>CAYZHZ010000186.1:0-3306 GCA_964477625.1 uncultured Salinibacterium sp.
CGTCATCGTCATCGTCATCGTCATCGTCATCGTCATCGTCATCGTCGTCGAACTCATGCTCGTCGATGTCGACGCCGTCGAGGTCGCCCCCGTGCAACACATCGTTGCCGAGCACGTCGTCATCGTCGTCCTCGTCGTCGGAGTCCGACTCATCGGCGTCGGGGTCTGACTCATCCGCTTGCGCAGCGGCCGCCTCGGCCTCAGCGGCCTCCTGGGCGGCCTGGTACTCGGCGAGACGATCCGACCAGGGCACCCAGTCGGGTGCGAGCAGCGCACCTTCGGCGGGCAGCAGTTCCGCCTCGAGCACCGTGGGTGCCTCGCCCTCGACCTCGGCGACCGAGACCGTCCAGCGCCACCCCGGGTAGCCGGGGAGCGTCGACTCGAAGAGCACGTCAACCGCGCCCTCATCCTCAACCTCGCCGATGTACGCGCCGACGCTCGCTTCGGGTGTGATCTCGAGCAGCGCGCCGCGAGCGAGGTCCTCGTATCGGGCTGCGCTCATGTCACGCGTCCAGTTCGTCGGCGACCTTGCGCAGCATCGCGGCGATCTTCGCGGAGTGGGCGCGGTCGGGGTAGCGGCCGCGCTTGAGTCCGGCACCGATACCGTCCATGAGCTTCACGAGGTCTTCGATGATGATGGCCATGTCGTCGGCCGGCTTGCGGTTGATCTTCGCGAGCGAGGGCGGAGCATCCAACACCCGCACGGAGAGCGCCTGGGCACCCTTCTTGCCGTCGGCGATACCGAACTCGAGCCGTGAGCCGGCCTTGATGCCGGTCGTGCCGGCGGGCAGCGCGGACGCGTGAAGGAAGACTTCCTGGCCGTCATCAGAGCTGATGAAGCCGAAGCCTTTCTCGTCGTCGTAAAACTTGACCTTGCCGGTGGGCATTGCGGGACTCCTCGAGTAGTGGTGCGACCGGCATTACCGGTTTGACCAGCCTAGAGCAGTCGGCCCGTCCCGTATCCTTGTGGTCGTGGCAAAAGACACCCCTGTGACCGACAACCGGCTCGAACGCATCCTCGCCTTCATGGTGGCGGCGGCCATCGGCCTGTCGATCATCTGCTTTCTCGCGGTCATCATCGCGACAGCGGTAGGGACGACACCCGAGGCGTTCAGTCAGGGGGTGTGGCCGACGGTGATCGTGCTGCCCGCCATCGGGCTCCCGCTCGGACTCGTGCTCGTGATCACCCTGATCATCGTGAGTGCCGTGCGACGGGGTCGTGAAGCAAGGGATGCCGGCAAGTAACGATTCGGCCCTGGGCCTCGCCGGCCAGCTGGGGGCGCTGAGCGACCTCGAGCTCGGCCAGCTCATCGCGGTGCGTGAGGTGCGCGAGCAGGGCATCCGCGACTTCTTCGACCTCGCCGACGCCCTGCTGCAGCCCGACTCCATTCAGCTGGCCCTCGGCCGCCTCGACCGCGCGGCGCTCGTCGCACTCTCTGACCTGGCAGGCGGGGCGACGGATGCCGCGACGCCCGAGCAACTCGAGGCCCTCCGTCGTCTGGCGCTCACGACCGGCGACGCGCACGCCCCGACGGTCCCCTCCCCGGTGGCACACCAACTGGCTTCGTGGCCCGAGCTCGGGCTGCCTTCCGCAGCGGTGTTGCGTGCGGAGCCGGCGCCCGCCGCGCTCTCCCCCGTGAGCCCCACCGAGGTGCGCTTCACGAACGGAGTCGCCGCCGAGCACGCGTTCGCGACGACGAGTTCGGTCGCCGAGCTACTCGGCGAACTGCAACGCGAGTCGGCGCGCGAACTCGCCCGCGGCGGCATCGCACTGCCCGACGCCAAGCGGCTCGCGGTCGCGATGGGCGTCGAGCTGGAGCGGGTCGGCGAACTCACGGAGATCGCCGCGCGCGCAGGTCTCATCGCGCTCGACGACGGCCGGTGGATGCCGACGGGAACGAGCGACGACTGGCTCGTGGAGAGCTACGGCGATCGCTGGGCGCTGCTCGCGGGCGCATGGCTGGAACGGCTGCCTGCGGACATCCGCTCGATACTCGGGTCTCGTGCCGGTGCCACCTGGGGCGATCGGCTCGACGAGTACATCGCGTGGTTGTTCCCCGCAGGTGGCGACTGGATGCGCGAGCGTGTGCGCGTCTACACGCGCGACGCCGAGCTGCTCGGCATCACGGCGTCACACGTGCCCAGCACCCCCGGTGCGGCCCTGCTCGCGTCGGGTGCTCCCGTCGCCGCCGCGGCGATGCAGCAGCTCTTCCCGCCTGTCGTCGAGCAGGTGTACCTGCAGCACGACCTCACCATCGTCTCTCCCGGTCCGCTCGCGCCGCGGCTCGACGCCCGACTGCGTCTCATGGCCGACGGGGAGTCGAGCGCGCTCGCCTCCACGTACCGCGTCTCGACCGCGTCGTTGTATCGCGCGATGTCGAACGGGGAGACCGGGGCGAGCGTGCGCGAGTTTCTGGCGAGCATCTCGCTCACCGGCATCCCCCAGCCCCTCGAATACCTGCTCGCCGAGGCGAGCGCGCGCTACGGCCTCGTGCGCGTCGCCGAAACCGACAACGGACGCACGATCGTCACCTCCACCGATGCGACGCTGCTACGCACCCTCGCCGTCGACCAGGGGGTCGCCCACCTGCGGTTGACCCGTGAGGGTGCGGGACTCGTGAGTTCCGTCGCACGCGATGTGGTGTTCTGGACCCTGAGTGAAGCGAAATACCCAGTCGCGGCAGAGGGACGGGACGGACAGATCGTCGTGCTCAAGCGGCGGCACGCTCGGCGGGTGGGAGGTGCGGTGGGGGCATCATCCGCCACATCGCTTGTCGAGAAGTTGCGACTCGGCAGTTCGATGGACCCGCAGGAGAACGACCGGGCCTGGCTGACGCGCCAGATCGATCTGGCGATTCGAGCCAAGGGTGCCCTCACGGTCACGGTGCAGCTGCCCGACGGGTCGAGCGTCGACTACCAGCTCGAGCCGGCATCGGTCGCGAGCGGGCGGCTGCGTGCGCGCGACCGTCGCGCCGACATCGAGCGCACGCTGCCCCTCTCATCAATCACTGCGGTCGGCCCCATCGTTGGTTGAGTAGCGGCCGAAGGTCGCGTATCGAAACCGCGCGCGGGGGGGTTCGATACGCCGCTTCGCGGCTACTCAACCACCGAGGGCCCATAAGCTAGAAGGATGCCCGCCAACGGCCCCCTCATCGTGCAGAGCGACCGCACAGTGCTGCTCGAGGTCGCGCACCCCGACGCCGAGGATGCTCGGCACGACCTCGCCGTCTTCGCGGAACTGGAGCGCGCGCCCGAGCACATCCACACCTACCGCATCACGCGGCTCGGCCTGTGGAACGCCCGCGC
>CAYZHZ010000187.1:0-3126 GCA_964477625.1 uncultured Salinibacterium sp.
GGCTCTTGGCGTGCTGGCTGAAGATGTCGAGGATGACGGTGGTGCGGTCGATCACTTTGACGCCGACGATGTCCTCGAGGGCACGACGCTGGCTGGGTGCCAGCTCCGTATCTGCGATAACCGTGTCGGCACCCGTCGCGGCGACGACGTCACGAAGCTCGGCCGCCTTACCCTTACCAAAGTAGGTGCTGGGATCAGGATGAGCTCGTCGTTGGAGCAGCCCGTCGAGCACGACGGCGCCCGCAGTTTCGGCAAGCGCGAACAGCTCGCGCAGCGAGTTCTCGGCATCCTGCAGATTGCCCTGAGTGTAGATGCCGATGAGCACCACGTTCTCTATGCGCAACTGGCGGTACTCGACCTCAGTAACGTCCTCGAGCTCGGTCGAGAGCCCGCTCACGCGACGGAGTGCCTGGCGATCCTCTCGATCGAATTGGTCGCCGTCCCGATCGCCCACGTAGTGCGAGTCGGCCTGGAGGGCCTGAGCAGTACCCGATCCGAAGAGCGTGTAGCCAGAGGATCGCGTCGCGTCAGTCGCGAGCACGCGATCGACGGCGCTTCTTTCATTTTCAGTTTCGGTATCAGCCATTGTGTTAACCCTACTTTCGTAGTCTTCGGTAAGTTCTCTCCATGGCCAGTGAGCATTACTTCTCATCTACCCCCGAAAGCGAGATGAGAACTCGGACTATTCACGTCCGGCTGGCCGGCCAGGACCACGAGGTGGTCACCGCGAACGGGATTTTCTCCCCCGATCACGTGGATGCAGGAACGCAGGTTCTGCTGGCGAATGTTCCCACTCCTCCGCCGGGAGGGAACCTGCTTGATCTCGGGTGCGGCTGGGGCCCGATCGCGCTCACTCTTGCTCTGGAGTCACCACGAGCAACGGTGTGGGCGGTGGACGTCAACGAGCGTGCACTGGATCTGGTGCGGCTCAACGCTCAGAGAATGAACATAAGTAATGTTAACGCGGTCACTCCGGACAATGTTCCCGATGACATAACGTTTATGACTCTCTGGTCGAATCCGCCCATCCGTGTCGGCAAAAACGAGCTGCATGGCATGCTCGAACACTGGCTGCCTCGCCTCGAACCAGGGTGCGACGGATGGCTCGTCGTCCAACGAAACTTGGGATCCGACTCGCTGCACCGATGGATGCAGTCCACATTCCCGGAGGAGTTCGGCTTCGTTCGAGCGGCGACCAACAAAGGTTATCGGGTTCTACGAGCCCGGCGCCGATAGCCGGGCTAGATCTCGAGTACGCCCTCGAAGACGAGGTCGGCCGGCCCCGAGAGTGACACGTGTTCGCCGTCCTCGGTGGGGAACATGCGAACGCCGACCGTGCCCCCCGGAACATCTACGCGCCAGTGGTTGGGCGCTCCCTCTCCCGCCCAATAGCGGATAGCGAGCGCTGCCGCGACGGCACCAGTGCCACACGACAGGGTTTCGCCACTACCGCGCTCGTGCACTCGCATCCGGATGCGTCCGACGCCGTCGTGCACGAGCGGATCTTCGGCGACGACGAACTCGACATTCGCGCCGTCCTCCGGCTCCGGCTCGATCACGGGAATGTAGGCCAGGTCGGCGGCCTGCAGCTCTTCCTCACTGGCAAGCGCCACGACGACGTGCGGGTTACCGACGTTGATACCGAGCCCGGGACGCGCTACCGGAAGTTCTTTCGCACGCACAAGCGGCTCACCGCCGTCGAGTGACCACCGACCCATGTCGGCTTGAAATCCTGAAGCGTTGCGCTGCACGTCGCGAACTCCGCTGCGAGTACCGATGGGGAGGGTGTCGCCAGGTTCGAGGGTCGCCAAGCCACGTTCGGTGAGAAAGCGAGCGAACACTCGGATGCCATTGCCACACATCTCCGCGATCGAACCATCCGCATTGCGGTAGTCCATAAACCACTCCGCCGCATCGTCCTCCGCGAGAGCCGCAGCGCCCTCGGGGAGAGCGGACGACCGCACGGCGCGAAGGATGCCGTCTGCCCCGACTCCAAAGTGTCGGTCGCAGATCGCCGCCACCTGCTCTGCGGTGAGATCGATCTCGCCATCAGGATCGGCGAACACCACGAAGTCGTTTCCGGTGCCGTGCCCCTTGGTGAATGCGAGAGTCGCCATGGACTAATCCTCTCGCATCACGAGACGCATCGCGGTCGCTGCGAGCTCCGGATCGTCGTAGTCGAGCCACGCGGCGTCCCGATAGCGTCGAAACCAACCAACCTGACGTCGGGCGTAGCGGCGCGTGAGCGAGGATGCCTCGTCGATGGCCTGTTGACGCGTGAGCAACTGCCCCAGTTCAGCGATCGCCTGTGCGTACCCGATCGCACGACTTGCGGTCACCCCGAGGGGTCCGAGCCTGCGTACCTCGTCGAGCAGGCCGTCGTCCCACATGCGCATGACGCGGGCATCCAAACGTTCGACGAGTTGCTCTCTGGGCGCTTGCAGGGCGAGAATCAGGGACTCTCGCCACGGATCACCATTCTCGGGGAGGCCCGTCGTAAAAGCCTCGCCGGTTATCTCGATTACCTCGAGTGCTCGCACAAGTCGACGACCGTTGTGAGGGCCGATGGCCGCGGCCGCGATCGGATCGAGGCGCGTGAGGCGCTCATGGAGGGGGGCGGGCCCGAGAACCGTGAGTTCGGCCTCGAGTCGCGCGCGGACGTCCACGTCGGTTCCCGGAAACCGGAAGTCCTGGATGACGCTCGAAACGTACAGTCCCGAGCCGCCGACGAGAATGGGGACAGCGTGCCGCGCCTCGATCTCTGCGATCGTCGATCTGGCCCGAATTTGATAGTCCGCGACGCTCGCGTCGTCGGCAGGATCGAGAATGTCAAGGAGATGATGCGGGATACCGCGCCTTTCGTCCTGAGGAACTTTTGCGGTGCCGATGTCCATGCCGCGATAGAGCTGCATGGCGTCCGCATTCACGATCTCGGCCGCAATGCCGTGCCCGCCTAACCTTTCCGCGATGTCGAGAGACAGCGTCGACTTGCCTGTGCCGGTCGCTCCCACCACAACGATGAGGGGGATGACGGTCACGATCTAGCG
This sequence comes from uncultured Salinibacterium sp., assembly GCA_964477625.1. GTDB lineage: Bacteria > Actinomycetota > Actinomycetes > Actinomycetales > Microbacteriaceae > Rhodoglobus. The sequence goes on from CAYZHZ010000187.1 coordinate 3,048, forward strand.
CAGTCCGTCGGAGACGTCGTAGATCGGCAGGGTCGCAACCCGCAGGGTAGGAAGCCCGAGGGAGACTCGTGGGCCGGTC
>CAYZHZ010000188.1:0-3082 GCA_964477625.1 uncultured Salinibacterium sp.
GCAGCCTGCTTCGTCGACCGCGCCGAGCACCGCGAGCTGTTCGACCAGGCCTTCGTGCTGTTCTGGCGCGACCCCGACATCGCCGGCCGCATGATGGCGATGCTGCTGCCCAAGGTGCAGGCCAAGACCGACGCGCCGCCGCCACCCGAGAACCGGCGCCTGGGGGACGCGCTGTTCCCGCACCAGCCGCAGGCCCCGGCGCCACCGCCGCCGCCGCAGGAGATGGAGGTCGACGCGACGCTGACCTTCAGCGACCGCGAACTGCTGCGCAAGGCCGACTTCGTGCCCCTGAGCGGGGTGGCGGGGCGCCTGGCGGCGGCCCTGCTGCGCGCCCTGCCCCGGCTGCGCGAGCGCGTCGCGCGCCGGCGCCGCCGCCGCGCCGCGCACCCGGGCCGGCCCGCCGTGCGCGCCACGATGCAGGCGATGGCGCGCCATGGCGGCGAGCTGTGGGAACTGCGCTGGCGACGCCGCCGCGAGCAGCCCGCGCCGCTGGTCGTGCTGGCCGACATCAGCGGCTCGATGAGCCGCTACTCGCGCATGCTGCTGCATTTCACGCATGCGCTGGGCCACGCCGAGGCGCGGGTCGAGAGCTTCGTCTTCGGCACCCGGCTGACGCGCACGACGCGCGCACTGCGCCAGCGCGACCCCGACATCGCGGTGGCGCGCGTGGTGCGCGACGTGCAGGACTGGTCCGGCGGCACGCGCATCACGCAGTGCCTGCACGAGTTCAACCGCGACTGGGCGCGGCGCACGCTGTCCGGCCGCGCCACCGTGCTGCTGATCAGCGACGGCCTGGAGCACGGCACGCCGGACGACCCGCGCTGCGAGCAACTGCGCTTCGAGATGGAGCGGCTGCACAAGAGCTGCCGGCGGCTGGTCTGGCTCAACCCGCTGCTGCGCTTTGCGGCCTTCCAGCCGCGCGCTGCAGGCATCCGCGCGATGCTGCCGCATGTCGACGCCTTCCTGCCGGCGCACAACCTGGACAGCCTGGCCGACCTGGCGCGTGTGTTGGCGCAGCGGCCGCTGCGTGGCCCGCAGGCCATGGCCTGAAGGATGCCGGCCCGCCGGCTTGCGCTGGCGGGCAGCACCATGGCAATGGCCCGCCGGTTTGCGCTGGCGGGCAGCACCATGACAAAGGCCCGCCGGCTTGCGCCGGCGGGCCTGTGCAGGCAGGTCGCGACGAGCGATCAGGCCTTCTTCGCGTAGCGGCGCTGCAGCGCCAGGCCCAGCAGCGCGGTGCCGACCAGCGCGCCGGTCAGCGGCTCGGGCACGGTGCCGTCGTCGATCGTCCCTTCGCCGGCGACGTGGAACACGGCCAGGAAGATGTTGTCGTCGCGCGAGGCGTTGATCGTGCGGATGTTGATCGCCGTGTCACCGTCGTTGATGAACGGCACGAGGTTGTAGCGCTCGCGGTCGTTGGCATAGCTGGCGCCGTTGGTGAACGGGTCGTCGAAGCCGCCGACGGTGATCAGGTTGCCGTTGCCGAGCGCCTCGGTGGCGTCGTCGTTGTTGCCGGCGTTCTCGGTCAGCAGCGCACCGTTGACCTCGACGCGCGAGCGCTGGTCGCAGCAGCTGAAGCCGATGCCCAGGCGCATCTCGGCGAAGAAACCGGCAGCGGCCGGATCCAGCGGCTGCGCGAAGTTGATGGTCGTCGACTCGCCGTCCACCCGCGAGAAGCCATCCAGGATGCCGACCGTCGAGACGGCCAGGCTGGCGTCCTGGTAGACGACGACCAGCGCCGAGCCGTCCTGGCGGGCGTCGGTCTCGGTGATGCCGAAGTTGTAGATGCCGCCCGCACCACCGTCGATGACGGGCTTGACGATGCTGGTGACGTCGGCGCGGTAGGCCGTCAGGTTGCAGCAGGCCGGCGCCGGGATGGTGCCCAGGTTGGCGGCGTAGTTGACGGCCGAGCCGTTCAGCGAGCCGCCCGGCGAGAACGGGGCGCCGAAGTTGAAGGTCGAGGTGTACAGGTAGGCGGCGACGACGGTCGCGCCCGCCGGCACCGAGGCCTGGATGCTGCCCTGCTGGGACAGCGAACCCCAGCCGTCGGTCGACACCCCGTAGTTGCCGACGAAGGACTGGAACGTGGTCAGCGCTGCATGGGCGCTGCCGGCGGCGGCCATCGCACACACCGCGGCGGCGGCGGCAATGACGCGGACTGGTCTGAGTTTCATCTGCTGCTCCTGTGGCGAAACGATCGCTGGACTCCGGCCGGCCCCCTCGGTGCGAAACCGACCTCGTTCCGGCTTGCCCCAAACCATGCATCGAACGTGCCCGCAGCTCCCCCTATTTCAGTGAAAGCCAGTAGCGACAGCAACTTAGCGCATGCTGGCGGGGCCGTCCGGGGCGCCGGCGGCGACAGGAGCGCCGCACATGTAAACGAGTCCGACAGTCGGGTGACCGACCAACGGGCCCGGAACGCGCAGGATCACCTTGGCCGGCGAGGACCGGGCTGGCTACATTCCCCCTTCCGCCGCCGCCCGCCGATGCCGATGAAACTGCCGAGAACCCTGCGCACCGCCACCCTGGTGCTGGCCGCCTGCGCCGCGATGCCTGGCGTCGCCCTCGCCGCCCCGCTCAACGCCGACGGCCAGGCCTTCCGCGGCGCCGCCGGGACCACGGAATCGCCGGCCGGCCGTGAACACCGCGCCGGCATCCAGGCCCAGCTCGGCGGCGACCTCGCCGCGGCCCGCCGGCACTTCGAGGCCGCGCTGAAGCTCGACGCGCGCCACGTGCCGGCGATGATCGGTCTGGCCGCGGTCGCACAGGCCGAAGGCCGCCGCGACGATATCGAACGCCACCTGCGCGACGCCGAGCGCAGCGACCCGAAGTCGCCGGCCGTGCACCTGGCCTGGGGCCGCCACCTGATCGCCAGCGGCCAGTTCCAGCGCGCCGAGCAGGCGCTGGTCACCGCGCGCGACCTCGCGCCACGCGCGCTGCCGCCGCTGCTGGAACTGGGCGAGCTCTACCTGCGCTCGCCGGCCAAGCGCGCCGACGCCCTGCGCACCTTCGCCGCGGCGGTCAAGCTGGCGCCGGGCAATGCCAATGCGCAGTACGGCCTGGGCGTGGCCAGCGCCGCTGC
>CAYZHZ010000189.1:0-3061 GCA_964477625.1 uncultured Salinibacterium sp.
ATGATAAAGCTAGAGAGGATATGGATAATCAAAAGAGAAAAATAAATCAATTGTTCGTCACCAGCAACAGGGTCAGGTCCGCCCCGTCGAACGCTGCGGCGACGTCCACGCCGAACGCTGGACCACCCGTTACCAGAATGTCCAGCCCCGCGGTCGGGTACTCGGCGACCACGCTGCGCACCTGTTCAACGACGACGCGGTCTGCGCCATCCTCACCGCCGACAGCCACCGTGACCTGCATCACGGCCGCCTCGCCATCCTCACTGGGGAAGGGACCGAGAGCGGCGCCGCCGTCGAGTTCATCCAGGGCCGCAGCCAACTCCGCAAGCGAAGCCATCTCCCGTTCCGTCAGCTCCCCTCCATCCGAATGAGCGGCGACCACGAGGATCGTCTGCGCATCCGCGTCAGGGAACTCGTGCAGCAGCGCCGCAACCTGTGCGGACTCCGAGTCACCGGGCGCGACTTCGTTGCTCGAACTGAGGGAACCCCGCCCGAAGACACCGAGCAAAGCCACCAGGGCCAGCACGCCAATGGCCAGGGAGATCCACGAACCGCGGCGGGATGTCAGCATGGCCGGGAGGGAACGGGTTACAGAACGCATACCTCAAGCACAGCGCTTCCGCCGAGTTGCTCCCTCAGGGAATGGGTTGACGGCTATCTCAACTGAACGATGGATGCGGGACAGGAGCCGCCGGGGCCGGCAACCCCATTCGTTGGCGGTCCCGGTGGGATGTGCACTCTCCGCAGGAGCGTTCACCGTCGGGGTGGCCATGGCTCAGAGCCCAGGACGGGACTGGGGGTCGAGTGGGCAGTCGGGTTTATAGTGACGGCATGGGATGGCTTTCGCGACTCCGCGCCAAGCAGGAGAAGACTCAGGAAGAGAAGGCGGCCCAGCGCGCGGGTGGGCGGTGGGAGAACGAGGGCGGTGCACTCGACCCCGACGAAGACGCGGAACCCACACAAGTGGAAACCAAAGAAGAATAGTGCTCACCCACGACGGCCTGCTACTCGCCGAATTCGCCCTCAACCCAGCCCGCGACTACCAACCCAAAACGGCTGGGATGTGACTCCCCACCGAGCCGCATCCACAATGCGCGCCACGTGAGCCGCATCATCCACTGGTCCGTCGCGCAATGCGGCTGACTGCGCGGCGGGGACCCCTGGGGGTGAAAAGCGACACCACTGCCGACAAACGAAAGAAGATCGCCCCGATAAACCGGGACGATCTTCTTTGTATGGCGGTACCGGTGGGATTTGAACTCTCTCCATCCCCTTTAGGTCATCAGTCGCGTCGCCGAAGACATAGGAAATAGGCTGCAGATCGATACCTCAGGGTCACCTGGAGACCCTTTCGATGGTGCTCGTTTGTAGGGTTTTCGTAGGGGATCCTGTCGAGAACGAACCTTCGTGAGGTGCCAGCTAATCCCCCAAGAATGCACTGGGCGTGGCGTGAATGACGAAGGCTCAACGTGGACGCTCGCGATTGCAAATCTATCGGTGTGTCATTTGACCACCGGCGCTGAGACGCCGGGTCTTCCTCATGACGCTTTCGATCGCTCCGCCGTTGATACCCCCGGGGGGTCTAGTGTTCTGAGTGGGTGACATTCGTCACTGGTTGAGCAAGAGGAGTGGGCCCGTGAATGCGATCGTTGTGGTAGTCGCAACCTTGTTGACGGGGTTGCTTGCTTGGTACTTTTTCGCGCCTCGGGCCTCCAGACGTGCCACGGTTGACGGGGAAATGCAGGTGCAGACGATCACGGTCCGAGGCGGCTACTCACCGAGCGTCGTCGAGGTGGTGCAAGGGGTGCGGACACGATTGCTGTTCGACCGGCAGGAAACTGGCGACTGCTCCTCCCGTGTCGTTTTCCCCGACTTCAGGGTGAATCAGAGCCTGCCCGCATACGCGACCACCGCGGTCGAGTTCGTCCCCGAGCAGGTCGGCGACTTCGACTTCGCGTGCGGGATGAACATGCTGCACGGCACCCTGAAGGTCGTCGCAGGCTCGCCCGGCGGTCCAGGGACGGCAACCGCGCCGCTAGAGGCTCCCACCCTCGTCGCCGATAGCGGCAGTCGGACTGATACCAGGGCTTCGGGCGAGGAACAGGGCGAGCAGGAGGCCGCAGAGCACGCCTCGGAGATCGCCGACCTGCGCCGCCGGGTGATCGTGGGCGCAGTGCTGACCCTGCCAGTGTTTCTTTCGGTGATGGCCCACGATCTGTTTGGGGCCATGTGGGTACCGGCTCTGCTGCTAGCACCGTGGTTCCAGTTCCTACTGGTCACCCCGGTGATGGTGTACACCGGCTGGCCGATCCACCGAACCGGGTGGTTGGCACTGACCCATCGAGCTGCCGAGATGAACTCGTTGATCACTCTCGGCACAATCGCGGCCTACGGGTTCAGCCTTGTAGCGACCTTCCTCCCCTGGGTTCTACCCGCCGAGGCGCGCGGCGTCTACTTTGAGGCCGTCGGTGTCATCCTGACCTTGATCCTCCTCGGCCGACTTCTGGAGACCAAGGCCAAGGCCGGCACTGGTGAGGCGATCCGCACGCTGATCGGGCTGCAGCCGCGAACCGCGAGGATCGTACGCGGTAGCGAGGAGTTGGAGATTCCCGTCGGAGACGTCGTCGCGGGCGATGTAGTCGCGATTCGCCCCGGCGAGAAGCTTCCAGTGGACGGGCAAGTCACCGAAGGGAGCTCCGCGGTTGACGAGTCGATGATTACTGGGGAGCCGATCCCGGTCACCAAAGGTGTCGGTGCCACCGTGATTGGCGCGACAATCAATCAAACTGGCTCTTTCCGGTACTCCGCTACAAAGGTCGGAGCCGACACCATGCTCGCCCAGATCATCAAGCTGGTACGCGAAGCTCAGGGCTCGAAAGCACCCATCCAGCGCTTGGCCGATAAGGTCTCCAGCTACTTTGTCCCTGCAGTTATCGCGATCGCGATTTGGACCTTGGCCGCCTGGTGGTTGTTCGGCCCGCCCCCTGCCGGCGTGTTTGCCCTCGTGGCCGCCGTCGCGGTTCTCATCATCGCCTGCCCTTGCGCTCTCGGACTGGCCACC
>CAYZHZ010000190.1:0-3034 GCA_964477625.1 uncultured Salinibacterium sp.
CGCGTATGCCCGTACAGAGACTCCAGTTTTTGCGCCGCGATGTCGCTTCGTGCATGAGTGTTGAGGATTAACGGATTGGGGCGCCAAAAAGGCAGGCGCCGCTGTGATGTTTTCGCGACAGACGAATCTGTCTGCGCGCTGATAGACGCCCTGCCGCGGGCAATACGCCCGCTCCTATCGACAGGGTATAAAATGAAAAAGTATGTCGTAACCGCCGCATCCGTCGTGGCGGGACTCTCCATGATCGCAGGCGCAGCCCACGCACAAACCGGAACGGTTGGCGTGAACTACTCCCGCGCCGACACCGATGCTGGCGACACCGACTCGTACGGCGTCAACGGTGGTGTTGCGTTCGACCTGAGCGGCGGCCTCGCTGTTCTCGTCGACGGTTCGTTCTCGACGAACGACGACACGGACGTCGACCTGGTCACGGGCACGGCTCACCTCATCACGCGTGATGCGAACAGCGCCTGGGGCGGCTTCGTTGGCCTGGCCAACGTTGATGCCGGCGGCGGCGATGCCGACGCCTACACGGTTGGCGGCGAATACGCGCGCTTCTTCGACACCTCGACGTTTGCCGCTCAACTCGCCTACGCGACCGTTGACGACACCGACGTTGATATCTGGGGTGTGTCGGGCGAATACCGCATCTTCTCTGATGACAACCTGCGCTTCGACATCGGCGCCGGCTGGGCTCAGGTCGATACGCCGTTCGGCGATACGGATGGCTTCCAGGTTGGCGCTGGCGTGGAACACCGCTTCGCCGGCTCGCCGATCAGCATCGGCGGCAACATCTCGTACCTCGACGGCGACGGTTCGGACGCCACGGTCATCGGCGCGACCCTGCGCTTCGACTTCGGCAACGAGTCGCTGAAGGCCCGTGATCGCAAGGGCAACACGTTCGGCTCCTTCGGCGGCCTGGGCGCGTTCCTGCAGTAGTCGCTTCGGCGACCTGCAACTGATCGTCAGAACGCGGCTTGAAATACAGTCGCGGCAGGCGGGGCGGTCCTTCGGGGCCGCCCCGTTCTGATTCAGGCTACACGTCCGGGCTTTCGCGGGGGGCGTCCTTGGCGTGGATCCAGCGCAGCAGCGGTTTCAGGGGCAGGACCCAGGCCACGCCAACAATAGGGAAATACAGGAGCTTCCATCCCCAGTGTTCCTGGGCGATGCGATCTCCCACCACCGCCGCGACGGCGATGTAGGCAACCATCCAGGCCACCAGGATCAGGGATCCGACCAGCTTGCGCACGTGACAGGCTCCTGCGGCTTTCCTTCCGCTGGCCTTCCGTTGTCACAGGTAGGATAAGCGCGCAATGAGCGAGGCTGTCGCGATTTCCCCCTCCATGAGCCCCATGGCCCCGGCCAAGGGCGTCGGGCTGGTGCGCGCCTGGCTGCTGCTGATCGCGGGCATGGTCTACCTGATGATCCTGGTCGGCGGGGCGACGCGGCTCACGGACTCAGGGCTGTCGATCACGGAATGGCAGCCGCTGCTGGGCGCCATCCCGCCGATGTCGGACGCCGACTGGCAGGACGCTTTCCTGAAGTACCAGACCATGACCGCGCAGTTCCATGTGCTGAATCCCAACATGGATATCGAGGGCTTCAAGAGCATCTACTGGTGGGAGTGGGGTCATCGCCAGCTGGGCCGCGTGATCGGCGTCGCCTTCGCCGTGCCGTTCCTGTTCTTCTGGCTGACGGGCCGGACGACCAAGAAGCTGATGCCGCACCTGCTGATCCTGTTCGCGCTGGGCGGGCTGCAGGGTCTGATCGGCTGGTGGATGGTGGCGTCGGGCGTCAATACGGAGCTGACCTCGGTTGCGCCTTACAGGCTGATGACGCACTTCGGTCTGGCGCTTCTGATCATCGCATACTGTTTCTGGTTGTGGCTGGAGCTTGGCTCGCAACGGCGAGAGCTGCCAGTTGCAGCAAAGCCGTGGGCCAATGCGATCATCTGGGTGACCGGCATCCAGATGTTGCTGGGCGCGCTGGTTGCCGGCCTCGATGCTGGGCGCGGTTTTACCGACTGGCCCTTGATGGCGGGGCAGGTCGTGCCCGAGACGATGTGGATGCTGGATCCATTCTGGCGCAACGTCTTCGAGAACGAGGCGACGACGCAGTTCTTCCACCGGCTGACGGCTTATGGATTGCTCGGGATGGCGCTGTGGTGTGCGTGGCGTTTCCGCGCACAGCACTGGTCTCTGTTCGGCTTGTTTGCCGGGTTGGTTCTTGCGCAGGCTGTTCTGGGGATTGCGACATTGATGCGGGCAGCGCCGCTGGACATGTCGCTGACCCATCAGGGGCTAGGCGTGATCCTGGTGCTTGCGGCGACCCGCCTCGTCTGGACGTCGCGCGCCGCTCAGGCCTGAGCGGCGGCGAACATCTCTTTTGCCGCGGGATAGTCCGGCTTGCCGTTGGGCGCGCGCGGCACCTTCTGTGCGATGTGAATCCTGCGCGGCGCCTTGTAGTGGCTGAGGCGGCCACGGACGTGTGCGATGACTTCGTTCGGGTCGGCCTGCGCTCCGGGCTCAAGCGAAATCACGGCTGCGATGGACTGGCCGAAGCGCTCGTCCGGGAGGCCGAAGACGAGGGCGTCGACGACGCTAGGATGGGTTTTCAGCGCCTCCTCGACCTCTTCCGGATAGATCTTCTCGCCGCCTGAATTAATGCAGTGACTGCCGCGCCCCAGCAGCCGGATGCGACCGTCGGCCTCGACGGTGGCGTGGTCGCCGGAGAGCAGATGGCGGACGCCGTTGATCTCGACGTAGGTGCGGGCCGTCTTCTCCGGGTCCTTGTAGTAGCCCAGAGGGAGGTTGCCCCACTTGGCGACAAGGCCGACCTCGCCGGAACCGGGAGCTATCGGCGTGAAGTCGCCGGCGCGGACGACGATCGTGTTGGGCGCATCGAAACGTGCCTCGTCCGCTTTCAGATCGCGTGTGAGGATGGAAGCGCCGAGGCCGGTGCCTTCCGAGGCGCCGAAGCTGTCGAACAGGATCACGTCCGGCATGAATTCGAACAGGCCCTGCTTCACTTCCGG
>CAYZHZ010000191.1:0-2903 GCA_964477625.1 uncultured Salinibacterium sp.
GCGTGTGACGTGCGCGGCGGCCAGGAGCGGCTCGGGGGACAGGTCGAGCCAGGTGCACAGCGTGGTCACGACCTCGCTGTCCGCGTAGACGACCGGCGCATCGAACAGGAGCAGGCACGCCCGGAAGATCCGGACGAAGCTCGTGTAGGAGACGGCGAGCAGCTCCCGCAGCGCGGTACGCGCGTCCCGCTGACCGTGACTCTCGATGTAGCCCTCGCGCAGGCGCATCAGCTTCTCGCGGAGCTCGCGCTCGCACTGGATACGGAGGTGAGCGCGATCGACCTCGAGATCCTTGATCGGATCGGGGCCGAACAGCACGCGACGGCGTTGCGTGAGCTCGAGGTACTCGATCGGAAAGACATCACCCGACGCGCGCAGGAGCTCGGTCGAGAACACCCGTGGCCACGGCTCGTTCACCCGCAACCACCACCGCATCGGCCCCGAGAGCATCCGGAGCGTATCGAGCTCGAGGTTCATGAGGACGATCAACAGGAAGGCGCCACTCCTGGCGTCGTGGTCGTCGACCCGTGCCCCGTACGACACGACGGCGACGAGGCGACCATCGAGGGCGGCCGTGAGGCGGGTCAGCATCTCCGGTTCGTGGTGCTTGCGGGTCATCTCCTCCTCCTCAAAATCCACGGCCAGCGCCGCCCCCACCGAACCCACCCCCGCCGAAACCGCCGAACCCGCCTCCGCCGCCGAACCCTCCGCCGTGCCCGCGCCGCCCGCCCATCAGCAGCATCATCGCGAGCAGGGGATGGCGCCGGGCGAGGAGCGCGAACGCGACGAGCGCGATGACGAGGAACACGATGCCGCCGGTCCCGGACCGCTCTCGCGGATCCGCCTCCACCGGCAGGCCGGCCACGGTGACGCCGTACTCGGCAGCGGACGCCGCGGCGAGCGCCGAGGCGAGGCGCACGATGCCCTCGGAGAACCGACCCTGACGGAGCGCAGGCACGGCGTGCTCGTCGAGCAGCGCACCGACCCGCCCGTCGGGGAGGTATCCCTCCGTACCGTAGCCGGTCGCGACGAAGATCCTGCGGTCTTCCCGCGAGAGCGCGATGACCAGCCCTCGGTCTTCGCCCTTCCGACCGACCCCCCACTCCTGGCCGGCGCGGACTGCGAGTTGATCGATCGTCTCATCGACGAGCCGCGGCACCGTGAGGATGACGATCGCGACTCCGGCCCGCGCGTACAGCTCGCGGTGCCGCGCCTCGAGCTCGCGCTCCGCGGCATCGTCGATCACGTTTGCGCTGTCGTAGACGAAGCGATCCGTACGGGTGGGCAGTGGCGTCGCCGCCAGCAGGAACGGAATCGCCAGCACCATGAACCGGAGGCTCACGCCCCCGAACCGCTGCAAGGCGAGGACCCGGGCTCTCCGTGAAACGACGTCGTCGATTCGCGGTGATCAGAGTCATTCGTCCTGCATCGAGAACGAGATGTAGAACGTCGTGCCCTCCCGGTACACGAGCACCAAGGCGCGCCGGTTGCTCGCGCGAGCGGCCTCGTTGAAGGCCTCGACCGAGGTGGTCTCGGTGCGGTTGACCTCGAGGATCACGTCGCCTGCGCGGAGGCCCATGGCGGCGGCGGGACTTCCGGGCGCGATCGCCGTCACCACGACTCCTTGCAGGTCATCGGGCACGCGAAGTCGCGCCCGCAGGCTCGTGTCGAGCTCCTGCACCGCGACGCCGGCGAACGGTCCGGCGAGGTCGGACTTCGACGGTCTCGCGAGATCGCCCGGCTGCTCACCCAGGGTCACCTCGATCGATCGCGGCTCCTGGTTCCGCAGGATGTCCACCGTCACCTTGGTGCCACCGGCGGTCAACGCGACGAGGTTCCGCAGCTGTGCCGAGCTGGTCATCTTCACGCCATCGATCGCGGTGATGACGTCGCCCCTCTCGAGCCCGGCCTTCGCCGCGGGGCCCTCCGCCGCGACGTCGGAGACGAGCACACCGGAGCGAGGGGCGACGTCGAGCGAGCGAGCGAGATCGTCGGTCAGATCCTGGACGGTGACGCCGAGCCAGCCTCGGATGACTCGTCCGTGCTGGACGATCGAGTCCTTGATCTGCACGGCCGTGCGACTCGGGATCGCGAACCCGATGCCCTGATAGCCGCCGGTGCGCGAGATGATCGCCGTGTTGATCCCGACGAGCTGCCCTGCCATGTCGACCAGCGCGCCGCCGGAGTTGCCGGGATTGATCGCGGCGTCGGTCTGGATGAAGTCATCGTAGGACGTGATCCCGATGTTCGAGCGCCCGACCGCGCTCACGATCCCCATCGTGACGGTCTGCCCGACGCCAAACGGGTTGCCGATCGCGAGCACGAGGTCCCCCGTGCGCAACTTCGACGAGTCCGCGATGGGGATCGGCGTGAGGTCCTTGGCATCGACACGAAGCACGGCAACGTCGCTCTCGGGATCGGTCCCGACGATCTTCGCGTCGAGGGTCTGGCCGGACTTGAGTGCGACGCGGATCGTCTCGGCCTGGGCGATGACGTGGCTGTTGGTCACGATGACCCCGTCGGGCGAGACGATCACACCGGAGCCGAGGCTGTACTCGAGCGGTCCGGGCGTCTCTGGCTCGGGCGTGCCGAAGAAGTAGCGCCAGGACGGATCGGGGCCGACCTGCAGGGGGCGCTCCGACAGGATGCTCACGACCGACGGCGTGACCTGATCCGCGACGTCGGCGATCGACCGTTCACCGGGCACGATGACCGCGGCCTGGGACGGCGGACAGCTCGGCGTCGAGGCGGTCCCCCGCGGGCACTCCGGGTCGCGTTCCTTGCAAGCGACGAGGCCGGCGAGCAGGACGACGACCACGAGTGTGGAGGTACGAGAACCCATGCGCGTGATTCGACGCAAGATGAGGACCGCGATCGCTCCGAGACTCGCCGGGGACGCGGGC
>CAYZHZ010000192.1:0-2851 GCA_964477625.1 uncultured Salinibacterium sp.
CGCCGCCGGTGGCGCAGATCTTGATCACCTCGGCGCCGTATTTGCGGATCTCGCGCACGCTCCTGCGGCCATCATCCGGGCTGTCGGCATTGTAGGGGTTGTGCGCCTCGAAGGAGGGCGGCAGGCCGGTTGAATCGCAATGCCCGCCCGTCGCGCCGAAGGAGTAGCCGGCGGGAATGATGCGCGGGCCTTCGATCCGGCCCATGTCGATGGCCTGCTTGAGCGCGACATCGTTCCAGCTGCCGGCGCCGACATTGCGGACCGTCGTGAAGCCGGCGTCCAGCGTCACCTTCGCGTTGGGCACGGCGATCATGCTCCAGAACGTGTCGGTGACGGTGAGGCTGGAGAAGCCGCCGAAGGTCGGGTCGGCGTCGAGGTGGGTGTGCATGTCGATCAAGCCGGGCAGCAGGGTGACGCCCGGCAGTTCGACGACCTCGGCGGCGGACGGCACCTGCGTCGTGGCGCGCGGGCCGACCGCCGTGATGACGCCATCCTGGATCACGATGGCGGGGTTCTGGATCATCCGGCCGGTGGCCACGTCCAGCAGGCGGTCTGCGGTGACGTAGACATTCTGCGCCAGGGCCGCCGGGGCCGCCGCAAGCATCAGGCCGGCCAGGATGAGTGAACGCATCAATTCCTCCCACATGAGCTGACTTGATGCGACGCCCGCGCGGCGGCGTAAAGCGGCGCGCGCGGCCGCCATGAGATTTTCGCCATGGGCGTTTGCCGCTGCTCCGCTAGGATGCAGCGACAAGCGACAGGAGACCTCCCCGATGAAAACACAGGCAGAGAAGGCCGCCGCGTTCGAGGCGCTGCACAAGGCGCCCGGCGTGTTCGTGATTCCCAATCCGTGGGATCCGGGCTCGGCGCGCATTCTGGCGGGGCTTGGCTTCAAGGCGCTGACGACCACCAGCGCGGGCTATGCGCGCTCCATCGGCTATCCCGACTACAATGCCGGACGCGCGGCGGTGGTCGAGCACATCCGCGCCATGGCGCCGATGATCGACATTCCGCTGGCCGCCGATCTGGAGGATGGCTTCGGGCCGAGGCCGGAGGATTGCGCCGAGACAATCCGGCAAGGCGCGGAGGCAGGGCTCGTCGGCGGGTCCATCGAGGATTTCACCGGCGACAGGGCCGATCCGATCCATTCCATCGAGAAGGCGGCTGATCGCGTGCGCGCGGCGGCAGAGGCGGCGCGCAAGCTGCCGTTCAAGTTCATGCTGTGCGCGCGTGCGGAGAACTACCTGCACGGCCGCGCCGATCTGGCTGACACGATCAAACGCCTGCAGGCCTATCAGGAAGCCGGCGCCGACGTGCTGTTCGCGCCAGGGCTCAATACGTCGGAGGAAGTGCGCGAAGTGTGCCGCTCCATCGACCGGCCGTTCAACATCGTGCGTGGCCCGCGCAAGGAACAGCTGACGGTCGAGCAGGTCGGCGCGCTGGGCGTCAAGCGCATCTCGACCGGCGGCATGATGCACGCGGTTGCGATGAGCGCGATGATCGCGGCGGGCAAGGAAATGCTGGGGCCCGGCACGTTCGAGTTCACGAAGATGATGCCACATGCGGCAGAGATTGATGCGCTGCTGGGCAAGGGCGCAGGCTGATTACCTCGCAGGTAGTTGTCTGACGCGTGCATACTGGCCGAGTTCAGGCATCGCATTGTTACCTGGGAGGTCTCCATGTCTGCACTCTGGCGCAACTGGTTGAATGTCTGGTGCTGGCTCGTTGTCGGGTTTGGCATCGTGCTCGCGGGCGGAGGCTTCGATGCGAGCGACGGCGCCATCGAGCTTCTGTTCGGTATTCTGGGTCCGCAGGCGGGGGAGCTGACATGGACGCCGCATCTGCGGTTCTCGACGGCGCTGATGGGTGCGGTGACGATCGGGTGGGGGCTCACCTTTCTTGCAGCCTTTGGCGCGGCGCACAGGCTGGGTGATCAGGCGGCGCCGGTCTGGCGCATGCTGACGGTTGCGGTTGTCGCCTGGTTTGTCATTGACGGGGCGCTGTCGGCGGCGACCGGCTTTGCGCTCAATATCGCGCCGAACACGGCGCTGCTGATCGGATACCTGCTGCCTGTGTTGGCGGGCGGTGTGCTGAAAGCCAAGGACTGAGGCGAACTGCTGGCATGCGACCGGGTGTCATGCGTGGAACCGGGCGAAGGGGGTTCCCTTCCGCGCCGGGACCGGCTTGAAATGGCTTGAGCCAACCCGGAGTGCCTGTTGTCCAACCCGTCCGCGCCCAAATCCCTTCTCGATGTCCGCGACCTGTCTGTCTCCTTCGAGACGCAGGATGGCCGTGTCGAGGCCGTGAAGAGGCTGTCGTTCAGCGTGGCGGCGGGCGAGTGCCTCGGGCTTGTGGGTGAAAGCGGTTCCGGCAAGAGCCAGACCGTGCTGGCCGCGATGGGGCTTACGGCGGCCAATGGCATAGTAGAGGGCTCGATCCGGTTTGACGGGCAGGAGCTCACCGGCCTGTCGCGTCAGCAGCTGAACGAGATCCGCGGCGCGCGTGTCTCCATGATCTTCCAGGACCCGCTCACATCGCTGACGCCGCACATGACGGTGGGCGCGCAGATGGCCGAGGTGCTGGCGCGGCACAAGAACATCAAGGGCGCCGCCGCCGAGCAGCGCATGGTCGAATGGCTCGAGCGTGTACGCATCCCCGAAGCGCGGCGGCGGCTGCACCAGTTTCCGCACGAGCTGTCCGGCGGCATGCGGCAGCGCGTGATGATTGCGTCGGCCATGCTGTGCGAGCCGCAGCTGCTGCTGGCCGATGAGCCGACGACCGCGCTTGATGTGACGGTGCAGGCGCAGGTGCTCGACCTGATGGACGAGCTGAAGCGCGAGACGGGCGCGGG
>CAYZHZ010000193.1:0-2809 GCA_964477625.1 uncultured Salinibacterium sp.
GCCTGTCGATGGCGCAGTGTCATGGCGCTGTCGGCGCACCGTCAGTCCCCTGCGGGTGGTACAGAGCCGGGCGGCGAGCGCCGGGCGGTGCTGTCCCCGGCAACGGGGACAGACACCCGCGGGGACCCTGCCTAGAGTCGGCTGCGCTCCTTCCTGAAGACGTGTCCATGACTGCTCCGCCGTCTCCGCCCGCGCTCGTCGTCGACCCCTATTCGACGCCGGTGCTGCTGGACCCCTACCCGTTCCACGAACAACTGCGCACGGCAGGCGCCGCCGCCGAGATCACGCCGCACGGCTTCTATGCCGTGGGCGGCTTCGAGGACGCTGCCGCCGTGCTCAAGGATCACCGGCGCTTTTCCACCACCGGCGGCATCGGGCTGGCCGATGCACGCAAGCCCGGCGCGGACTTCCGCCCGCTCAATGCGCTCCTGGAGGTCGATCCGCCGGACCACACCCGACTGCGCAGCGTGGTCAACCGCATCCTGTCGCCGGCGCGCGTACGCCAGTGGCGCGCCGACATGGAACGCGATGCCGAGGCGCTGGTCGAGCGCCTGCTCGACCTGCGCGAACTCGAGGCGGTCGAACACGTGGTGGAGGCCTACATCTTCAAGGTTTTCGTGGACGCCGTGGGCGTGCGCTTCGACCGCGATGCGATCCTCGCGATCGGCGCGATGAGCTTCAACCAGAGCGGTCCGCCCAACCAACTCCACCACGACGCGATGCGCCGGGCCCAGCCCTACCTCCAGTGGTTCGAGGACAGCCAGCAGCGCGAGCATGTCCGGCCCGACGGCCTGGCGGCGGAGTTCTTCGCTGCCGAGGACGCAGGCGAGGTGGCACCGGGCATCGCCTCCAACCTCACCCGCACGTTCGTGCGCGGCGGCATGGACTCGACCATCGCGGGGATCGGCTCGACGCTGATGCACCTGTCGCGCAACCCCGAGCAATGGCAGTGGATCCGGGAGCAACCCGCCCGCGCACGCAATGCCTTCGAGGAGGGGACGCGGATGGAAACGCCCTTTCAGATCACCTTCCGCGTCACGCTGGAACCCACCGAGCTCGGCGGCATCGCGCTGCAGGGCGACCGCAAGGTCGGCGTGTATCTCGGCTCGGCCAATCGCGATCCACGGCGCTGGCCCGAGCCCGACCGCTACGACGCCACGCGCAATACCCAAGGTCACCTCGCCTTTGGCGGCGGCGATCACAACTGCATCGGGCAGATGATGGCGCGCCTCGAAGCCGAATGCCTCATCGCCGCGCTGGCGCGCCGTGTCCAGGCGATCGAGCCGGTCGGCGAGGCGGCGTGGCGCCCCGTCAATCAGATGCGCACGCTGGACACGCTGCCGCTGCGCTTCGTTCCAGCCTGAGGGCACAAGGCCCCTTCAAGGAAGAACCACCATGACTGAAACCGACATCGTCATCATCGGCAGCGGCGCCGCCGGCCTCACGGCGGGCATCACGGCACGCGCGCTGGGGCTGCAGGCCCTGGTGCTCGAGAAGACCGAGGTCTTCGGCGGCACCACGGCGTACTCGGGCGGCGCGCCCTGGATTCCGTGTAACCACATCATGGGCCGGATCGGCCTGTCGGACACCCGGGAGGCGGCCGACACCTATCTGCACGCGGTCCTCGGCGAAGCCTACGACGCCGACCTGGTCAACGCCTATCTCGACAACGCCGCGCCGATGCTGCGCTTCATGGAGCAACACTCCGAGGTGCGCTTCAAGCCTTTTCCCCTGCCCGACTACGAGTCCGACCTGCCGGGCGCGGCCCGCAGCCGTTCGCTGCTGACCGAAGCCTTCGATGGCCGGCTGCTCGGCAAGCGCCTGAACGAACTGCGCATGCCGCTGCCGCAGCTGATGTTGTTCGGCAGCATGCAGATCGAGGGGTCGGACATCCATCCGATGCGCCATGCGCTCAAGACCTGGGCCGGCTTCAGGCACACGGCCGGCGTGATGCGCCGCTTCGTCGCCGACCGCATCGCGCACGGGCGCGGCACCCGCATCGTCAACGGCAATGCGCTGGCGGCCCGTCTTTTCCATTCGGCGATCCAGTCCGGCGTGACGCTCTGGAATCGTTCGCCCGCCAGGGAGCTGATCGTCGAGGACGGCGTGGTGCGCGGCGTGATCGTGGAGCGCGAGGGGAGGCGCGAGGAGGTCCGCGCCCGGCGCGGCGTGCTGCTGGCGACAGGGGGCTACGGCGCCAGCGAGGACATGCGACGCAAGTACATCCCTTTTGCCGAGCACCACCACTCGATGCAGCCGGACGGCAACGTGGGCGACGGCGTGCGCATGGGCACGGCCGTGGGCGCCTTCCATGACCCGGCCCACGCAGGCGACTGCATCTGGACTCCGGTGTCGATCCATCGCCGGCGCGACGGCAGCGTCGTCAAGTACCCGCACATCTTCATCGACCGCGCCATGCCCGGCTGCATCGCGGTGGACGACGGCGGTAGGCGCTTCGTCAACGAAGGATCGTCCTACCAGAACTTCGTCGGCACCATGCATCGGCGCGGCCTGACCCAGGTCCACCTGGTCGCCGACCGCGCCTTCCTGCGCAGCTACGGCATGGGCCTGGTGCGGCCCTCGCCCTTCAGCGAGCGCGCCTATGTGCAGGATGGCTACCTGATCGAGGCCCCCACGCTCGAAGCCCTGGCCGAGAAGATCGGCGTGCCGGCACAGGCGCTCAAGGACACGGTCGAGCGGTTCAACGCCGGCGCGGCGCGCGGGGAGGACCCCGAGTTCGGCCGCGGGGCCGACGCACACTCGCGCTTCCGCGGCGATGCGACGCACGCACCCAACCCCGGCCTGGCGC
>CAYZHZ010000194.1:0-2770 GCA_964477625.1 uncultured Salinibacterium sp.
GACCACGTCTGGGAGTACGACTTCAACGGGGACGCGGGAATCGTGGAGAGCTACATCTCGTACCTCCGACGCAAGCTCGATCAGTTCTCCGAAGAGCCGATCATTCAGACCAAGCGCGGATTCGGATACATGCTCAAGGCAGCCAGGGCATAGCCTTACCTTCTTATGCACGAGCTCGCCGACTGGTGGAACAGGATCTCCCTGCGCACCAAGATCACCGGCGTCACTGTGCTGCTACTCACGATGGGCCTGCTTACGGCGGGCGTGGGAACGATGGCGGTACTTCGCGGCTACCTGCAAGACGAGGTCGACGCGAAGATCACCGACGCGGGTAACCGCCTCGCCGAGCAGCCCATCAACTTCACCGGCACCAAGTACAACCCCGAGTGCAGCGTGTCGACGCTGCCGAACGACTACTTCCTCGCGGTGCTGGACTACGACGGCGACATCGTGTGCGCCAACCGTCCGGACGGCTCGCCCCAGCCGGACGTGCAGTCACTCGACCTCAGGACCGTCGCCGCACTCGAAGACGAGATCACCCTGCCGAGCACCCAGCTCGGCGGGCAGTGGCGCGTCGTCGCGTACCCAGCCACCTCGACCCTCACCAACGACTACTTCACGGTCGTCATTGGCCTCGACCTCAAAGACACCAACGGTATCGTCGCGCGCTATTCGGCGATCTTCCTGTTCTTCGGGCTCACCGTCGTCATCGTGGGTGGCGCGCTCACGCGCATCCTCGTCACCTCGACCTTCTCGCCGCTGCGCGAAGTGGAGGCGACCGCTGCGCGATTCGCGGGCGGCGACTTCAGCCAGCGTCTGAGTGGGGCGACACCCAATACAGAAGTCGGTCGACTGAACCGATCGTTGAACTCCATGCTCTCGCGCATCGATCGGGCGTTCGCAGACCGCGCCCGCACGATCGAGCAGATGCGTCGCTTCGTGGGCGACGCGAGCCATGAGCTGCGCACCCCGCTCGTCTCGGTTCGCGGCTATGCCGAGCTCTATCGCATGGGCGCGCTGACCAAACCAGAGGATGTCGCCCAGGCGATGGAGCGCATCGAAAAAGAAGCGATCCGTATGGGAGAGCTCGTCGAGGATCTTCTCGAACTCGCCCGCATCGACGAAGCCAAGCCCCTCCAGCTCGCCGAGGTCAATCTGCTGCCCCTCGCGCAGGATGCCGCACTCGATGCGATGGCGTCGGCGCCAGACCGGGTGGTGACGGTCGTCGGAACGGATGCCCCGATCGAGCCCTGGACTGACGACCCCGAACCGCAGACCAAGGTACTCACGCTCCCCCAGCCCGAATCTGCACCGTCTGTCCGCGCCGGTGCAGCGACGACGGGTCCGATTGCCTTCGCGGGCGCCACTCTCGCTCGCCTCGTTGCCCGTCGCACACCGCGCACGGTCGTGTCCACCGAAGCCACTCCCCCGCCGCCGGCCGAGCTTGCCCCGGTCGTGCTCGTCGAGGAAAACAAGATTCGCCAGGTGCTCGCGAACCTCCTTGGCAACGCAATGCGATTCAGCCCCGCGGGCACACCCATCGAGATCGGGGTAGGTGTGGACTCCGCGACCCAGCGGGCCGTGCTCTCCGTGATCGATCACGGTGAGGGCATCCCGCCTCAGATTCGCGGCAAGATCTTCCAGCGTTTCTGGCGAGCGGATACCTCGCGCAACCGCGACACGGGCGGCAGCGGGCTCGGACTCGCCATTGTCTCCGCGATCGTTGACGCCCACGGCGGCGAGGTCGAGGTGGTCGAGACCCCGGGTGGCGGAGCCACCTTCCGCATCTACCTTCCTCTCCTCACTGCGTCGGTGGATGCCCCGAAGCCCACACCCGCGGGCTGACGCTGTCCGAGGCACAGCCGCCTCGAACTAGCGTCTCCCCATGACTCGTTACCAGGTAGACAGCGAAGCCGTTATCAGCGCCACAGGCGCCGTCCGTTCCACGATCGACCGACTGCAGTCGGAGGTTGCCGGACTCCAGAGCCAGCTCACCCACCTCCAATCGACGTGGACTGGCCCGGCCGCGACGGCGTTCGGCTCGACCGTCGCCGAATGGAAGACAACCCAGATGCGCGTCGAAGAGAACCTCGCCGCCATCAATCAGGCGCTCGGGGTCGCGGGCCAGCAGTACGCCGAGATCGAGCTCTCGAACACGAGGCTCTTCGGCCGCTGATCGAAAGGGGAAAGGCCCGGTTCCTGACGGAACCGGGCCTTTCGCTGTCGGTGGTTGAGTAGCGCGCAGCGCGTATCGAAACCAGCTCGGTGGTTGAGTAGCGCGCAGCGCGTATCGAAACCAGCTCGGTGGTTGAGTAGCGCGCAGCGCGTATCGAAACCAGGTCTCGATACGCCGCTACGCGGCTACTCGACCCTGATCCTTCGGTGGAGCCTTTCTTCGAAAGCCTCTACCTACGGATCAGAAGTCCATACCACCCGAGGGGTCACCCATCGGCGGCGCAGCCGTCTCGGGCTTGTCCGCGACGACCGCCTCGGTCGTCAGGAACAGGCCAGCGATCGACGCGGCGTTGAGCAGCGCGGAGCGCGTGACCTTCACCGGGTCGTTGATGCCCGCGGCGAGCATGTCGACGTACTCACCGGTCGCGGCGTTGAGGCCCTGGCCGGTCGGGAGGTTGCGCACCTTGTCGACGACGACGCCGGGCTCGAGACCCGCGTTCAGCGCGATCTGCTTCAGCGGCGCGTCGATCGCGACACGAACGATGTTCGCACCGGTCGCTTCGTCACCCGCGAGACCCTTGACCGCCTTGCCATC
>CAYZHZ010000195.1:0-2765 GCA_964477625.1 uncultured Salinibacterium sp.
TGTAACGGGGCGGGCTAAGTGATCGCGGTGGAGGCAGCCAAAGTGATCGCGCAGGGGGCGGCCAAACTGATCGCGTCGGGGGCGGCCGAACTGATCGCCCCGATTGGTCCAACCGCGCGGCACCGGGGACGCAGGGGGCGGCCAAACTGATCGCGTTGGGGGCGGCCAAACTGATCGCCCTCGTCGAAGCCCGGCCGTAGGTCAGGGGCAACCGACACGCTCCGCGGATCCACGCGAGGAGCGTCGTCATGAGCATGAGGAGGGTCGACATGGATCGACTCCAGGAACTGGTGCGACTTCACCGGATGGGGACGGGTGCGCGCGAGGTAGCGCGAGTGCTGGGCATGAGCCCGAACACGGAGCGCGAATACCGACTCGCGCTCGATGCCGAAGGACTGCTCGCGGGTGCCATCGAGGAGGTACCGATTCTCGAGGTGCTGCGCGCGGCGATCGAGAGGAGGATGCCAACGACGGCACCGCCGCAGATGGTGTCGTCGATCGAATCGCTGCGCGACAAGATCGTTGGCTTCGCCGAGAAGGGACTCAAGCCGCAGGCGATCTACGACCGGCTCAAGCTCGAGGACCGAGGCTTCTCGGCAAGCTTCTGGGCGGTGCGCGCGGTCTGGCGCAAGTGGCGAAAGGCGCGCGGTGTGCGCGCAGAGGACGTCGCGATTCCCGTCGAGACAACGCCCGGTGAGATCGCGCAGGTCGACTTCGGCTACGTCGGCAAACTCTACGACGCGTCGACCGGGCAACTGCGCAAGGCATGGGCCTTCGTGATGGTGCTCGGCTTCTCGCGCCGGATGGTCGTGCGGATCTGCTTCGACCAGAAGATCGAGACGTGGCTGCGTGTCCACGTCGAGGCGTTTGCCGAGCTGGGCGGTGCGCCAGCGACGATCGTGCCCGACAACCTCAAGGCGGCTGTCGTGCGCGCAGCGTTTGGCGTCGACGGTGCGGCGAGCTTGAATCGCAGCTACCGCGAGCTCGCGCGTCACTACGGATTCAAGATCGATCCGGCACCGATCTACGCGCCGAAAAAGAAGGGGAAGGTCGAGTCGGGCGTGAAGTACGTGAAGGGGAATTTCTTCACGGGCCGTGACGGCAACGACGCTGACGAGACGAAGCGCGAGCTGCAACGGTGGGTCGACGAGATCGCCAATCGTCGACTGCATGGAACGACGCACCGTCGTCCGATCGAGCTTTTCGTCGAGGAGGAAGCGAGCGCTCTGCGCCCGATGCCGGCACGGCGCTACGAGCTCGTCATCTGGCACAAGGCACGAGTCCATCAGGACAGCCACGTCGCCTTCGACAAGCGGCTGTACTCGGTGCCGTGGCGGCTGATCAAGCAAGAGATCTGGCTGCGCGCATCTCCGTCCTCGGTCGACTGCTACGCCGAGGACGTGCGCGTCGCAACGCACTCGCGGCGCGGACGCTCGCCGCGCAGCACGTGCGACGAGCATCTGCCCGAAGATCGCGCGCCGTGGCGGCACCGCCATCGCGCGTACTGGGAAGAGCGCGCGGACAAGATCGCGCCCGAGGTCGGCGCGTACATCCGCGCAGTCTTCGACTCCGACGACGTACTCAGCATGCTGCGCGTCGTCCAGTCGATGGTCGCGCACCTCGAGAAGTTTCCCATCGAGCGTGCGATCGCGACGTGCCTGCGCGCGTCGCATCACGCCAGCTATCAGTACAAGACCATCAAGAACATCCTTCGCGACGGCATCGATCTGAAGCCTGTCGCTAAACCCACGAGCGCACCGCTTGCCGCGCCGCGCTTCGCTCGCCCGATCGGCGACCTCCTCCATCGCACCCAGGTGACCCATGAGCCCAACTAACGATCTGATCCAACTGCTCAAGAAGCTGCGCCTCTCGGGCGTGCTGCAATCGCTCGACCTACGCACGCGCCAAGCTGCCGACGACGATCTGTCGCACGGAGAATTCCTGTTTCGCCTGCTCTCCGACGAGGTCGAGCGCCGGGATAGCAAGCAGCTCGACGTGCGCTTGCGTCGCGCGAGCTTCGAGGGCCCGCGCTCGATCGAGGACTTCGACTTCCACTTCAATCCGAAGATCCCGAAGTCGAAGATCATCGATCTCGCGACGTGCGGCTTTGTCGAGCGTCGCGAGAACGTGCTGCTGCTCGGACGCGCTGGCGTCGGCAAGTCTCACATCGCGCAGGCGCTCGGACAGCGTGCGTGTCGTGCGGGATACCAAGCGCTGTACGTGAGCGCGCACGATCTGCTGACACAGCTGCGTGCTGCGCGCGCAGATGAGACCCACGAGCGTCGTCTGCAGCGCTTCATCACGCCCGAACTCCTGGTCATCGACGACCTCGGGCTACGGCCGCTGGTGAGCGACGAGCCGATCGATCTGTACGAGATCATCCGCGGTCGCTACGAGCGCGGCTCGACGATCATCACGTCGAATCGCGACATCGAGGAATGGCCGCCACTCTTCGGTGATCTCTTGCTCGCGAGCGCCGCCATGGACCGGCTCCTCCACCATGCGCACGTGATCGAGATGGACGGCGACACGTTTCGGAATCCGCCGCCGTCGAAACGCGCGAAAGCGAACGGCGCGCGCGCTCAGTGATCGGATCAGTTTGGCCGCCCTTTCATCCGACGTCGTGCGAGCCAATCGACGCGATCACGAGCTGTGGATAACTGCGATCAGTTTGGCCGCCCTTTACGCGGTCACCAGGCCCGCCTCTTGACACGACGTCGATGGTGGTCGCGGTGATCGAGGACGAGGGTGAGTACTCCGAAGCC
>CAYZHZ010000196.1:0-2690 GCA_964477625.1 uncultured Salinibacterium sp.
AGAAGGCGTTGGAATCCTCGGCGGTGGAGAAGCCCGCATACTGCCGGATCGTCCACGGCTGGTTGGTGTACATGGTAGGGTAGGGGCCGCGTCCGAACGGCGCGATGCCCGGCAGCCCGTCCACGAAATCCAGCCCCGCGATATCGGCGGCGGTATAGAGCGGCTTCACCGGCAGGCCCTCGGGCGTCTGCCAGTTCACGCCCGCGCCATCGCCCGCGCGCGCAGCCCAGCCGGCCAAGTTGGCCGCCGGCGCCTCGTCCCCGAGCGAAAGCCGGGAAAAGTCGGGAAATGTCTGGGCCATCGACGGGCGCTCCGGGACGCAGATTCTGCTGGCATTTCCCTAGCACCCTCCGAAGCGGTCATGAAGCCTTCGCAGGTGCGAAGGAAGCGCTCATCCCCCGTTCAGGTGCGCCGGCGCATTCAGGCGGCAGGGACGACGGAAGCAGTCGCAACTGCCGTTGAAGCTTGTGGTCGCCTCACCAATGGGGCGATCAGGGGGACTACATGCCCCGTGGCGGGGCCTCGGAGACACAAAACCAATGACGATCCGGAAATTTCTGGCTTGCGCGACCCTCGGCGCGGTGATCGCGGCGCCAGCCTTTGCCCAACCCGCGCAACTCACGCCCGAACAGCGCGAAGCGCGTTTCGTCGCAGCCGACACCAATAAGGACGGCAAGCTCGACAAGGCCGAATGGACCGCCATCCTGCCCGAGCGCGCCCAGGCGATGGCCGACCAGATCTGGTCCTCGCGCGTCGACGCTGACGGCGACGGCTTCATCACCAAGGAACAATTCCTCGCCCTCCGCATGGGCCCCGGGCCCGGCGGCCGATAAACAAGGACGTCCTGGGTTGGAAGTGACGGCCGGCGGGCGGTGACCCCGCCGGCCGTTTTCGTCAGCTCGCACGCTTCAGCATCAGGCCCAGCTCGTGCGCGCGCTGGAATACCTGCTCTGGCGTGCGCCCCAACCGTACGGCAATTTCCGTCATCGTGAGATTGCTGCGTGAAAGCTGCCGAAGCTCATCTTCCTGTGCAGCCGTCCATGGGTGGGTGGATGAATGCAGCTTCGTGGGGCCTGACATCGGCTTGCTCCCTCTGATGCTCTTGCTGGTCCTTCCCATCTGGGGCGCTGACAGGCGAATTCAACACGCAAAGCATGCTGCGCCGCGACATCAGCGCAGTGGCAATGGCGCACCTTGAGTTGGATGCTATACCGCTGGTGCGAAACGAGATGGAGACTGCGCCAATGAGCCACACCAGCAGCATGAAAGGCAAGAAGGCGATCGTGACCGGCGGGGGCACCGGTCTCGGCGCCGCCACCGCGCTCGGCCTTGCGCGGCGCGGCGTTGATGTCTGCATCAACTACAATTCAAGCGCGGACGCCGCCAACGACACGGTAGCCAAGTGCAAAAAGCTCGGCGTCCAGGCCTTCGCCGTGAAGGCCAATGTCGGCGAGGATGATGATTGCCGCGCGCTCGTCTCCGCCGCCGTCGAACAGTTTGGCGGCCTCGACGTGCTGGTCAACAATGCCGGCATCACCAAGTTCGCCAAGCACACCGATCTCGACGCGCTCGACGCCGAAGACTTCCTGCGCCTCTACCGGGTCAACGTCGTCTCGGTCTACCAGATGACCCGCGCCGCCCAGCCGCATCTGGCCGCTTCGGGCAAAGGCTCCGTCGTGAACGTGTCCTCCATCGCCGGCGTCGCCGGCATTGGCTCGTCCATCGCCTACGCCGCTACCAAGGGCGCGCTCAACACGATGACGCTCTCGCTCGCCCGCGCGCTCGCCCCCAACATCCGCGTCAACGCCGTCTGCCCCGGCTATATCGGCTCGGGCTGGTTCACCAAGTACCAGGGCGACGCCGTTGAATCGCAAACCGCCGAACAAGTCGCCAAGACCACGCCGCTGCGCGTCGCCTCGATGCCCGAAGACATTGCGGAATCGATCCTGTTCTTCGCCGGCCCCGAAAGCCGCCACGTCACCGGCGAATTCATGATCATCGACGCCGGCATGCACCTTGGCTTCGCGCCGCTCAAGGCGAGGTAGGTCTGCCCCCACGGGGTCATTCTCGGCCAAGCGCGAAGCGCGCGTGCCGGGAATCTCGCTTGGACCTGCGCGGGAAACGCCAGCGATCCCGCCCCCGAACCAGTCGGGATTCTCGGGACAAGCCCGAGAATGACCTTCGCCTCAGTCCAGACACTTGGCCTGTCACACGACCGCGCTACCTTGTCCGCAATCGGACACGTGGGAGGACGATCATGATCGCCAGCCGCCGCAATTTCCTGCTTGGCTCCGCCGCAGCCACGCTGGCCGCCTGCGCCACGTCATCAAAGCCAACGCCACCCGCCGCCGCCAACACCGGCTTCCCCCTCATCGCCGACACCGCCGCCCGCCTCGACGCCGCAAAGGCCCGCGCGCTCTTCGCCGTCGGCGTCCGCACCGTCTTCCGCTATTACTCCCACATCCCGCCCAGCCTCGTGGGCAAGGACCTCCAGCTCGAGGAAGCGAAGATCATCATCGGCGAGGGCCTCTCCATCGGCAGCGTCTTCCAGCACTACAACAACTGCTTCCGCACCTTCGAGAACAACTGGGGCAGCGAAGACGCCGAACAGGCCCTCCGTCAGGCCGAAGCCGCCGGCCAGCCCGAAGGCTCCGCCATCTATTTCGGCGTCGATGCAGACTGGCCCTACA
>CAYZHZ010000197.1:0-1250 GCA_964477625.1 uncultured Salinibacterium sp.
CCACGTCTGCGACGTCATCTCCAGCACATAGGTCGTCTGCCCATCGCCGGGATACATGCCGATCAGCTCCCACTTGTAGGCAGGATCAGCCTTCGCGACGTACTCATCCAGCGGCGTCCGCTCCTCCGGCTTCACCGAAAGATCAACCACAACCGGCACCTCGGGCGCCGGCGCTTCCGCCTGCCCACACGATGCAAGAACGATAACGCCGGCCAGTGCCAGCAAGCTGCTACGGATCATGGCGCTCTCCCGATCGGCTGTTGTCGCCGTTTTCGCGGAGCCTAACACTCAATCCCGCAATCGAAAGCGGCGCCGTAACGACAGGCTCAACGCCCCGCATCCGGCGACTCAATATGCTCTGGCCGCCACCCCATCGCGAACAGCTTCGGGGGAATATCCCGCACAATCGGAATCGATTGCAGGTTCCGCATGATCCACGGCGCCCGCACCTCGCCCTTGGCGTTCAGCGTCGGAGCAATAAAATTGTTCTGCGCAAACACCTGCGCCGACTGGATGATCCATGTCGGCCACCCGCGCCGCTTCTGTATGCGTGCAAGATCCATTTCGCTCACCTCGCGATTGCCCAGCGGCCGCCACAGCATATTCGCCGCCGCCACCGCATCCGCCACAGCGAGGTTCACACCCACGCCACCCACCGGCGACATCGCGTGCGCCGCGTCGCCAATGCACAACAGCCCATCGCGATACCAGCGCTCCAGCCGATCCACCTGAACGTTCAGCAGCTTCACATCATCCCAACTGGCCACCGCCTCCACGCGGTCCGCAAACACCGGGGCAAGCTTCGCAACACTCGCGCGCCACGCTGCCAGACCCTTCGCGCGAATGGCCTCCGCGCCGCCCTTCGGGATCACATGCGCGCACTGCCAGTAGCTGCCGCGATAGATGTTCACCAGCAGCCCGCCAGCATCCACCCAGCCCCCGGTCTCCTCGCCATCGCGGGGCCGGTGGGGCAGGCGAAACCACAACACGTCCAGCGGCGCGCCGAGGTCCTTCACCTTCATCCCCGCCGCCGCGCGCAGGATCGATCCGCGCCCGTCGCACGCCACAGTCAGGTGCGCCGCGACCTCGATTTCGCCGTCGTGCCCCATCGCGCGCACGCCCGTCACGCGGCTGCCCTCGATGATCAGGCCGGTCGCCTCCGTCTCCATCATCAGGTGAAAGCCGCGATAGGCCCGCGCCTTGCGCTCGAGGAAGTTCAGGAACTCCCACTGCGGCGCCATCGCCATGAA
>CAYZHZ010000197.1:1350-2690 GCA_964477625.1 uncultured Salinibacterium sp.
GCCTAGCTTGGCGGATAGACTTCGAAAGTGGCTCCGATGCGTATCGGCTCCACCGATTCACCGGGCGATCCGGCGGCAATCTCCACACTATACAGGCCCGGCGGCAGATTGGCGTTGGGATGATTGTCGATATCCAGCCGCCAGCGCTGGATGAAGTCGAGTTCATCCTTGCGGATCACGGCCTGAATGGCGCCTTGCGGCAGCGGCGCCTCGTCGCCCTCGGCCCGCTGCCAGCTATAGGCCAGGCGCTCGCCGAATGGATCGGCTGCATCATATCGCGGCGGGCTCAACTCGCACGGAACTGGCGCCATCTGCTCTGTCGCCGTATCGCTTCGCCGGCAGAGGACGCGCAGCGTGACCGGCGTGTCCGACGCCGTCGCGGCATTCTCCATCGACAGATGCACGGCGAGCAGCATGCCGCCATGGCCCGCCACTCCGCCGGAACCGCCTGGCTCGATACCAGAGTTTGCGATCTGCCCGCCGAAACCCGGCGGGCCTGCAACGGAGAAATCCAGGGAACAGTCCATCACCGATCCGGTGTATCCCGGCGGCGGGAATTCCTGCTTCGCCTGCTGGTTCAACCAGTCGGCGCACCAGCCATCGAAGTCGATCGCATTCACGGACAGCCGCGGGTTCCTGAACTCCACCCGCGGACAGGAAACGCCAAACGACTTGCACAGAAGGTCCTGGCCATAGGGCGCCGCCATCGCGACGCCGAACACGCTTCCGGCTAGGCCGGCCACGATCCCCAGCGCGGCAAGCACCGTCTGCGGATTGCTCCAGTCCCACTTGCGATCCGAAGGTTTGTCTGGTCCCGGCAGATTGCTGTCGCTCATCCCGACACCCCTATATGCTGGGGATTATGCGCCTCACGCTGGCCGGCAGGCAAGCGGCGGTCCCTACGGCGCGAACGTCACCTCGTTCCGAACGCGGTAACCCGTGATCGGAAAGTCCGTGAAGAACCCGTCGATCCCCAGCGCGAGATAACGCTTCATCGTCGCCTCGATCGCCTCGCCATTCACGGGCTGATCGTCGCGGAACGTCCACGGATGAACCGGAATGCCCTTCGCATGGCTCGCCTCGACAACGCCGCTCGACTTTCCGTCCGCGCCGAACAGCAGGCCGATGTTCGGGCCCAGCCCATCCCAGAACGGCGCATCCGGTCGCGCCATGATCGAGTCATACGAAGCCTGGTCCCCGATCAGCATCACGACCGGCAGCTCCGTCTTCGCATTCATCGCCTTCACGAAGTCCGGCTCGAACGCCTGGATGAACACGGGCGATCCCTTGGCCGCCATGCCATGCCGGCCGAGCGCCGCGAGGTTGGCGTCTCCCATGTC
>CAYZHZ010000198.1:0-2614 GCA_964477625.1 uncultured Salinibacterium sp.
TGGCGTGGGGAATTGTGGTCTGCTGGAGCATCACCTCGGAGAGCCAGACGAGGTAGGGGTCGGGCGTCTGGCCGGCGTCGCGCTCTGCCGGGCCGATGCGCCAGGGAAGCTTCCGCCCCTGCCGCCGGTACCAGCGATCCACAGCAGTGAGCAGCTTCTTCAGGCTGTTGGCGGACATGCTTTTAGCGGACGGGGCCCCGGCGCGGTCTGACATGGGCCATTCCGACGAAACCGGTTCAGTGGCAAGAAGAGACATGACCACCGACTGGGATGAACGCGAGAAGGAACGCGAGGCGGAGGCCCGCCTTGCGGCCGTGCGGACTGTTCCAGTCTATCGGCCGGCCAAGCCGATGGGGGTGGCGCTGAACCGGGCGCTGCGGCCGATATTGAAGGATGCGGGGCCGGCGCCCGAAACGCTGAAGTCGCGCTGGGCGGAGATTGTCGGGCTGAAGCTGGCGGCGGTGACCGAGCCGGTGCGGGTGGCCAAGGGCAAGGGCGGCGGGGTGCTGCACCTGCGCGCGCCATCGGCGGCGGCGCCGATCATCCAGCATGCCAAGGAGCATATCCTGGAGCGGGTGAACCTCGCGTCGGGCTCGAAGATCAAGGCGCTGAAGATCGTGCAGACGGCGGCGCCGAAACAGCTGTCGCTGGTGATCCCCCGGCCGCTGACGCCGGAACAGCGGGCCGAGATGGTGAAGCGGCTGGCGCCGGTGAAGGACACGCCTTTGAGGAAGGCGCTGGGCGGGCTCGGCGAGGCGGTGCTGACGGGGATGAGGAAGTCTTGAGAATGGCGTTTGGGGAGAGATTCCCCACCTGTCCTCCCCGTAAACGGGGAGGGACCTCGTCGAGAGAACCTACCTAACATCGAAGGCCGGTGGCGCCTCAGGGTCCCTCCCCGTTTACGGGGAGGACAGGTGGGGAAACTCTCTCAGCATTCACGAATGCCTGTCGCAATAACGCCATCGGGAACGTGTCTTTGTTGACCGCGGGTGCCGGTTTGGCCAAAACGACCCGAATTGGTGAGGAAAGCCTGCCCATGACATTCGCGATCAAGACTGTTTCGTTCCGCCGCTCGGCGAGCATCGCTGCCGGCGTGCTGGCCATGGCCGTGCTGGCAGCCTGCGGCGGGGAAACCGCCGGACCGCAATCGAACTTCACGCCGGTGCCGGTGAACCCGGTGTTGGGCGATGTGCCGATGGGCAGCGCCGATGCTCCGGTGGAACTGGTCGAGTACGCCGCCCTCACCTGCCATGCCTGTCGCGATTTCGCGAAGCAGACGCTGCCGCGCCTGAAGCGCGAGTACATCGACACGGGCAAGGTGCGCTACATCTATCGCGATTTCCCGCTTGAAGCCGATGCCAACGGCAAGGCGGTGAACGGGTTCGGCGTCGTGCTGGCGTCGATCGCACGCTGCAAGGGCGCCGAGCACTTCCATGAGATGGTGGATGCGATTTTCACGGCGCAGCAGGATATCCTCGAAGCGGCCCAGCGCGGCGAGGCCGGAACGGTGCTGGGTCCGCTGGCGGAACGCAATGGCCTGACGCTGGACGAGGCCACGACGTGCATGGACCACCAGCCCGCTCTCAACGCGTCGATCAGGAAGTCGCGCGACGACGCGTCGACCAACTTCCAGGTGAACTCGACGCCGTCGATCTTCGTCGATGGCGTGCGGGTCGAGAACCCGATCTACGACAACATTGTCGCGGCGATCGAAGCCAAGCTGAATCCGGGCGCGCCGCCGCCGGCGCCGACCGATGCGCCGGGCACGGTTGCGCCGACCACCGTCGCGCCGACGGCGCCTGCGCAACCCACACCGCCTGCGGAATAACATGAAGGTTCGCGCCCTCGCCGCTCTGCTGGCGTTCGGACTTTCAGCTTGCGAAGCAGCGCGGGAACCCGAGCCGCACCAGACGGTGACGATTGCGCCCTTCATGGGCGAGGCTGTTCTGGGCGATCCGGCTGCGCCGGTGACGCTGGTCGAGTACGCCTCGACAACCTGTGGTCATTGCCAGGCGTTTCATGCGCAGGTGTTTCCGGACCTGAAGACAACCTACATCGACACCGGCAAGGTGAAGCTGCGGTTCATCATGATGCCGACGCAGCCGGTGGGCATTGCGCTGGCGGGCGAGGCGATTGCGCGCTGTGCCGGGGAAGCGAGGTATTTCGACGTGATCGGCACGCTTTTCGATGCGCAGGACACGTTGATTTCCGCCGCGCGCGATCCGTGGCTGTTGCAGCAGGAACTGCGCGCGATTGGCGAGATGTATGGGCTCGACAAGGACGAGGTCGGCACCTGCCTGGACCATGAGGGCATTGTCGAGATGACCCGCGCCGGCGTGCAGGCGGCGCCGGCCGACATCACCGGCACGCCGAGCTTTGCAATCAACGGGGTGAAGCTGGAGCTCGAGACGCTGGACGATCTCCCGGCGGCGCTGGACGCGGCGGTTGCGACGGCGGCTTCTCCCCCTGCTTCTCCCTCCTCTGGCGACGGGCATTGACCCTTGCGCCTGCCGCCCGTAAGGGGGCCGGAAGCCCGGTTTTGTGGGCAAAACGGAAATTGCCTTGCACCTGACCGGCCTCAAGATCGCGGGCTTCAAGTCGTTCGTCGATCCGG
>CAYZHZ010000199.1:0-2581 GCA_964477625.1 uncultured Salinibacterium sp.
CGTGCTGCGCACCGACCGGACGACGTGCGCGGATTTCTAGACGTCAGCCCGGGAAGCGCCAGAGGCCGATTTCCTGCACCATCGACGGTGCGCCATCTTCTCCGGGCCACAAGACGACGCAGAGCGAACTTTCGATGCCCTGCGGATAGCAGAGCATATGGAGGTTCTGCTTGCGCAGGTCGTCATACTCCGCCTTCTCCATGTTGGGCATGAAGGGGAATTCGGCGGCTTTGGGCTGGCCGTCCGTTTCTTCCCATGGCGGCAGCGTGCCGGTCAGCTCGGGCGGCTGGTTGTCGGGGCCGATCCATTCTTCCATCGCTGTGGCCATCTCGGCCTTTGTCTTCGCGTCTCTCAGGGCGAACAGGAATTGTGTGGCCCCCGCCCATGTGTAGATCGGAAAGCCATCGCGTGCGAAGATCGCGAGCGTGACGACGCTGGATTCGCAAACGGATCCCGTGGTCCACACCTTCACACGATAGGAAGGATGATCGCTTGGCCCTATCGGGCCCCAGGCCCGCTCGACCGTAAGCGCGCAGTCATCACCCGGAGCCGGTTGCCCGGATTGCGGCGCGCCGGCGACGGGTTCGCCGGCGGGCGGCGCCGCATCCGGCGCGGGCGCAGCGGCGGGCTGGCAAGCGGTGAGCGCGAGAAGCGATGCAGCGAGTGCGGTGCGGATCATCATGTTTCGTCCCCTGGCGATGCGCCCCGGCGCGCTTCGCCGGACGATCCGATAGCATCCCTGAAATGGCCCGGCCAGCGGGCGGGGGAGAGGCCGCCGCTGGCCGGTTGTGGATCGGGGTCACCGATCCGGAGGCGTCCCCACGCCCAAAGGGATCAGCGGCGCTGGTTGCCCTGGTTGTTGCGTTGCTGGACCTCGTCTTCCTTGGCAGCGGCGCGGTCTTCATCGTTCCATTCGACCGACGGAGCCGCGCCGGCGGCGAAGGCTTTCGACTTGTCGGCAAGGCGGTCCATCGAGTCCGACAGCTGGTCTTTCGACACGGCCATGTTGCGCGAGGAGGTCTGGCCGACGCCGACAGCGTCGTCGAAGTTCGAGAACTCGGCGCCTAGGAAGACGACTTCCCATCCCTTGGCGCGGGCGCGATCCAGCGCGGCCTTGGCGGCGGCATTGTTCATCTCGGTAGACGAGTTTTCCTCGCCATCCGTCATGATCACGATGATCGCCTTTTCCGGGCGATCCTTCTCCGCCAGCGACACGATGCGGCCGATGGCGTCGTAGAGGGGCGTCATGCCGCGCGGGCTGACTTCGTTGGTGGTGACATCGTTCCAGCGTTCGGCGTCGACACCCTTGCGCAGCACGTCGAACTGCAGGCCGTCCTGCGCGTCGAACACGGCGAGGGTGATGTCGGCGTCAACGCGCGGGCCGCCGTCGAGCGAGGCAAGGCCATCGGCATAGGCGTTCACCGAGGAGAGCGCCTCAGACCAGATCGGCTCCATCGAGCCGGTGCGGTCGAGCAGGATGTAGGAGTGAATGGACGGGTTCACCGGAGGCTTGGCGAAAGCAGCCGTGGTGAGGGCCGCGCCTGCAGTGGTGAGGGCGAGAAGGGCGGCGATGGCGGTGCGGGTCTTCATGGTCCTGTTCCCCAGGATGGAGGGATGGGTGCAGCGTCAGTTTGCGAGGAAGGCGAAGATGGCCGGCGGGGTCGGAGCCGCCTCGGCCGAGATCTGGGCAGATGAAGGGACAGGCGCGCCAGCCGCCGCATACGTCACGCCGCTGATGATCAGCGCGGACAGGATGAGGCGGATGGAGTTGCGCACGTCGGTCCCCTTCGCTGCGGGCCAGCGTTGTGCCGTGCTCCGCAGTGTCAGGTTGTCGCACCGGAATGGGGCCGCGCTGCGGCGCCAATTGGGGCGAAACAGCGATTAGTCGCGGTATGTTTGAGTCAGGCCGTTCAGCTTCGTCGTCAGGCTTCTGGCGCGGACAGGTTCAGCCACAGCACCAGCGCGATCACGGCGGTGTATAGCAGGACCGACAGGAAGGCCGTTCGCCAGCCGCCCTGCGCAATCGCATGGGCGCCCGCCAGCTCCTTCTCCTCCTCTGCATTGCCCGTTGTCATCACCAATAGCGCGACGACCAGCAGCACGAAGCCATACGAGGCGAGATAGACCTGATCGAGCATCAAGAGGTAGCCGACATCGGGCAGGGCCGCCTGCGCGCTGAACTGCAACGCCACAAGCGTCAGCAGCGCGGTGATCGAAAGGCCCACACGCGCCTCGACATGTTCGGGCTTCAGCAGCAGGGCGGCTGCGGCGACCAGAACGACGATGAACACCGGCAGCAACGCCTTGGTGACGCCGGAGGCGACGGGGCGGGCAATCGGAATCGAGACGATGGCCCGCGAATAGGCTTCCGGGTCGGGCGTGCCGACTTCGCCGAAATTGGTGGGGTAGGGCTTGTTTTCCACCACCAGCGTCGGCTTGCCGATCTCGAAGCCGGGCAAGCTGATCTCGGGGTTCATCGTCACTTCATCAGGCGAGTAGACGAGGCGGTTGGCGTCCCACGCCTGGTCCTCGATCTCGATGGTCAGCTGGTGCCTGTCGAACGGATAGGTCTTCACCGAGA
>CAYZHZ010000200.1:0-2505 GCA_964477625.1 uncultured Salinibacterium sp.
GAAGCCGTGCGGGCGCCAACCGAGCAGGCGCTCGGCCTCGCTGGAATCCAGCATCGGGTTCGACAGGGCGGAGCGGGGGCTGCCTTCGGTTTTCACCAGGCTGAACCATGGAGCACCCGATGCGCGCGGCAGGCGTTCGTCCAGCAGGCCGCAGATCGATTCAGCGATATCGATGTCGCGTCGCTCGGCCCCGACGGAAATGTCGACGCGGCCTTCCGCGTCGGGTGCGGTGGCGGCGGCGAGGATGGCCTCGGCGAGATCGCGGACGGGCAGCCAGTCGCGAACGGTTTCCCCCGCAGCCGGGATGGCGAAGGGCTGGTCGTGCATCAATGCCGCCAGCAGGCGCGACAGCAGGGAGGTGCGTTGCTGCCATGGGCCGAAGGCTGCGCCCGCGACGCAGGTGACAGCGGGCATGCCTGTTGCGCGGGCCCAGCGTTCGATGAGCGTCGAAGCGGCGCCTTTCACGGCCTGCGAGCGTTCCAGCGGGTCGGGCATGTCGGACTCTGCGCGTTCGAGATGCACCAGGCGGAAGCGACCGCGCACCGACGCTGGCGCGCTTTCGAACCAGCCGCGTGCGGCTTCGAGCATGGAGAACGCGCCGCCAATTTCGCCATCCAGCAAGGCGGCTGGGTCGTCGCTTTCGGGGGCGGCGAGGTGAATTACGGTGTCGGGCGCGAACTCGCGGACAACGGCGCGCATGAGGGCGCGGTCAGTCACGTCGGCTTCGAGGCGGGCATAACCTTCGCGATTGCCGATCGGGCCAAGCGCGGGCGTGGGATTGGATTTGCGGCGGCGATCAATGTTGAGGACATTGTATCCGCGTTCGACCGCGAGCCGAACAACGGTCGAACCGACAAATCCGCAACCGCCAGTCACGAGGACGCGCATCGACCCCAGCCTCCAGACGTTAACGATTGCGCCGCGCCGGGTTAGCGAAGGGTTAACGGCCAGGGTTGTGGAGGCTGCGTCAGTCGCCCGTGCGCGCGAATGTGTAGATCACATTGTCCAACCCGAGCATGATCTGGCCGTCGTCCAGCATCGCGAAATCCAGGCCGACATCGGCCGTTCCCGATTTGCAGGAGAAAGACAGGACGGTGATATCGGGCGAGACGAAGCCCAGCGCCACAGCATCGGCGGCAGGATCGGGCAGGTTGCCCTCGAACAAGCCGCGGGGGGACACCATGTTGGTCGCGTATTGCGGATCATCGCACGTCAGAAGGGGCGGTCCGCTGGATGCATCGGCCTGCAGCGAGAACCGGGTGAATGCCGGATCGGCCTCGGGCTCCGGCTCGCCTTCCTTCAGCCAGGGGGCGATCCGCGCGCGGGTAACCTCCCATGTGCCGAAGAAGGGGTTGCGGGGGGTAGGCACATCCGCGCCGGAAGCTGCCTCCTCGGTCGCTGGCGTGCAGGCGACAAGCGCGAATGCGATGACAGACACGGACAGGAAACGAAGCAAGGAAGACTCCCTAGGTCGTTCAGCGACCCGACATGCAAACGTTGCTGAGGCGGCGAGGCGCTGTCAACCGGCGCGGCTCGCCATTACATGAGCGAGAGTGATGGCCCCTGCCGTTGCCACGTTGAGACTGTCCATGCCGGCCGCCATCGGAATGGAGACGCGTCGGCACCGTTGCATCAGGGCTTCAGGTAGGCCCGGGCCCTCCGCGCCGAGCACGAGGGCAAGTCTGGCTGGCGGCTTGGTCTTCGCGAGGATGTCGCCTCCGGATGGTGTCAGCGCCCAGCATTCAGTGGCGTGCGCGGTGAGCAGCGAGATGAGTTCCTCGCCGGTTCCGCCATGCGCGAAGGGCAGGGAGAGCGACGCGCCGGACGAGACGCGGATCGCCTTGCGATAGAGTGGATCGCAGCTGGATGCATCCAGCAGCACGGCGTCTGCGCCGAGCGCGGCGGCATTTCGGAAGCAGGCGCCGACATTGTCATGATTTGAGAGTCCGATCACGACGAGAAGCGTCAACGGCCCATTCGCGTGCCGCGCCAGCAGTTCGCCTGCGGTGGTCATCGCCTGGCGTCGTGCGAGGGCGAGGACGCCGCGATGGATGTGGAAGCCGGTGACCTGATCCATCGCCGCCTGCGTTCCGACGTGGATGGGAATTGATGCATCGATGCGCGCAACCAACGGAGCCAGTCTTTCGGCGGCGGTCTCCGACAGGAACATCGAAACGAGCGGGAAGCGCTTGGACTCGATCAGGCGTTCGAGCGCGATGGCGCCTTCGACGATGAAGCCATCCGTGTCGCGGGCGACCTGGTTGTCGCGGAGAATTCGATAGGGCGCGAGGCGAGGGTCATCCGCTGCCGCGACGTGGACGATCATGTCCTGCGGCGCATCAGCTTGAGGCCGGACCAGTCATTGTCGACGGCGCAGACCTTCACATCGACAAGGCCCATCGGCAGGCAGATCTTGCGGATTCCGTCCTCGGTGAGGTCGACGAACAGTTTTGACGTCTTCTTCGGCCAGGAGACCCACAGCATGCCGCCCTCGGCGAGGCGAGG